>DATDQA010000098.1:0-5687 GCA_035292505.1 Saprospiraceae bacterium | reverse complement strand
ACAAGAGATCAGAGATTCTGTCAAGATTAGCGAAAACGCAACCCTGTTAGAACTTGAACTGGAGTTTGATCTCTCGTCATCAACAGCAAATGATTTTGGTTTTATATTGAAAAACACAAAAGGTGAGAAAGTCATCGTTGGCTTTCAAAAGACGGACAGCACATTTTACATTGACCGGACAAACTCAGGTAAGGCATCCTTCTCGGACAAATTTGCCAGAGTCGATTCAGCACCGTATATACCACAGGGCATGATGAAGATCAGGGCATTGATCGATGTCGCCTCTGTAGAAGTATTTGTGGACGATGGCCGGCTTGCGATGACCGAGATTTACTTCCCGAATGAAGATTACACACAGACGCAGTTGTTTAGCAATGGAGGTGATGCGGCATTGACTAGTGGAAAGGCTTATCGCTTGAAGTCAATCTGGTAGCCGAATGGGTTAGTTTTCATTGAGTCAAACAGTCTTAGCATCACTTTATATACATCTGATGAACATTCGCTCGAAGCGTTTATTAAACGGCTAAACACCTAAACATCTAAACACCTAAACAATACACACTAAACACTACACATTACACGCTACACCTCACTTCAACCAACCCAGCCCTTTCAAAATCCTGTTGATTAAAAAGGACGCAACAGTAGCACCTGCAACAACCATGATATCCGGGAGGCTCATTGGTCCCAGGTACAATGCCTGTGTGACTTGTGGAATCATGTAAGCAATATAAATCACACCGGCATTAATCAGCATCGACCACCATACATATTTATTCCTGAATTCTTCACCGCGGAAGAAGCGTGTACCTTCACTCATATTGAAGACATGCAAAAGCTGAGAACCGATCAGAGACAGAAAGAGAATATTATTCGAAAAGCGAGGATCCCAGGCATCACTTGGATGCAAATAACTATGATGCACCCAGACGCCCGCGAGTGTACACAATGCCATCACACCGGCGTAGATCCAGATAGAGGTCCACTTCCGGCTGGTGATGATGGGCTCGCCAGGATTTCTTGGCGGATGCTTCATAACATCCTCGCTGCCACGACTCATACCTAAGGCAAGTGCAGGCAAGACATCGGAGATCAGATTGATAAAGAGGATCTGCAGTGGTAGTAACTGAAAGTGCAGACCAAGAAGTGCAGCAGTAGCGACAACCATGAGTTCGCTCAGATTGCTGGAAAGGAGATATACCACAAACTTGCGGATGTTCTCGAAAATGATCCGTCCTTGTTTGATTGCCCGGACAATGGAAGTAAATGCATCGTCTTTCAAGACTATGTCCGCAACTTCCTGCGATACTTGCGTTCCGCGAATACCCATTGCGATACCGATGTCTGCCTTCTTCAATGCCGGTGCATCGTTGACTCCATCACCCGTCATCGCGACGATGTGGCCTTCTTCCTGCAATACGGTCACGAGATCCAGTTTTTGTGCCGGACTTACACGTGCGAAGATGCGTGCATGTAGCCATTGCTTTCGATCTTCCGCAGAGAGTTGCTCCACCGGTTTCATGTCCTTGCCCAGAAAGACAGTGTCTTCTTTTTCATCGATCAAACCCAATTCTATTGCGACGGTATGCGCAGTGGCAGGATGATCGCCGGTGATCATTTTCACCTCTATGCCTGCTTTTTTGCATTCATCCAATGCCAATTTCACTCCTGCTACCGGAGGATCAAGGAATCCGATCATGCCCGTGAAAACCAGGTCAGTTGCATCGAGAGACATCTGTCCATCATCCTTCCAGGCAAAGCCAAGAATACGAAGACCTTTCGTTGCCAATTCCTCACCTTTCTTAAACCAGTCGTTCCGCTGCTCGTCATTCAACTCCTCTACATTTCCATCCTGACTGATATAAGAACAATGAACAAGGATCTCTTCAAGAGCGCCTTTGGTGGCAACCCAGACGCGATCACCACTTCGATGGCGGGTAAGCATCCTTTTGTTCTCTGAGGTAAAAGGGATTTGATCCTCCATGACATGTTCCTTCCGCAATGCTTCAATATCAATCCCGGACGCAACAGCAAATCGAAGCAAGCCGGTCTCAATCGGATCACCGAGCATCTTTTGATCCCCTTCTTCTGCGATATATTCTACTGTATTGCAACAGACAGCAATCTCGAGCAAGCGTTTGAAGTCTGGACTTTGGGTAAGTTCACCTCCGGCGTGATAAGCAATAGGGTTACGGTCCATCTCACCTTCAACTTCTGCTGTCCCGCTCTTACACGAAATGATACTTACCTCAATACGGTTTTGAGTGAGAGTACCTGTCTTATCTGTGCAAATAATATCCGTCCCTCCCAGTGTCTCAACAGCCGACAGTTTTTTGACGATTGCCTTGTATCTGGCCATCTTAATCATGCCTCTTGCAAGCGCCAGTGTAGCGACAATTGGCAGCCCTTCAGGAATAGCAGCTACTGCCAGGGCAATAGCCGTCTTGATTAATTCAAGTAAATCGAACTGGTTAATTGTACCTGCGATAACTACAGCGATCAGAAGACCTATCGTGATCCAAATCAGCTTGCGGCTTAATACTTCGAGCTTTTTCTCCAATGGAGTTGCGGCTTCATGTGCTTCCTGTACAAGGCTTGCAATCTTACCGATTTCTGTCTTCATCCCGGTAGTTTGTACGACAGCATAACCATTCCCGATGGTGATGAATGTTCCTTTGAACAACATATTGCTGCGTTCTGGCAGGGGTGTATCTAAGGGTACTTCTCCGCTTTTTTTGCTTACAGGGAGTGACTCACCAGTCAGGGCTGCCTCTTGTGCCTGCAATTCGGCTGATTCGATGATCTGTGCATCAGCGGCGATCATGTCTCCCGCTTCCACATAAAGGATATCGCCAGGCACAACTTCTTCTGCCGGAATCTCCAATGTCCTCTCATCACGTATCACCTTTGCAGGCAATGTGACCAGTTCTTTCAACGCATGCATAGACTGTACAGCCTGGAACTCCATCCAGAATCCGATGATGGTATTGATTAAAATCACAATGATGATCGCTGATCCGTCCAACCATTCCCCAAATACAAACGACACTGAAGCAGCCAAACCCAGCAATAATATCATTGGGCTATTGAACTGATGAAGCAGGATCAAGAATGCACTCCGTTGTTTTTGAGCAATGATTGTATTGGGCCCAAAAGTTTCCAGACGTTTTGCCGCTTCTTCAGAAGAAAGTCCGCGTGTAACGGAAACTTGCTTCTTGTTTTCAGGAGGTTGATGCATGACGTGATAAAGGTACTGTCCTATTGCTTGCAGAGTCTATTGGTCAACGGGCAATGACAATTTATCATAAAAATTATTTCCCATGAGGGAAACTATCTTTGTCTTGAAGACCGTTGATATACATACTGACAATATGAAACTCACTTCAATAGATAAACTTACGGACAGATATGTGGGTAAACCGGGTACCTCTGCCAGAGATCAATTTGAATATGATCTCGACATGGAAATTCTTGGTGCTATCATCAAAGATGCGCGTAAGAAAAAGAACCTGACGCAAGAACAACTGGGGCAGTTCGTTGGTGTACAAAAAGCGCAGATATCCAAACTTGAAAACAATACCAAGAACTTCCGAATCGATACTATTATAAAAGTCCTCGACGCACTTGGAGCAAAAGTGAAGCTTTCCGTTGAATTTGGAAACAAGAAAAAGATTGTCATGGCCAAACAATCCCGGACGCGTGTTGCAGGTTAAGTTGAGTGATACCACTTTTCTGATCGAAAGCCTCATTGAATTTAGGTTTTCATCTATTTTTAAGCCACATCTGATATCTATGTATTCAAAATTCATCTTCTCTACCCTACTCATCATCACCCTTTTTTCGTGTAAAGAAAAAGACAATCAATCGGACACTTTGGAAACGCTCAACAATCTCGCCGAAGATTATGTACGCCTGGCACTCGTGATCGGTCAATATGATGAATCCTTTGTAGACGCCTACTATGGTCCGGATTCCTTGAAACCGACAGGTGCCCCTTTACCATCATTTCCGAAAGACAGTTTGTTGCAAAAAGTGAAATCCCTTTCACAAAAAATCAATGACGTGGCGATTTCTTCATCAGATTCAGCGATACAACACCGGGCTCACTGGATGAGTGATCAGCTCATCGCCTTCGACCGGAGGATCCGGATTTTCTCAAGTGAGTATGGCTCTTTCGACGAAGAGTCAAAAGATCTCTTTGGTACTGCTGCTCCTCGGCATAATGAAAAACACTTTCAAAAGCTCGTCTCGCAACTCGATGCGATGCTTCCCGGTGAAGGAGGTGTGCCGGAGCGGTTCCAGGCAATCGCCAACCGATTCATCATTCCGAAAGAAAAATTGGACACGGTATTTAAGGCAGCGATTGCCGAGTGCAGGAAGAGAACGCTGATGCATTATCAACTCCCGGATAATGAGAATTTCAAACTTGAGTTTGTCAACGATAAATCGTGGAGCGGATATAACTGGTATAAAGGAAACTATCAGAGTGTAATCCAGATCAACACCGACCTGCATATTTTTATTGACCGGGCTATCGATGTGGGCAGCCATGAGAGTTATCCGGGACACCATGTCTACAATATGTTGCTGGAGAAAAACCTCTATCGTGAGCAGGGTCTTGTAGAGATTTCGGTATATCCGTTGTACAGTCCGCAGTCTTTGATTGCAGAAGGGACGGCAAACTATGGTATCGACGTCGTCTTTCCAGGTAATGACAAAACCCGATTTGCCGGCGACGTCTTATTACCTCTTGCCGGATTAGATACAACCGGAATCAGTCTCTATTTCAAAGCGCTTGCCATGAAAGGGAAACTCAATTATATACGCAATGAAGTTGGCCGGCGCTTATTGGGTGGTGCAATGACCGAAGAAGAAGCTATGCAATGGTTACAGGATTATGGACTATATAACGCCGAAACCGCGGCAAAGTCGATCAGTTTTATTAAAAACTATCGTACCTACGTCATAAATTATAATTATGGTCTCGATCTGGTAAAAGAATACATTGAATCGCATGGGGGCATGGAATCAAACCCTGAAAAACGCTGGCAACTCTTCGGCGAATTGCTCAGCCGCGAAGTAAGAATAAATGAAATGAGGAAATGAGGAGGCGTTTAGATGTTTAGGGGTTTAGATGTTTAGGGGTTTAAATGTTTAAGGACTGAGGACTGAAGACTGAGGACTGAAGACTGATTTCTCTTGCATTCGAGTTTGAGTTTTTTCTCACCTTCTGACTTTCGTGATATCCTTCTTACTCTTCCTTTTTTTAAGCTGCCTCTCTATATCCTTGAGTGTCTCCACGATCGCCTTAGCGAGCTCCTCAGATCTGGACTTTGCAAATAAATTCTCTCCTGGTATACTGATTTCCATCTCACACACAAAGTTTTTGGCATTCGGGTCTTTGTCTTTTTTGTAAAACACCTTTGCCCTGATGATCCGATCGTATCGCTGTTTTAGTGTTTCAAGCTTTTCGTTGACCATAATTTCTGTTGTATCGCTGACAGGAATTTTCACAAATTCATGTTTGACAATAATGTTGTCTGACGCCTTTGTACCGACTTCACTCTTTGGCGTCCTTGTGTTGTTGACTCTGAAGTACTCCTGAACCTTTGCGTGAATCTGGTTCAAAGTCAATTGATCACTCGTTTCTGTTTTCACTTTTGTTTCAGCGAATTTTGATTTGTCTT
>DATDQA010000097.1:0-6627 GCA_035292505.1 Saprospiraceae bacterium | reverse complement strand
GGGTGTGTGACAAACTGCAGGTTTTAGTCGCATATACAAACTACCCGCCGCTACCCCCTTACCCCCTAAAGGTGGAACCGCCACCCGCCCCGAATTAAAGTTGCGCGCGGACTTCCCCTTCAGGGGATCGAGGGGTGAGGGATGACTAAACTGTTTGCCCGAATAAACCGACCTGCAATTTGTCCACAAACATAAGTTGAAAGGGGTGCATCACAAATTGCACAGGTCTAAGACCAGCCACCCAGACGCTCGCCCTGTAACAGTATCGCTTCAGGGCTCGCTCCTAAGGAGTCCCTTGGGACAGGTTCTGCGAACTCTTCGAGGTCAGCCTCCCCTCACTCGCCTGGCTGAAAGCGCAATTCAGAGTGCATTCACAGAGACGAAATACCGGGTTGGAACGGATATCGTGAGACTGCCAAACCCTACCTCCTCGGGCGTTAGGATGCCGGGGCTGGAAGACTTTGAACGGTCATTACGATCGCTTCGACGAGTCAACTGACAGATCCTGGACGGGGCCTGAGACAAGGGATGAATCCTCATCTTTCGACCCAGGCAGGATATCACGCATATTACAAAGTCGTAATACGTTTTAATTCTTTTGTAATTTTGAAGTTCGCGGATCGTCGCGGTATCATCACTCTGTCAAAAAGAACTACCGGATCATGAACAGATTACTTTCGATTCTTGTCACCCTCTTTATACTCTTCCTCGTCTACCTCTGGATCAACCATCTCATGGGTTCATCAAAACGTGAGGAAACCCAAAATGAATCGACCACAAACGTAATCCCTGAAGGACAGTCGCAAGAACAAGGAGAAGAATACATCATCCCGGATGATGACATGCCCGCAGAAGAAGTGCAGAGCACAGAGGGAACTCAGGCGCAAACTGAAAATGAACAGGAATCCAATCAACCACCGGCGACAATACAACAAGAACCCAAGTCCAATCCTGTGGTTGTCCCCGCCGATCCTTCTGAAAAGAAGACCACGACACCTCCAACAGTAACAACTACAGATAGCAGTGGAGGCACGCATCTTGTGATTGCTGGAAATTTTCTGACACGTGCCAATGCAGAGGAGCGCGTAAAGGAACTCAAGAAGCTAGGATATAGTAAAGCGGAAGTCGTGAATTTCGAGTTATCCGAATATCATACTGCGTGTGCCGGACGCTATACTGATCTGAATGAGGCCAGGAGAATTGCGAAGAAGATTAAAGACATGAACGGGATTGATACCTATGTACGGCATGGGAATTAAACATATGGGATTTGCCGAGGCGGGGAATCCCCTTCAGTCATGAATATAGAGCTGCTTATGAAGATGTGTCACTTTCTTTTGTTGGTTCGGCAGATTTCGATTTGATCATTCATTGCATAACGATCATTCATGCGTATCATCATTATTCTTTCAGTCTTTCTGGTGCCATTGGGGAGCGCATCCCAGTTAGCAAGTGTACATAAACCTGTGTTCCTGATTGGCATCAAAGCCGATGCGCAGGCAGCGGGAATTGCAAACCAGAATAACTATGGTCAGAATGAAATGGACTATGGTGTCAATATTGGAATAGGAGGGGGTGTTGTCGTCACTTACCTTCTGAATCCTCGAAATGCTTTTATACTCGAAACGTCTTACCAGTCCAGTGGCCAGAAATATGACGATCAGTTCAAAAACCGGCACTTTATGAAAGATGTGCGCTATAGTCTGATTTCAATTCCTCTTGCATTCCGGCATCAGTTGACAGATGCACCAGGGGGATATTCCGGAGTAGGGACGGAATCCAAACCCCTTTGGTATATCCTTGGAGGAGTACAGGTCGACCGGATTCTCTCACCGGAAATCCGCTGGCAACTCGATGGTAATGAGACAGATTTTCTCTCCTTTGTCCTGGAAGGTGGGAATCCGAACCAGGCAGAAATCGAAAATCTCGGAGAGCCTGCTTCGGATGAAGAATTCTACATACAATGGGATGTGATGGGCATTGCCGCCATTGGTTTTCAACTCTCACTCACACCGACGATGCACTTCACCACCGAATTGCGCGGCGGCATCGGTATTACAGATATGAATGCGGAGTCCTGGAGACTAAAGAACAATGATGGCATCTATGCTGCATCGCGCAATGCATTTTTCGGATTGCATGCCGGAATACACATGCAACTCACCCATCTCTAAAGAAGAAGTAGAAGAAGAACGGACTTTAGAAAATCAGACAGAGTTATTCAGAACTCAGAGAGCTTTAAACCAGTCCTGGAAATACTGCCCGACAACAGGAGTGAGCTTTTGCTCTCCTGATGCTGCTCCGATAATGCTCAGGACCCAAAGAACCAACACAATGATTCCTACGATCCAGCCGAGAATCGGTATAATCCATACAAAATTCAGGATAATCAATCCCAGCATCTGCCGGATGTAAAATGAAGCAAACTCATCTTTCTGCTGGCTATTCAGCACCAGCGCTACAATCCAGCCGATCAATGTAATGTGAGCTACAATTGCCTTGGTTTTTCCGTCCATGTCAAGAGTGTTTTTAAAAATGTGAGGAAAAGATACGAATATCCTCCAGAGGTGCAAGAGGCGCAGAAAAATGGGAGTGACTCATTTTGCTTTTCGTCCACGAAAGACACGCCCGCCTGACATCGCCTTCGCATAGCTACGGCGGAGCAAGACCGGACGGGCAGGAATTTTCATGAAAAAAGAAATGCACGAAGTACTTCGTGTCATTGGTGTTTCGTGTCCTTTCGTGTGGTTCGTGGAAAATCCAAAGCCCGATGAATTTCCAAGTTTCTCAAACTGAGGCACTACTGAAAAATGGGTTGCGGCTCATTTTGCTTGTAGTTCGTGGGAAAATCCAAAAGCAGATCAACTTCCAGGTTTATCAAACTGAGTCATTACCGAAAAATGTTTCGGGTTACGAGGCATTCATAAAATGGAGCTTAGTTTCGTCTACACGAGGACATAATATATATCCTTGTATCTGAACTTCGCATATCGCACCCCGCACCTTGTAGGCCGCACGTCGTTTTACCCAATCTCCTCCCGCAATGCATCTAAAGCCAGCTCGGCGAGATCGGCCCAATCGCTGTGGTAATAAAATGGAACCTGTCTCCAGGACTTGAGAACAACTCCATTGTTGAATGGGTGGTATTCAGGTGCAGCATGGATACCGCGGTCACTAAACACTTCCGGATCATGCAGTTTCACAATCATGCGATCCTGACAGCAAACAGCGAAGGCGCGTCCCTTGTATTCGATGGCAGGTGCAGAAAGCATTGATCCACGGGCCAGGTGCGTGTGTCTTTTTTCCAGGTTATACATGATACTGAGGAAAAGTGCCAGTGGTGACATAGAGGTAGTTTTCTATGCACCGCAAATTATAACACTTTATTGATAAGTTTAATATGTTTTGAAGATTTTTTGAGAAAAAGTGGAAAGGGATCCGCCATCCGCCATTGATAAATCCTTACAATTCCCTCCGGAGGCGTGCGACGGGAATATTGAGTTGTTCACGATACTTGGCTACTGTCCGCCGTGCGATATCGTACCCTCGTTCCAGAAGCAGGTGCTTGAGTTTTTCATCCGAGAAGGGTTTGTTTTTATTTTCTCCGACGACTATTTCAGAGAGAGCATTTTTGACCTCAAGAGTAGAAACTTCTTCGCCCTCTGTGGTGACGACAGATTCTGAGAAAAAGTCTTTGAGCTTACGTGTCCCAAACTCTGTCTGGACATATTTGCTGCTGGCCACACGCGATACCGTGGAGATATCGAGGTCTGTGATCTCTGCGATGTCTTTGAGGATCATCGGCTTTATTTTACGTGCGTCGCCGGTACGAAAGTATGCCTGTTGAAACTGCATGATCGCGTACATCGTCCGATACAAGGTCTGCTGACGCTGACGGATTGCATCGATAAACCATTTTGCTGAATCAATTTTTTGTTTGATAAAGAGGATCGCTTGTTTATCATTACTCGTGGTGAGGCCTTGCTTCTTCCGGTTATTGTATGAGCGGAGCATATCCACATACTGCTCATTGATACGGAGATCGGGAAGATTACGGCTGTTGATTGTGAGATCCAATATCCCGTCCCGGTTTGCGATGATAAAATCGGGAACGACATAGTTCATATTGGTGCTATCGGTACCCTCATACGCACTTGCTGGTTTTGGATTGAGTTTCAGTATCTCTTCTATTGCTGTCCGTAATTGGGCTTCTGTAATCTCAAGCTGTTTCTGTAATTTCTGATAGTGCTTTTTAGAGAACTCATCAAAGTAGAACTCCAGGATTTTATAAGCAAGATCACGACCTGCATGCACTTTTCCTTCTGTACTCAGATCATTCTCAATTTTCTGATTAAGCTGAACGAGTAAACATTCCCGCAGGTCTCTTGCTCCGACGCCCGGAGGGTCAAAGCGTTGAATTTTTTTCAGTATTGCGAGAATTTCCTTTTCTGTTGCCTGAATAGACTGCGCAAAAAGCAGGTCATCAATAATAGAAACAGGATCCCTACGCAAATAGCCGTCATCATCAATACTCCCGAGGATTTGTTCTGCGATCAGAACTTCACGCTCGTCTTCAAGATCGAGCATACCCAGTTGTTGCTCGAGATAATCATGGAATGTATTGTTCAGGGCAATGGGCATTGTGCCCCTGGTCTCAGACTGTGTGGTGTTCCGGTAAGAGATTGGATCGTCGTCAGCATACTCTTCAATATATTCTGTAAGGTCGAATCCCTCTTCCTGGCCATCATCCTGGCTGGCCAACTCATCAGCGCTCTCCTGGTCCTCATTTGATGTAGTTTCAGTCTGGCCTTCCGGGCTCTCATCGAGAGCAGGATTTGCCTCGAGTTCCTCTTTGATACGCTGATCAATCGTGGCGGTGGGAATCTGGAGGAGCTTCATTAGCTGAATCTGCTGTGGAGACAGCTTCTGAAGCATCTTTTGACTGAGGTTCTGACTAAGCATACGAATGATCTGTTGACACTATTTCAAAAACGAATGCCGGGAGAATTTCTTTTTACCTGTTCACAAAGATGCGATTTTCCAATCGGCAAAACAAGCCTCTCTGACCAGAAAATACCGGACATGCAAATATAGATCAATATCTTATGTATTAAAATAAATTTTTATGTGAAACTCAAAACGCTGACCCGGTCCGGGCAGTGCGTTTAGAAGGCAAGCTTGGAGTTCTTATTGTAAACCCAGATCAACAGGATGACAAATAAGATCAGGAAAATCAGGAACTGCAGGAAGCATCTTCCTTTCTTGCCATAATTCATTTCATCCATAGCGCCGCAAAGAAACTACAGATTTGACAACTTTCCAAAAGTTGCCAAATCTCTCGATACATTTGCACCCATAAACCAACCTGGATGCCGTCCAATGAAATGGATGCTTTAGTCGTTTAACCTTGGGAATTTGATAACGTTTCAACTGTTGTCAAAAATTTAATCGCCCTCATCCATCGGAAATAAAAATTGATATGCAGCTTGATTTTACGATAGCGGATCGTCTTTCATTGATGTGTTTCTGTGGTTGCCTATTCGCATTTACGGGTATGGCCCAGGATGTCATGCGTGTAGAACGCATCCGTGTAGTACCTGAAGATGTCCCGATTCTCAACATCCATGTCGATGAAGAAAACATCAAATGGGTTGCGAATACACAAACCCTCTACAAGGTCGACGCGAAAGATCATGCTACGGAGGTCCCTGTCAGCGGAGGCGAAATGTCTCTCTTACAGCTTCCCGGTGGAAATCATGATATCCGATGGAATAAGGAATCGATGGCCCGGATTCTCGGCAATGCCAGGGTGAGAACAGCTGCATACGATTTTCATCAAAAGATTCTCTGGATCGGTACGGATGGATATGGTGTGTTTAAACTGAAAGTGGATCCGGATCTTCGTCTCGTCGAGCAACTTCACATCGATAATTCAAAACTGCGTTCCGATTTTATCAACTCCATATATATCGCAAAGTCCGGAAAGGTTTGGATTGCGACAGAAGATGGTGCAGTCTCGGTAGAAAAAGATCAATGGATCCATCATCAACGCTTCTTCAACATCCTGCGCATTCGGGGAAGAGGAAAAGAGCTCTGGGCGATCGGCGATGACCTGATCTGGATCATCGATGCAAAAGACAACTGGACACCAATCGCTCTCAATCGAAGAGAAATCGAAGCGGAAATTCATGATATCGCAGTGGATCCGGAAGGCCGGGTGTGGATCGCTTCGAATATTATGACATCTTATCGGATCGACAGTGACAGATACCAACGGTTTGGTCCGGGACAATACTTCACGAGTCAGTTTGTAAACTATGTAGCTGTCGATGACGATGCCACCATTTGGGTGGGTACAAAAGACAAAGGTCTGTATATCATCGAGAAAGAATCAACTATCACAGTGACGACGACGATGGAGAAATACCTCGATTGTAATGGAACTGCGCAGGATGCTGCATTCTCAGTACGTGCGATCGGCGGCAAGCCACCGTATCAGTTTGTCTGGGCTCATGGAGCAACGGGTGAGAGGCTCTTGGGTTTAGGTCCTGGTATGTATCATCTGACAGTGACAGATACAGAAGGATCTTCCAAGACAGCCATTGTAGAAATTGCCAATCCGTTTAT
>DATDQA010000096.1:0-10417 GCA_035292505.1 Saprospiraceae bacterium | reverse complement strand
AATCTGCGCCGATGCCCAGGACGCGAGAAGGGTAAACATGAGCAATGAGAGTAACCGTCTGTTCATAATCTTGATTTTTTTATACAAATGAAAAATTTCCCTGTTTCGGTAGAGTGAGAAAAACTAAGGTAAAAAAGTATTGGTAATCTCCTCACACAATAAGCCTCATTTTCGGTAAACTGCTAACGGCCAACGGTAAACGCATGAAGATTCTGGTTATGGCAAGAGCAAAACTTTCTGTACAAAGTGGAATGCCCCACCAGAAGCGCGGACCATATACACACCAGGACTCACTAGAGAGGTATTCAATGCCAGTGTACCATTGGAAATGATCCGTTGTTTTGAAAACATAACGTGACCATTCATATCATAGAGTTCCACCTGGATATCTTCAGGTGTAGAATTTTGCACAAACAGTCTATCAGATGCAGGTACGGGAAAAAGTGCAATGTCTGCTTCGGAATCGATAAGAACAGTTAAAGAAACGGATATAGAATCAGGCTCAAATCCAATAGCGTCAAGCGCATCAGTGATTTCAGGGTTTCGCATGAAATGATCCCAGAGCAATTCTGTCCTATAGTTTTCAATCATGCAAATAATCGGTCCCTGATCAATGGCGAGATAAGAATCGGCAAACCAGTTTTGTGTGAGATTGAAGGCATCATAAAACCCCATAGGTCCCCACAGTCTGTCGCCGTGCTCACGGTAGAAATGTTTTAGCGCCGCAATACTCTCCAGCGGAGTATAAGGCATTGACGAGAGGGCAGCGGTAGGGGTGATCGTACCATTGTCCCGATTGGGAGTTGCTTCATGTGCGAGATAACCGACAAGAGGATCGTCACTGGCGGTCAATCCCCAACAGACATCACTATAGCCGGTATAATTTCCAGGATTATCGATGCAATACGCGCGATTGATCAATGTATGATTTCTGTTTTGGATAAAGTAGTTAGCATACTGATCCCGGTAATAGCGCGGATCAAAGCCGATAAATGAATAGTGCGCAAAGAACAATGGGCCTCCTGTCAAAGGGCCTACGTCAAGAGTGTACCCATAGATCGAAAACCCGTTTTCATAATCACCACCTGTCCAACCTGTCTCATAAAGTGATGCAGGCACTGGATGCGTCGGCGAAGCAATCGCGAGCAGGTAGACCATCATTGCTTCATTCCAGCCGCGGATCTGGTGATTGAGTACAAAGCCAAAATTGGGCGACCAATGCCAGAGGATCACGTTGCTGTTGTTGCGATACCAGTTCCAGTTCACCTCCTGCCACATGTTGGTGATTTTTTGGCGTAGCACGACGTCATTTGCCGTATTACCACTAAAATATTCACGCGCTGTGAGTAATCCTTCAAACAGAAAAGCGGTTTCTACAATGTCACCGCCATTGTCCTGCGGGCCAAATGGAATGACTTCTCCCGTCGTACCATTCATCCAATGTGGAAAGACGCCATAGAATCTATCCGCATCTTCGAGAAACAGTACGATCTTCAGTATCCGCGCAAGTCCTTGTTCTTGTGTGATAAAGCCACGCTCAATCCCTACCAGTAGGGCCATGATTCCAAAGCCGGAGCCACCCATGGTCACGATTTCATCCGATATATTTCGTTCGCGGATAAGGCCCGACACCGGATGCGCAAAATCCCAGAAATAGCGAAACGTATATTCCTGCACCATGTCGAGGAATTCATCATCCGTCATCGCATATGTGGCCGCAGTAAGAACAGGGGATGGGTCGCTTTCTTCGCCGAGGATTGATCTGCTGGTCACATAGTAGGAGTATTCCACATCCTGGGCACCGATGAAGTCCAGGTAGAGAGTATCATTGACAGTGAATGTCCGGAACAGTTGAAATTCTCCTGTATCATCTGCGCGATAGAGACGGTAGGTATTGACTGAAAGATCAGTGCTCCGATCCCAGCGGAGCTCGATATGTCTGTCAAAGGCTGTGGCTTTGAAGTTTGATGGGGGGAGAGGTTGAGCACAGATTGTTGAAGACGCACAGATGCTGATTAGAACCGGGAAAAGAATGAAGATGTGATGTAAAGGGAACATGGGTGTAAGATAGTATACGCATAAGAAGGGCTGCGGGGCATGTCGTATACTTAGACCAGGAGTGATTGTGTATCAGACTTTACATATTTCCTATGCATTTTTCTTTTGAAGGCCTCATTATCAAAGGCCTTTGGTTTGCCACTTTGTTCCCCCGCAACCAGTGAATCACGAAGTGCCTTAAGTTGCTGTTCTTCTTGTTCAAGCATAAGACGGATAACTAAAGATGCGTATGACATTGTAGGTGCGAAGTTGCAAACTCCGCAGAAGATGGGATGGGTCGACGCTGGTGAATGAAGTCATTACCAGACTTTGGGTAAATGCAAACCATCTTCTCTTATACTCCGCGCTTATTGTTCGCATGAAGCCGCAAGGAGTCCTTATCTTGTTGAAAAAGAAAATATTCGGCAATGAACAGCATACACCTGACCGTTTTCCTCCTAAGCGTCCAGTTCCTGTTCGCACAGCAAAATATCCCGAATGGCGATTTTGAGTTGTGGGATACGTTGGACTGTACCGTACCAGAAGACTGGTCACGCCTTTATTGTGCCTTCTTAGGCGCCGATCATGCTGTTGAAATGACATCAGATAGCTATTCCGGCAAGTTTGCTGCACAGCTCAATACCGTCTATATTGGCATTGCAGGCACAGCCGTACCGGGAACATTAATAAGTAGTTCCCAATGCCCGGTGTTTCCCAATGAATGCTCAGGTTCACCGATCTCTGAGAGACCCGAAAAACTGACAGGCTATTACAAATACGAATCAATCAAGAATGATTCGGCATTGATCATCGTACAAACAACATTCTACGATACACTTCTGGAGAGCAGGGTGATTGTAGATACCGGGAGTCTTTTCTTGCACGCAGCATCCGATTATATGCTATTTAATGTTCCTATTCAGCCATTCCAGACACAGCTAAGTCCGGATAGCGTACTTGTCGTTTTCTATTCCTTCAACCCTCTTTCCGGTGAATCAGAAGGAACCTTATGGATCGACGATATCAGCCTGGAGTTCATCACGCAAACCATCGACATCTCCACTGAGGTTGGTGTTTATCTCTACCCCAATCCAGCAAATGAGTATCTGTTCATTGAATGCGCCCAGGATGAACGGATAGAACGGGTGACACTATATTACGCCAATGGCTCAATGGGATATCAGAGTACCACGTCAAATGATTCCTATGAGATAGGCATCAGCAAATTGGATCCAGGGATGTACATTGCTGTGGTTGAATTGATGCAACAGGTCATCATAAGAAAGCTGGTCATTCTATGAGGATTTGGATGAGCATGCATTCTTGCAAAGTCGAATATTTCAGGGTTCATAGAGGATCAGTCTCTGGTATCAAAAAATAGGGATCTGATTTTCGCCCAAAGGGGAAATGATTTCTCCCGATCTTGCGCCTCATGGAAATCGTAAACCGCAAAGCGAAATATGAATATGAATTCCTTCAAACCGTGGAGGCGGGTTTGCAGCTGACTGGCACTGAGGTGAAGTCACTGCGTAATGGGGATTGCAATATCGGGGATGCGTGGTGCCTCTTCCAGAGTGGTGAGCTCTATATCAGGAATCTGCATATCGGTGAATATAAACTTGCCTCTGCCGGTCAACATGTGCCGTTGCGAATGCGTAAACTATTGTTACACAAAGCGGAACTCAAAAAACTTGAACGTCGTGTTACTGAAAAAGGATTGACGCTTGTACCGTACCGTATTTTTTTTGCAGAAAGCGGTTTTGCAAAATGCGAAATCGCACTCGCAAAAGGCAAGAAAAGCTTTGATAAACGGGAGTCAATTAAAGAAAAAGATGTGCAGAGAGATCTTGACAGGACGAAAGTGAAGAGATAAAAAAAATTACGAATTACGAATTACGAATTACGAGTTTCGAGATATAAACGTAACACGTAACCAGCAACAAGATCTCTTTAGTCATCGCCTCCTCCGATAAACGCAGCCACACCAATGTTGAGACCGATTTGTGTTTGGCTTTCATCCGCACCTTCATCTTTGTTACTACTGAAACCCATAATAGCTTCAAGGGCAACATTGTTATTAAGAAAGTAATCAATGCCAAATCCTGCGCCAAAGCCAAAATTAGACTGGGAATCGAAATTAGCACCAAGATCTGTACTACTATATTGGATTTGGCCCTGACCAAAAAATCGTGCATCACCTGAACCATTTACATAATATCTGAGAAATGGTCCGATGCCAAGGATATTAAAGTTATCACCGTCATCTCCAAAGAAAAATAAAGCAACTATTGCCCCAACTTCAAACCTATCGGTAATAAAGAATCCAACTTGTGGCGAAAAGTTAAAAGTTGTAGACGTGTTATCATTCTGACTGTACGAGTTGAACCCCGCTGTCCCACCGATCATCATCGAACCTTTTTCAGGCTGTGCCCAGGCCTGGAGTCCTAAGAGTAAAAAGCCCGTCGCGAAAAGAATCCTGGTGTGTTTCATAAAGCGTCAAGAGTTTAAATGAACAAATAGGGTTTCTTCACGTAACAAGGTGGAAGAAATTCTCATATATATTAATGTGTAAGGTATAATCCGGAAGACCCTCTCCCAGGAAGTGGAAGCGATAATAACAGGTGGATCTTTTTTCGCAGAGCTCCTTCCAACCGCTACAGCCTTGACTTACAGTTCTCCGGGTAATTGCGTTACCCGCAATTATTGGAAAATATATCCAACGACCAAATTAAACAGACCGACTTTTCTTTCAAATTCAAAAGTATCTGTATCGCCGTCATAATCTTCCTCACCCTCCAGATTATGCTTTCCAAGGCCCATGACAGACAAACCGATCTCAATCTGGTCGTTCAGGATCACTCCCGCGCCAAATAAAACGCCTGCCGTGACAGAAAATTTATATGTTTCGATATAATCGGCATCCCCAGGTTCCTCCCACTTGAATTTTGTTATTTTCAGAAAGCTTGCCGTAGGACCAAGTTTTCCATAGATGGCAAGATCTTCATTCAATGCATATGTGTAATGCACTCCGGCTGACACGGGAATATTGAAGTATTTCGAGAATGTAAACGTAGAGCCAGGATTGTCATCCTTAAACTCATTACGGATATCTTTATTCAATCCATTGAAAATAATGTCAATACCACCGAATAATCCAATACTATTCTCAGTCAAGGGATATACATATTGGACACCTACCCCCAATCCTAATCCCGCAGCGCCGTCAGTGTCAAAATCGAAATCATCTGCAAAAGCCCCCAAGGGTATGGCCGGGCCGATGTGCCCCGAAAAGGTTCCTTGTGAAAATGAATGTGTGTTAAGGAGTATCAAAGAGACAAAAGTCGCCAATTTGACAAACTGAGGAGTTCCACTCTTATTCATGATAAGGTTTTATTTTAGAGTAAGAGAATGTTGTATCATGCGCAATCTAATGCATTTTCACATAAAATGCAAGTATCTGTGCACAAATCAAGGCCAAACATGACGGGATGAAAGCAATCAATTACAACAGTAACCAAAAAAACAGTCGCTATTCCACGGGCACCTGGGGTTGATTAAATCCAATCCGCTGATGTGATGGCTCATCATCATCAAAGTCCTCCCAAGCCGTGACCGTTTTTACGAATTCTTCCAGATGTCTTTCAAGGAAAGGTTGCTTGAGTTCCTGCGGTCGATAGATACCAATGAATTTTGGCGGAGGTGGATTGCCAAAACCTTCGATATACGGGAATGAGATCATCACCTGCACTTTGCCATTGAAGAGCTGCTGATAGATGAGTGTGCCGTTGTGTTTGATGAGTGGCTTATTGGTATCGTCGTCGATCTTCTCAAAAATACCGCTGGCAGACCGACCGAGAGAGCATGTCACGGCCTCCAGATTACCGACATTGTCCTGCACCTTCACGGAAAGGTCCAGATCCGCCGCCGCCGCCATTCTGTGCACTTCTGTGATGATGAAGTCTTTGAGATTCGCATTCCAGTCGGCACGGTATGTATGTGCATTCGCGATCACTTTTTTGTATTCGATCACCTTGTTTTTGAGACCAATGTATTCCAGGGCCATTTTCTCTGAATTTTAAATTAGGCATCTAAAGTAGGGCTTTCAGTCTGTGTAGCATAGATTTGCGAACTTTGGCGCCAATCACCTGTTTTACAGGGTAATTAAATACATCCGACAGAAATGCTCTTTATTTCAGAGACAGCACGCGACCGCATCCTGGAGATCCTTGGTAAGGAGGGTAAGGATCCTGCTGCACACTTCGTACGGGTGGAAGTAACTAGTGGCGGATGTTCAGGCCTGAGCTACCATATGGATATTTCTAGTGAAGGAAAACCAAACGACCAGGTCTTTGAGGACAAAGGCATCAAACTCGTCACAGATCTCAAAAGTTTTCTCTACCTGTGTAATACAACTCTCGATTTCGCAGGCGGGCTCGATGGCAAAGGTTTTCACTTTGTGAATCCCAATGCGAGTCGGACCTGTGCGTGTGGAGAGAGTTTTTCTTTGTAAAAAGCTGTTAGCCGTTAGCTATTCGCTATTGGCTATTCGGACTTTTCAAAATGAAATGGCAATGGATGACGTCACGAAATAGTTTTGCCTGTCCGGCTCATCATCCAGCGTAAAAATCTGGTCTTTACTTTCAAAGACTCTGCCTTCAAGACGCCAAAGTGCTTTGGGAGCAATCGCATAATCAATGTTTACGGAATAACTATAGGTCTGGAATCCATTTGGTGTTCCTGTCGTAATGATCACGCCATCCTTGTCATTGTAATATTCCGCTCTTCCGACAAGACTGAGTTTTTCGACAGGCGTAAGTTTCAGAAGAAATATGGGCGAATACCAGGTATGATAGTCACTGCTGCTTCTTGCAATTTGTTGTGCACCATAATCAAAACCCGCGATGACACCGATATTTTTATGTAATAGAAGAATTGCATAAAAATTATGAAACACCCGTATACGGCTCACGTTGTCTGGAAAGTTATTACCAACAAACAAACTGCTGTTGAAAGTTATTTTATCAGATGGCTTTATCGTAAGTTGGTAGCCGCCCGCAGGCGTATTGTTACCATCTATGCGCTGAATGCGTTGCCAACCATTCAAAATCAAACCACTGACGAACAATTTTTGATTATCACTTGTGTAAGAGAGCTTAACTCCACTCTCGTAATAGGGAGAATTCTCCGCAAGAATACTACGAGTCAAAGTCCAACAGCTTGGCGAATGGGCACTTTCAAAACCGATGTGAGAAGAAAAAATTCCGGCATCCAGCCATAGATTTTTCGTCCTGGAGACTCTTATACCGGCATTGGCTTCATAAATGTTTTGAAGTACACCAGGTTCCGCGGCAAGGTTGGCATTGGCATAAGTGCCGGCCATGAGAGCCAGGTTCGCACGCACTGCGTTTTCAGCATAAGCGGCCTTTACATAACCCAGATTTAGATTGACTTCATTGTGCCTGTTGTAGTTGTATAAAAAAGCAGGACGCGTATGATTATCCGGTTGATTCATATCAAAGGTATAATACGTCTCCACGAATCCTGAAATACTCAACGCCGATGTGTCTACCTGCGCCGATGTGACGGTTGCTGTCAAGAGCATTACCAAGAATAGAATGTTCTTCATTTGAGTTTTGATTTGATCATATCCGAAGATATATTGAGTGTTAGAACAATTATCCCACATACTCATACGTCGCTTGTAAGCCAAGTGGCAGGCCAGACATCCAATAAATCAATAAAAAGATTGTCCAGATAATCCCAAAGACAATTGTATATGGAATCATCATCGAAGCCAGGGTACCAATACCGGTATTCCTGACATACTTCTGACAATACACAACGACGAGTGGGAAATAGGGCATCAAGGGTGTAATAATATTTGTCACAGAATCACCAACCCGATATGCCGCCTGGGTAAGATCCGGTGAGATCCCGATCTGCATCAACATGGGGACGATGATCGGAGAGATCAAAGCCCATTTCGCAGAGGCAGAGCCGATAAACAGGTTAATGAAAGTTGTGAGAAGAATAATACCGACGATCGTTACCTGTCCCGGGAGTTGCATGGCCTGTAAAAAAGAAGCACCCTTCAAAGCGAGAAGCGCACCGATATTCGATTTTCCAAATGCATCAATAAACAACGCGCAGAAAAAGACCATGACGATATAATATTTCATATCACCCATGCTCCTGGTCATTCCTGCCACGATGTCTTTGGATTTCTTGAACGTCCCTGCCAGATATCCATACACAATACCCGGAATCAGGAAAAGGATAAAGATGAGTGGTACAATCGACCGCATCAAAGGCGCAGAAAATACAGCCAGATCACCTTGCGGAGAGCGAAGCGCAGAATTGGCGGGGCGTGCCCAGAAGAATAACAAAACCAGACAGAACAACATGACGATGTTTGCCCAAAGGAATGCCCGCTTTTCACGTGACTCGAGTTTGTGCAGGACAGGCTTTTCAAGATCTTCATCCATGGCAACATTTCGCAAGCGCGGTTCGACGATCCGATCAGTCAGAAACCAACCCAATCCCACAATGAGTAGGGTAGATGCAGAAGTGAAAAACCAATTGTTCAAAGGATTGATTTGCATCGCGGGATTAATAATCTGCGCGGCGGTCTGCGTGAATCCCTGCAAAAGTGGATCGATGCCTGATGGAATAAAATTCGCCCCAAAACCTCCCGATACACCTGCGAAGGCCGCAGCGATACCAGCCAATGGATGACGCCCTGCTACATAATAAATAATACCGCCTAATGGAATCACCAGAACATAACCCGCATCAGTCGCTGTGTGCGAAACGATACCAACCAGGATCAGCATCGGGGTAAGTAGTGACTTTGGGGTAATATTCAAGAGATATTTGATACCCGTATTGATATATCCTGCATGTTCTGCCACGCCGACACCAAGCATTGCAACAAGCACAATTCCTAATGGTGGAAAGTTGGTGAAGGTGGTCACCATCCCGGAGAGAAATGCTGCAAGGGATTTGCCGGTAAGTTGATTCTGGATCTGGATTGGTGTACCACTGCGTGGATCGATCTCACTGAACGTCATCGCGGAAAGCAAAGCAGAAAGTACCCATACGATGATCATCAGGGAGAAGAACAAGATTGCCGGATCCGGCAGTTTGTTTCCGACGCGCTCAATGACGTCAAGAGAACGCGTAATGAATCCCTTTTTCACAGTGGTGTCATTCGGCATAGTGTCGGGAGTTGTGTAATGATATAATTGATAACACTGAAGCGGACAAAATAGGACTATTCCGGAAGGTTACGGGTATTAATGATGTTGGATGTTGACATCAGATTCCCTTGTGTTCCAGCCTGTTCAAAGAATGCAATACTATCCTTTGATCGTCTCCAGGGCACGAAGACAAATACTGACTTCTTCCTCTATTGGAAAAAAACCAAAGTGACATGTTATCAAAGTGAGACATTATCGTACTTGCAGGGTACAGTACTATCTCAACCCTGCTTATCATAGGTTATTGACTCTGTATTTTTTCCTTTTGAAATTCTGTATAAGAATACACGACTGGTACAATTACCATGAAAAAAAGTATTACCCCGAAGATAATCGCAAGAGCCAGGTTGCTGTTGACAATAAAGGAAATAAGGACGATAAGCGCCCCTCCGGGCATCCAGAGTCGCCCCGCCAAGCGGTGTGTTTTCTTCCAGACTTGCTCATTTTCCAGGGTCCATGGTGTACGGATTCCGACGAAATAGTTAGGTCGTATCGTTTGAAAATAATTGCCAAACATGGCGAATAACGCACCGATGAGCGCAATGAGCATATTTGGTTTTTCTAAACTCCCGGTCTGAGTGATATAAAGAATATAAATTGTCAAAACTGAGAAGAAAAAAGTAAGCATGAGACGCAGAGAGTAATATTTTCCACCCATTTGTTGAATTTTTCGTTTTGGATCAAGAGCAGGAATAAAGAGCATCAACAGGTAAATACCGAGCCCTAATGCACCCGGAAGAAAGAGCAAGGTTGTTTTGCTTGACCAGTCATCTGCGTTCCCTGCTAAATTAAAATGAATTGGCACCACATCAGGCAGTTTATTCCAGATGATGGCGAGATAGACATAGGGCAATACGATCAACGCCCAGAGTACGATCTCTTTCACATACTTGTTCATGTCTTATTTTTTAAGAGTGAGTATATATTGGAGCAAGTCGTCTACAATTGTTGTATTTATGGAATACAGGACAAACTGTCCCTGCTTTACGATCGTCACCAAACCGGCGCGCTTCAATTTGTCGAGGTGATGTGAAATACTGGGAGCGGACATGTCAAATTTCGCAGCAATATCACCGGCTGTCATATCCCGTTTTTTCAGCATTTTCAGAATTTCCCTTCGT
>DATDQA010000095.1:0-20528 GCA_035292505.1 Saprospiraceae bacterium | reverse complement strand
CCGGAATGCAGGTCATCCGCTGCAATCCATGTACGGAGTCCTTGCATGTCCTTCGAGTCAAGAATCCGTCCGTCCCCAGAGTAGAGCCTATACTTCATCCTTGGTATGTCCGGATGCACAATCCACCAGCCATCACCGGTTGGATTCGGAGATACCTCTAAGGACACTGAAACATCAAATGGGAGATTAGAAAGAATGATTTGCTGTTGTCCGGGTTCTTCGCATGCCGGTGTATCATCGATGATCGTGTCCTGCACTGTGCTGTACAGTGCCTGAGCCTGGAATACCGCCGGTCCATCCGTCATGGGACAGGCGAAGGCATACCGTTCCATCATCACCCAGTCGGAAGCAGATATGGTATCAAGACCACCTAGCAGGACACGGAGGTCGAGGTCGTTGACATCCTGTGTGCTGACTTCAATTTCCGACGCTGGAATGATCGAAGTATTCAATATGAGTGCATCTTGTAACAAGCTTTGCTGATCAGAAATAAAATCTGCCCATAGCGATTCCATATCCTGCGACACAGTTGCCAGTTCCTGCAGGATAGCCAACCTCATACTTTCCAGCAGAAGAGAATCAGCGCTACTAAGCGACAGAGCCAGTTCGACGGAAATGAGAGAATCTGTCAGTAACCTCAGCTGGTCTGCATATGCGATGTAATCCGTTGTCATTGAGGCGGACATGGTTCGCGAGGAATCAATAAAACTTTGTATCGTCCAGAATTCCAATAACCGTCCTCCAGCCTGTGCTGTATAGAAACTGTCAAGGGCGCTGCTTTGACTTAGTAGTGCTGGATTATGTTTCAAAGCATCCAGCAAGAAATACTGAGATACCCAATCCATTATAGGAGTATAGGATGCATGTGCAATTGTACCCTTTGCAATAGGCTCAAGGACAGATGGTGTGAGTTCAATGAGATCATCATCAGGAGGATTTGGTTGTTGACAGGGCAATGCATAATTCGAACTCGGTAAAAACCAGTTCCCGTTCACAGATGGAGGATAGAGATTTGTACAGAAATAGATATTTCCCGGACTGTTTTGATTCGGATTGGCAAAGAATCTAGAGTTAAAGGCAGCCGTCACTGGGTTATTATCTTCGATAAGTCCTTGGTATTGATAATTTCCCTGCCAGACATTTCCGCGATCGGGCTGGATTCCGATTTCTGCAAATTTCAATTGCAGTCCTGTAGAATGCGATCCGAGGTAATTTCTACTGTAGTTGTTCAGATAGTTTTGGCCTGAGAAAGTGAATCCGTATGGGAGATCCTCAGTCGTATTACAGGTAATCAGATTATTCATAGAGTGATAAGACCAGATAGCACGTCCGAGATATGGAGAAACAGCGCCGTCATAGATCGAAGTTACCGTATTTCCGGCGAATCGTGAACGTGTTATGTTGTTTACAAGGATCCCATAAGTTATTGAGGGATCGAAGTAAGCGTATTCCCCGAGATTGATAGTATTTGCAGCTACGAGGAACTGGGAGCATTTTGTCATCAACAAGCCGATGACAGCAAATACATTGTCACTGGAGCATCGGGATTTTATTCCCGATGCGACGGGGGAAACTGGTATTATTTTTTCACCCAAAAGAATGAACATTTCTCGCCGGAAGAAGTCTAATTTCGTATGCTGAATTCAATATTTTCAAAACTTCAAATCAACGTAATGAGAACATTAATGAGCCTTTGTATCATCCTGATGGCTGTGTTAGGCCTGAGCACTGACGCGACTGCGCAAGACTGGACGTTCATAGGTGATAAAACCGTGAACTATGGAGTAGACCGCGATGTCTTACATCTGGGTGACTTTCGCGATGATTTCCGCCAGATCAAACTCAGGGTCACTGATGCGCCGCTAAGATTCTTTGACATGAAAATCCATTTTGACAATGGTGATGTTCAGGATGTCGAATTGCGCGCCGTCATTCCTCAGGGTGGAGAATCAAGGGTAATAGACCTGGTAGGGGGGATAAGACATATCCAGAAGATCGAATTCTGGTACAAGCCCGGTGCAAAAGGAAGAAAAGGGCAGTCTAGAGTGGCTGTGTGGGGGAGGAAATAGTTCTCAGTCTACAGTCCTCAGTCTTCAGTCCGTTTACAGACTGAGGACTGTAGACTGAAGACTGCCGATTGAGGACTGAGGACTGAAGACTACGTCCTTATCTCATCATTATTCTTATCAAAAAACTTGTATTCGTTCAGGCCAAGGTCATTATTGGGGCGAATTGGAATCCATATGCTGTATTCCCACCACCAGCGCATCTGCTGATTTGGTAATCCGTGTTTCAACCATGCATAGATATAGGGATGCGTCTCCAGTCTGAGGCGCGACTTTGGACGTGAGTTGAGAATGAACTCCAGATCCCGCTTGAGAATATCACCAATCAAAATGGTCGGTGTCACCTTCCCTGTTCCTTCACAAGTCGGGCATTGCTCCTCGGTATTGATGACGACTTCTGGTTTCACTCTTTGCCGTGTGACCTGCATGAGGCCGAATTTGCTGAGAGGCAGGATTGTATGTTGTGCCCGATCGCGCTTCATAAACTGGCGCATATCCTGGAGCAATTTGATTTTATTCTCCTGCGAGCGCATATCGATAAAGTCAATAATGATCAATCCCCCGATATCACGAAGCCGGAGTTGACGTGCGATCTCTTCGGCAGCTTCAAGATTGACAGCGATAGCTGATGCTTCCTGATCACGGCGCTGCATCTTCGGACCACTGTTCACATCGATCACGTGCATTGCTTCAGTGGATTCGATGACGATATACGCGCCACTCGACAATGTGGATGTCTTACCAAATGACGCTTTGATCTGTCGGGATACACCATAGGTATCGAAGATTGGCTTTCGCGATTTATGGAGTTGAACGATACCAACCTGGTCCGGAGCAATGCTGCTCAGGAAATCGCGCACATTCTCATACATCACGCGGTCATTCACCACGATGCGATTGAAAGAATCATTCAGGACATCGCGCAGGATAGATGAGGCTTTATCGAGTTCGCTCAGGAGCTTTTCCGATTTTTTATTGCCACGCAGTTGCTTGTGCATCTCCTCCCATTTGTATGTGAGGGAGCGTATCTCATCATGGAGATCAGCAACTTTCTTTCCCTCGGCAGCGGTGCGCACAATGACGCCGAAGTTCCTGGGACGTATGCTCATCACTAACACCTGGAGGCGCTTGCGCTCTTCATTCGTTGAGATTTTTTTGGAAATAGAAATCATATTGGAAAACGGGACGAGGACAACATAGCGTCCCGGGATCGTAATCTCACAACTCAGGCGTGGCCCTTTTGTGGATATAGGTTCTTTGAGGATCTGTACAAGTACTGGCTGGTTCCTGTCAAGTACCTGATCGATTTTGCCTGTTTTAATGATTTCAGGTTCGAAGGAAAAATCATCGAGGAAAGCACCCTGCTCTCCTTTGATTGATTTATCTGTGTATTTAAGCAGTGAACGCAGCTTTGGACCGAGGTCAGTATAGTGCAAAAACGCATCCTGCCTGTGACCAATATCAACAAATGCCGCGTTCAGCCCGGGCATAAGCTTGCGTATCCGGCCAACGAAAATATCGCCGACAGAAAAATTGGCTTTAGTACGTTGCTGGTGTATTTCTACCAATCGCTCGTCGTCGAGCATTGCGATCTCCACATTCGTGGGACTCGCACTGATGATCAACTCTTTATTCACGATGCACGTCTCTATGATGAAAAAAAGACGGCATCAAGGGTGGGCAATCCTAATTCAGATCGCCCATTTTTCCCTGGGCTAAAGGCCCAGGAAATTCAGTGATGGATGAAAGATATCAATAAAGAGAACCGCGACAAGATTCCGGGAACTCAACGCAGCTTGTTGAGGGCTGCACGTCATTAATGTTTACAGACAGACGTTTCTATTTCCCCCAATGCCAGATAATCCCCAATGACTAACGGTTCTTCTTCTTGTGACGATTTTTCCGCAATCGCTTCTTCCGCTTATGGGTAGCGATTTTATGTCTTTTCCTTTTTCTTCCGCAAGGCATACGACAATGTTTATTTTTTAATTGTAATTATTCTATTTCGCTATTCGTTTCGACAAGCTCAACGACCGCGAACCCTGAGCCTGTCGAAGGGACCGTTTACCGTTTACCTTCTTCATCACACACGGTCTGATATTGCATGGCTCTTTCGTCTTGCTTCATCGTCCGCAACAATTCTGCCATCAGGCAATGCAACCTGCGTTGTGTCGGATCCAATGAGAGCGCTTTCTCCAGTCTTTCCTTTGCTTTATCATATTGTCCGGTGCGCATTCCGAATCGCGCCAGATGGTAAAGCACAGAGATATTTTCCGGGTTGCTCCGATTGAGTTCCAGGAGCAACTGAATTCCTTTCATAGGATTTGTTGCAGGTGGCTGTTCGGCATAACAGATTGCAAGGTTAATCCGGTAATCAAGATTATCCGGACGCAATGAGATTGCACTTTCAAAGCTTCTCACCGCACCTGCCATCGCTAATTCAACCAGTTCAGCTTCGGCATAGCTTGTCAAACCAGCACCATATGTCGATCCGGCAATCGCCCAACTCTCCGCTGTCTGAGCAATTTCCGCCAGGTGCTCGGCATAGTAACCTGCCGGTACAAATGCGTCCTGATCGAACCAGGTTGCTGACAGCGAACTCAATGCTTCGATCCTGACCGAATCATTTGTCGTTCCCTCGACAATATTCTCAAGTCCCTGGATATATTTTCTGAGATCTTCGGGTAGCGATGCTTTGGCTTCACGTATTGCATTCTGCGTCTCCTGCAATTCAACATCTCCTGCTCTTGACTTTTCAACGAGCCTTTGTTTTGGTGGTTTCGTATTGAAACCGAAGTATAATAACAAGATCATGACGAGAGAGCCCACGATCAGCGCGACTTGCTGCCTATCCATGCAGCGACATCACGATTCTAGTTTGTCTTTGTCCAGTTTCGTCGTATTCTTCTTCACTTCATCCACAAACACCTTTGCAGGTTTGAATGCGGGAATGCTGTGTTCCGGAATTTCGATTGCCACATTCCGTTTAATATGGCGTCCGATCTTTTTTGCACGTCTCTTTACCACAAAAGACCCAAAGCCGCGCACGTATACATTCTCTCCTGAGGACAGGGAGTCTTTCACCTCTTTAAAAAAGGCCTCGATAGTCACCAGCACATCCACTTTGGGAACACCGGTTTTCTCCGAGATTGTTGTCACTAAGTCTGCTTTCCTCATAGTATAGATTGGTTGTGAATCAGTTATGTCAAACAATCCCTTCCGCATAGAGCGGGCGGCAAATTTCGCAAATTCATTCGGTTTGCCAAGCAAATTACACACTAATTTTCTCATTTCTTACTGTCTTACAGGCAGTTGGATGTATTTTTTAATCCCTAAATCAGGTTTTTTCGCTTCTACGTGCCAAGGGTAAACCGGCGTGTTTTCCACAGGGATTGCGGATTTTCAACCGAATTCTGGAAGAAATGCCTAGAGAAATGACGTGCGAAAAATAGGTGCACCTGCCCGTCCTAAACCTCTAAACCAATAAACCCATCCACCTCTCAGCCCCTTGAAAATTGGGCTACCTTTGCCGCCACTAAAAATGCATGAAGACATGTTCTTATCGATGACTGGTTATGGTAAAGGAGAAGCTGTATGCGGAGACAAAACCATCTCATCGGAAGTCCGGTCTTTGAATGGAAAGGCGGGTGATATCCGTATCAAGACGCCAGTTAACCTTGGAAGCAGGGAGCTGGACTTACGGAAAATGATTCAGGATGAAGCAATTCGTGGCAAGTTGGATGTAACCATAGAAATCCAGGGCCAGGCACTCCCAGATGCAGGGATTCCTAATGCCTCTGTGATCCGGACATATTTCATGGCGTTGCGGAAGATCTCAGATGGTCTGTCCGTATCCGATGATGCGATCTTTCAGGCGGTGCTCAGACTACCCAATATCCTGCAACCAACCAATGGCGAAATGGCTGAAGAAGACTGGTCCGCAATTGCAAATGCGACTCAGGCCGCTCTCCAGAAACTTCGTGAATTCAGACTTGTCGAAGGAGAAATTTTACGACATGATCTGCACACGCGTGTCATGGAGATATTAAAACTCCTCGAACTCGTTGATGCGGATGAAGGTGCACGACAATTTGCGCTGCGGGAGCGCCTGGCACAAAAACTCGCTGAATTGAAAGAAGAGGGTCTCGATGAGAATCGTCTCGAACAGGAAATGCTCTACTATCTCGACAAACTTGATATCAATGAAGAGAAGGTACGCCTCCGTCAACATTGCCTCTACTTCCTGGAGGCAATGGAAAGCGATGAACCTGTAAAGGGTAAAAAACTCAATTTCATCAGTCAGGAAATCGGCCGGGAAATGAATACCCTTGGGGCAAAAGCACAATGGACTTCTATTCAACACAATGTCGTGTCCATGAAGAACGCCCTGGAAGAAATCAAAGAACAACTTGCGAATGCACTATGAGTGAGGGTGAGGGAAATCGTAAACTCATCGTGTTTACCGCGCCTTCCGGCTCCGGGAAGACCACCGTGGTGCGGTACCTCCTTTCTGTTTTTGATGATCTGGCGTTTTCTGTCTCTGGTACTACACGGGCAAGGCGCCCCCACGAGAGGCATGGCCGGGATTATTATTTCCTTTCCAAAGAGACCTTCAAAATGTGGGTTGCCGAAGATGCATTTGTGGAATGGGAAGAAGTCTATCCCGATCAGCTCTATGGTACCCTGAAATTTGAAATAGAACGACTTTGGGCATTGGGTAAACATGTTATTTTTGATATCGATGTAAAAGGTGCAGTGAGTATCAAGTCAACATATCCGGAGAGTACATTAGTGGTATTCGTAAAAGTACCTACACTTGAGATGCTGATCGAACGCCTGAAGAGCCGTGGCACAGAAAGTGGAGAGACCCTACAGAAACGCATCTTGCGTATTCGTGAAGAATTGACATATGAAAGCAGATTTGATGTCGTATTGATCAATAACGAATTAGAAGATACCTTGCGCAGGGCCGAGAAAATTGTTTCGGATTTTACCGGCTCAACACCCAAACTCAGGCAGTGATGGAAACCTTGACGACAAACGGCATCCGGATTTCTGTGGAGCATCAGTATCAACCATCTCATTCTGAACCCCATCGCAACTACTTTCTGCACGTCTACGATATCAGCATCGAAAACCGCAATCCTTATCCGGTACAATTGTTACGTCGGCATTGGATCATCATCGAAGACTCTGGTATCAAAAATGAAGTCAAAGGTGATGGCGTCATCGGTGAGCAGCCAATCATCCAACCCGGGGGTGTGCATGCGTATTCGTCTTATTGTGTCCTCAATACAGAAATCGGACAAATGGAGGGCACCTATACGATGAAGCGTATGGATGAAAAGACTTTCTTCGAGGTTAAGATTCCGGCGTTTATTCTTATGGTGCCGGCGAAACTGAATTAGGAGGATGAGGCGAAGGCGAAGGCGAAGGAAGAAAAATCATCGTACAAATAGCGAACGGCTAACGGCGAATGGCGAATAGCGTTTTCGCCTTCCTACCATAACTCCGCCTGATGTGCAAACTTCTTCGGATTCTCAATCGCAAGAAGTGCCTCTTTCATTTCAAGACCATAAGCATAGCCCGTAAGTCCGCCATCCTTACCGATCACACGGTGACAAGGGATGATAATCGGAATGGGATTCCGACCATTTGCCTGACCAACTGCACGGCTGGCATGAGGTCTGCCTAGCGTCTCTGCGATGGTTGAGTAACTGCGTGTGCGTCCGTAAGGGATCGCCTGCACCAAACGCCAGACCTCACGGTGAAAGTCGGTACCACGACTCAGATCAAGAGGAACCTCAAACCGACGACGTCTTCCGGCAAAGTACTCATCGAGCTGTGTGAGACAATCGCGCAGGGCTGGAGGCGGATCATCAGAGGTTTCAGAACGGGGGTTATCCACAAAATTGATCTCAGAGATCCCTATCTCTGTACACACTACTTCGAGGAATCCAAGAGGAGAGGAGTAGTATGCATATGCAGTCATCAGGGTGTCAATTTGAGCGGGCAAGATATGAAAGATGTTGAGATATGTTTGAGAAACTCTGTTTCTATGCGGATTTGAAGAATCACGCACGCTATCTTCGGGCCATGATCATTCCATTCACATGATGAAGGATATATCTTCTTCTGTCATGTCCCCCTCGTGGATGAAACACGTGCAAATAGCAATCATCTGTTCCATCGCACTGGGTATCATAATGTGTGCAGGATACAAGGCATCACAGGCATCAATGACACATGACGAAAGCAGCACCTATCTGAATCTCATCGAAGGCAGTACGCTAAATCTCTGGAGTTGCCATCGTAATCCCGTATGTTGGACGACAGCGAATAATCATCTTCTCAATACACTGCTCATGCGATGGTCTGTACGTATCATCGGACCAATGGAGTTTGCATTGCGACTACCCAATCTGCTTATGCTTGTGGTGTACTTGCTGAGCATGATCCTATTCCTCAAGGACACTGTGAGGACATCTGCAGAAGCAGTATTTGGAGTAACTCTTCTTACCTGCAACCCTTTTGTGCTTGATTTTTTTGCACTTGCGCGCGGTTATGGCATGGGGTTGGGCTTGATGACGCTCAGTATCTATGCAATGTGGAGATATATCAGGCAGGGCAGAGGAGGTTTCTGTGTTTTGGCATTCGCAGCAGCAACCGCTTCGGTATTCGCAAATCTCACGTACATAGCATATGTGGTGGCGCTCACATGTACAGTGTTTCTGCTTATTGTGTTGCCTATGATACGGCGGCCACGGAAGCAGATCGCGGGCGTCGTTCCCTTGTCGATGGCTTGTTGTCTCATTCTCCTCTTTGCATATTTCTATCGACCGATCCTGATTCTTATAGGTTTGGGAGAGTTTGAATATGGAGCACCATCATTATGGGAATCATGGAAAGGATTTACCCGCGATAGTCTATATGGAGTGATGTGGATCGGGGAAAGGACGTTTGATGTGGTGTCGATTGGAAGTACATTGATACTTGGGTTGTGTGTGATCACAGCCTGGACTCCATCTTTGCATGAAGACAAAAAAACCGAAACAGAATTTGGCCGTTTTTTGAGCGTCCTTTTTCTTGCACTGATTGCATTTTTTGTGTTCAGTCATGTATTTACCGGGGCGTCTTATCCAACGGGTCGTAAGACGATCATCCTCTATTCCCCGGCAGCTCTTCTTGTCTATGCTGTCATGCGCAGAGGTATTCCAATTGCGCGCATCTGGGTTCAAATGATCATGGCTGCTCTCGGTATCTTGCTGGTCGTCCACTTCGTACGCACTTATAATTGTCACAGCTATCGTGAATGGTGGTACGATGCAAGCACTAAAGAAATGATTCACTATGTCGCGACTAAGTCTTCACCAGGAGATACCATCTCATTAGGTGTGGAATGGATTTTTCATCCGTCTACAGGATTCTATGTGCAGACGTTACATCTTCCCGTTGCGCTGGCACCGTATTCCAAAGAGATCTCAAAAGATTCTCCCGTGGAATACTATTATGCGCACCCGGATCAGGCGAAATCATTAGAACCTGATTTTACACTGGAAAAGAATTTTGAAGGCAGATTGTTGATGAAAAGAGTAGGAGCGGTAAGCGGGGAACGGTAAAGGGATCAAGGGATCAAGGTACTCCGGTTTTCACTGTTTTCCCGGCTTCCTCCGCTTCCTCTACTTCTCCCGTTTCTCCGGTTTTCCCTACCTTTTGTGCCGGGTCTCATCGTGACAACCAATACAATGTACATCTCGGACGTTTTCAAAAAACAACTGAGTGAATGAAAAGAGGAGTCTATACCATCAGCATTCTCTTCACGGTACTTCTGGCGTCCGGACAATCCATCTATACCGAATTCGGCAAGAATCGTGTGCAATACCATGATGATTTTACAGACTGGTGGATGTATGAAACTGAGAATTTTGTCACATACTGGTATGGCAAGGGACGCAATGTCGCACAAGCTGTCATCCAGATCGCGGAGCACGATAATGCAGAGATTCAAACCATCCTTGAGCACCGTTTCAATGATAAAATCGAAATCGTCGTCTACCTCGACCTCACGGATCTGAAACAGAGCAATCTTGGCACAGAAGAGGTCTTTGCATCCACTGCAGGCAGTACAAAGATTCTGGGAAATAAGATATTTATCTACTTCGATGGAGACCACAAGCATTTGCGTCAACGTATCCGTGAGGGCATCGCAGCTGTATACCTCGAGTCGATGTTGTATGGCACCAACCTGCAGGAAGTCGTACAGAATGCGGTACTCTTAAATCTTCCCGGTTGGTACAAAGACGGATTAGTATCGTTTGTGGCGGAAGACTGGACTCCGGCACTCGATGATCAGATGACGGATGTGCTCAGTCAACGTAATGGCCGTTATCGTGATTTTCACCGCCTGGTGAAAGAGTATCCGACGCTTGCAGGACATTCACTCTGGCATTACATCAGCCGTACATATGGAAAAAGCACAATTGCCAATATCCTGTATCTCACGAGAATCAATCGCAATCTTGATAATGCCATTCTCTATGTCCTTGGAGTGAAATTTGAGGAATTAATCAAAGGATGGGAGACATTTATCCTGAGCAGGTATCCTGAAGCTACACCCTGGGCTGGAGAAGATCTGCTCAATTTGCCCAGGAAAAATAAAGGACGTATCACTAAACTCTCCCTGAGTCCCGACGGCAAGATGTTGGTGTATGCACTGAATGATGCAGATAAGTCGCGTATTTATTTGCGGGATATGCAATCTGGTGAGCTGTCGCGCATCTTCACCCTTGGCAAAAAGAATATCCTCCAGGAACCGGACTACCAGTATCCGCTTTTTGCCTGGAGAGACAACGCCCATATTTTATCCATGTTGTATGAAATCCGCGACGTCGTATATCTCACACACTTCGATCCCGATTCAGGCGGTCAGACAAGGGAGCTCATGTCACTGGAATATCAGCGCATCTATGCCATGGATTATTGGCATGCCGATACCTTGATTTTCGCTGCAGCGACTGACGGGTTCTCTGATTTATATAAATACAGTTTGCGTACACGGCAGACGTTCAGGATCACAGATGATTTTTTCGATGACTTGGATGTGCATGTGCATACAATCGATGGAAAGCGCGGGGTATTATTTGCATCGAACAGGACAGATATGCTACTGTCTGCACGAAAGATGGACACGCTCCTTCCGGTGGAAAACTTTGACATCTGTTTTATGTGGCCGCATGCAAATGGTTGGTCGCTTCGCAAGTTGACACATACTCCGCTGGCAAATGAAACGCAACCCATTCCTGTCCAGGACGACGCCATCGCTATGCTCTCGGAAGAATCCGGACGTCAACTACGTAAAATTTTATCATTGCGCTCAGGTCAAACGATGTTGTTGAGCGACCCTAGAATTGTCACGCATCACATTTCTTCAGTCAATTCAGACTATACACTTGTTGCATTCATTGGTGACGGGCGTCAGCGTATGAGTTTCGCCGGTGCTGTCCCTGAAAGTGAGATACAAAAATCCTCCTCTGAAATTCCATTGAAAAAAGGAAAAGAACCCCTAGGGACCCGGGATGCAATGGACATCGTCGATCCGCGATACCTGTTCCAGTCTGAGTTCGCAAGGCCACATGATGTACTCCAAAAGGTGGAGGAGATCAAAGACGAAGAATCACCTTCTGTGCAGATTCCTGCGACCCCCTCTGCAGATCTATCCGGCGAGCCTGTGAATTATGACCTGTCTAAGGTCATCGAATTTCGTCCGGTACGTGCCATTGCGCATCGACTCCGATTCAAACTCGACTACGTCACCACCACGATGGACAACAGCCTGCTCTTTACCTCGCTCGATGCATATGCAGGGACGAAACAACAATATGAAGTTCCCCCGCTCGGGATCCTGCTCAAAGCAAACCTGAAAGATCTTTTCGAAGACTATGTGATTGAGGGTGGAGCACGCTTCCCGACTTCATTCAATGGGAGTGAATATTTCCTTTATCTCGACGATCTCAAAAAACGCTTTGACAAGCGCTATGCATTCTACAGGAAATCGTCGACTGAGTCTTTCTCAACCGGGCCATTGGATATTGACCGCACACAGATAGTCACCGTGATCGGTCAGTACAGATTGAGCTATCCTATGGACACGTACACAAGTGTTCGTGCGACCCTTACCGTACGCAATGATCGCAGAATCCGGCTCGCTACAGATGCCTCCAATCTCAATACGCGTACTGCAGATGATCAGCGTGTGGGACTAAAGGCAGAGTATGTGTACGATAATACCGTCGAGTGGGATGTAAATACACTGCATGGCACCAGGTACAAAGTATGGAGTGAGATCGTGAAGAAGTTCGACCTCAATCTCTTTGAACCAGGAGATAAACTCACATTTAATAAAGGGTTTATGACTGTGTTCGGACTGGATGCCAGGCACTATGAACCGCTGGACAGGCATAGTATTTTTGCCGCGCGACTTTTTGCTTCTACGTCAATTGGGTCTGAGCGTAATCTATACTACCTGGGAGGAGTAGAAAACTGGCTCTTTTCGTCCTTCGACAATACGATCCCGGTACCAGGGGATAAGAATTTCGCATACCAGACTATTGCTGCCAACATGCGCGGGTTCAATTATAATGCACGCAATGGATCCTCAGTCGTCCTCATCAATACGGAAGTGCGTGTACCCTTCATGCGCTATCTCTCTCGTGGTAAGCTGCGATCTTCGTTTCTCAGAAATCTGCAGATCGTTGGATTTGCTGATGTAGGCACTGCATGGCATGGCAGTGATCCGTTCAGTGCTGAAAATCCATTGAATACACTCACCTTGGTAAGCCCTCCGACGGTGCGGGTAGATATCAAGTACTTCCGTAATCCGGTGGTGGTGGGTTATGGAGCCGGACTACGCTCAATGCTCTTCGGTTATTATTTCAAAGCGGATTATGCCTGGGGGCTCGATACAAAACGCCGACTTGAGCCTAAGCTACATCTGAGTATCGGTACTGACTTCTAGAAAAATTCACTCCAAATTTTTTTGACCCACCTTCGCGCCTGTCATGCGTACTTCTCTGATCATCTCAACGTATAATCGTCCTGATGCGCTGAAACTTGTCTTACTGAGTATCCTGCAGCAAACACAATTACCCCATGAGATCATAGTTGCTGATGATGGTTCCGGAGAAGAAACCCGATCGGTAGTAAACGACTTTCGAGGTCAGAGTCCCGTACCAGTGATCCATGTATGGCAGGAGGACCTGGGATTTCGTCTTGCACGTGTGCGAAATCTCGGCGTGAGTAAGTCACGTGGGGACTATCTGATATTCATTGATGGTGATGTCATTCTGCACCCGGCTTTCCTTGCGTCACATCTTTCGGCGTCAAAGGAAGGATTATATCTACAGGGCAGGCGTGCAATGCTCTCTTATAGAATGACCACGAGGATTCTTCAGAATGGTCGCATTTCAATCTCACCTTTTGCTCTTGGCATTAGTCTGCGTAAGCATGCGTTCCATATTCCTGTGTTATCGCGGATCTTCTCACATACATCTCCTGACTGGTATCATACCCTCGGTGCTAATAAGTCGCTGTGGAGAAAAGATTTCATTGCCATTAACGGGTTCAATGAAGACTTCGAAGGGTGGGGCAGAGAGGACAGTGAATTCTCATTAAGACTTATGCGCAGTGGATTACAGAAGTTCGAACTACGCTTTTGCGCGATAGTTTTTCACCTGGCGCATGGCAAAGACAATAAAGTGAAGTATGCAGAAGCAACGGAGCGCAACCAACAGTTCCTGGATGATTGTGCGGCGTCCCGAATGGTATGGTGTGAAAACGGGTTCGATCATCATCTCTAGTCTTTGTACGGGGTAATCGGCAAGTGTCTGCGCGAGTACCTTTAACCTGTATCACCATGCACCCAGGAACAACTCTTCCTTGTCAGAAAAGTTACCTTTATTGCAAGAGTATTACAATTTTTTATTTTAAAACCAACCATATTATGAGATTGCTGAAACACCTCCGTCCGACCGGGCATGCGCGATTAAGGACATGCATCCTGTCTCTTTTATTCCCGTTGTATTTATTCGCACAGGACGAACCTGCATTCGTAACCTATACCACTGCGCATTGGGATCTGTCTAAAGAAGATGGCTCCAATGATGAATGGCTTGCACTTGCAAAAGAGTATCATGAAAAGGTGACCATGAAGAATGAGCTGATCATGCGTTCTGCGTTCCTCATTCATTATTTCACGGAGGATAATTCGGAGGTGAAAGTGATTTCGGCTTACAAATCATGGGAAGACATTGAAAAAGCACAAGACCGTACAGAAGAACTCATAGAGGCGGGATGGCCGGATAAGACAGCGCGCGATGCGTTCTTTGACAAGTACGATAGTTATATGGTGAATGTACACTCGGACGAAATCTATCGTGTCGTACCAGGCGCCAAGCCCATTATCACTCAATCTACTGAACCGCTGGTGGTCTACATCCAGGAAATTCAGCGTGCATATCCCGAAGATGGAACGATGGAAGAATTCAGAGCTCTGCACAAGGAGTTTCTCGACAACACCGTACACATGAATCCCTTTATTGTCGGATTCCGAAACTTTACGCACGGCTGGGGCAGTGACAATCGGGATTTTGTAGAAGTGCGTATCTATGAAAACTGGGGAGCTATCGAGAGTGCTTTCGATAAAAATGAGGAGCTAGTTAAGGCACATTGGCCCGATGAGGCAGCACGTGAAGCCTTCTTTGACAAGTACAACAAGTACTTTACCGGTTTTCATGCTGATTACATCTACCACAGCGTTTCTGAGCTCAGAAAAGGATAACGCATTCCACTTCTTTAGGACTTCTGAAAAACCGGGGAGACCCGGTTTTTCTATTATAGGTGGGTATGGGAACAATGCCTGATGCGCATCAGAGCTGTTCAAACACCTCACTGTAAAGAATCGGGTGAGGATACTCCCTGGTCAGTGTATGCCTGATCACGTCAAAGGCTGTAATCACCCCCTTTAACTCATTCTCAAGATTCACCACGGGCAGAGTTTTAAATCGCTGATCCATGAATAGCTCAGCCGCAGTGCCGACCTTGTCCTTGGGAGTAATCTTGATAACCCTGGTGGTCATCACGTCCCGGACCAGTTTACTTTCATAATCCACGGACTCCCTGCTGTGCCTCCATAAGTCATAGGCAGTGATCATTCCCACCAATTTACCGTTTTCCACAACCGGCAATTGCTGGACTTGCTTTTCGACCATCATATTGGCAATATCCCGTAAGACGTCCTCAGGATGAGCGACGGGAGGGTTTTTGGTCATGATTTTACGTACTTCTTCGTTTAACATAGCCTGGAGATTTTGGGTGATCGGATACTCTCGAAATATACGGTACAAATCGCTCAAAAGTGAGGTGGACTCAATATTTATTTTTGGATACGCCTGTTCGCTGTTCGCCCTTTGCTCTTCGCCGATAGCCGTTAACCGTTGACCTTTAGCCGTTCCACTCCCGGGAATCCATTGCCTTTGATGGCCGCGTGCCGCCTTCGCTTCTGTCGCTTGCGCCAAAGCCTGCCTGACGGCAGTCAGGCTATAGCGACGGAACGCGGTAGTGCAAGGTGGATGATCTTTTATCGTTGATCCCTCCCTACCAGCGCCAAAGACATCCCTTTGACGGCAGGCAGGCCTTGATCCGTTCCCTTTCGCCTTTCTGCCCATTTACTGTATTTTTGCGCCCGCTATGCAAAAACTGACCGTTTTCTTCGCCCTCGCCTGCTTTTTCAACCTGACAGTACCGGTACTCGCGCAAAATGACCCCGTGCTTTTTTCTGTTGCAGATATCGATGTTCCTTTGTCGGAATTCCAGTACATCTACACAAAGAATAATCGTGACAATGCAGATTACTCACGTGCCTCTGTGATGGAGTATCTCGATCTCTACACCAGATTCAAGCTCAAAGTCAAACGCGCCAGGGAACTTCAACTCGATACGATTTCTGCGCTTCAGAAAGAGCTGAATGGCTATCGTATGCAGCTAGCCAAATCCTATCTAAACGACAAAGAAGTCGTCGACAAGCTCACGCGGGAGACATATGATAGAATGCAATGGGATATCCATATTGCACACATTCTTTTCAAAGCTGTACCGAATGCCAGTGCAGAGGATAATATGCGATTAGAAGAAAAAGCACAACGTGTATCAGAGCGTGCAAAGTCTGGTGAGGATTTTGCTGCCCTGGCCAAGGAACTCTCTGAGGATCGGAATACAGCAGACAAGGGAGGAGAACTCGGATTCGTGACTGCGATGCTGCCAAGCGGGTTTTATGAATTAGAGAATGCCATCTACAAGCTGCGTGATGGTGAGGTATCCGATCCGGTGTCTAGTAGTCTTGGGATCCATGTCTTTAAAGTTCTCGGACGGCGTCCTGCGCGAGGCGAAATAGAAGCGGCTCACATTTTTGTGCGCGTGAAGAATGATGGATCAAATGAAGCTGCCGCAAGGCAAAAGATTTTTGCAGTCCATCAAAACCTGAAGGATGGCAAAACCTTTGAAGAACTTGCTACGACTCTCTCCGATGATCAACAGACTGCAAAACGAGGCGGATATATTGGCAGATTCGGTATCAATAGTTACGATCCGGCATTTGAAGATGCAGCCTTCAGCCTTACTACACCCGGCACGTATACCGAACCTGTGCGCACCCGTGTCGGCTGGCACATTATCCGCCTGGTAAATAAATTTCAACCGGGTACATACGAGGAAGAAAAAAACCGGCTGGAAGCACGTATCACAAGGGACGAACGTGTAGGCGTGGCTAAAGCAGCCATGATTGAAAAAATCAAAATAGAATCAGGACTCACAGAAGATCTGCAGGCACGCGATACATTTATCAATGCCCTGCAAGAAGATTTTCTCACCTTTCAATGGACGGTACCTGAAGGAAATCCTGTGACGTTGATTCGCTTCGCAGATGGTACACAAAAGACTTCAGCGGAATTTGCACATTTCCTACGCACAAAAACACGTGAACGGATGCGTGCTGCCAAAACATCTACGCCACAGGCTATTGCCACAACCATGTATAAAGACTGGCTGGATGAACTCACACTCGCATACGAAGAAGCCCGTCTCGAAAATAAATATCCTGACTTCCGTGCTCTGATGCGCGAATATGAAGAAGGTATCCTCCTCTTTGAAGTCACAAAGATTGTGGTGTGGGATAGAGCTTCTCAAGACACAGCCGGCCTGTCGGCATTTCATGCCATGCACCGCGAAGACTATATGTGGCCGGAGCGCGCAGATGTCGTTCATATCACAGTCGAAGGTCCGCAAGCCGCAAAAGTAACCGCAAAGTCAAGAAAGCTTCTGACCAAACATCCGATCGAGAAAGTATCATCGAAACTCAATAAAAAGCAACAACAGATTTCTTTCCTCCGCAAGCGCTATACACGTGATGAATTGACCACACAGGGACTTCAATGGGAGAAAGGTTGGATGTCCGAGACTCAAGCTGAAGCCGAAACAGGAAATCAAAAATTCAGCGTGGTGACACAACTTTTAACACCACAGCCAAAGGCCCTCGATGAAGCGCGGGGCTATGTGATTGCAGACTATCAGGACTATCTGGAAAAGGAATGGGTCGAAAGTTTGCGGCAGCGGTATCCGGTGAAGATGAACGAGGTTGTTTTGAATTCACTCATCCGTGAGTAAGGGGTGCTCTTGGTTACGAGATTCAAATCCAAAGAAGTGTATGACGTGGACCGCCAGGTGTAAGAGGAAAGACAACACATGGTGCCTGGTACCGCTTCTGGTATTTTTGGTTTGCATCGCTGGTTGCAAGTCGTCACGCTCCGGAGAGAAGGAAGAACCAGAGATCATTCTTGCTGAAGTCTATGATCAGAAACTCACACTGTCTGACGTGAGGCCATTACTCATCGATCCTGTTTCTACCGAGGATAGTGCATCGCAGATCATAAATCATGTGGAGTCATGGGTAAGAGAAGCCTTATTGCTTCATGAAGCAGAACAAAATGCGCCTGTGGATGTCAATATCAATAAACTGGTGCAGGACTATCGCGCTTCATTACTCATCAGTACATATGAAAATATGCTTGTGAAGTCGTTGCTGGATACCGTCGTGACGGAAGCCGAACTAAAATCATACTATGAGCGCAATAAGGATCAATATCAGCTCGAAGTACCTATCCTCCGTTGTCATTTTGTGAAACTCAAAAAACCAGTGACAGAAAAGGAATTGTTTCAGCGGTTATGGAAGAGTAAGCGCCCGGATGACATGACGGCCCTGGTGCGCTTTAGTCAGACAAATGCAACGGATTACCTGCTTCAGGATAGCATCTGGTACAGACAGCCGGATATCGAACGACTTTTACCAACCCCCGCTCTGACGGGGCAAAACCTCTATGCAGGGCGCGTCATCAGGCTGGGAGACAATGAATATGAATATCACCTACGGATCATGCAGAGAATGATGACAAAGGAAATCGCCCCTTTGTCATATGTGAGTGAGCAGGCAAGGCGTTATATCTTGCACAAGCGCAAAATCGATCTGCTCGAGAAAATCAAGGCCGATATCTACGCGCGCGAAATCGACGGAGTCAATGTAAAAATCCATATATGAAATCAAGAAACTTATTAATCCTCCTCCTCTGCTTTCTTCAGAAAGTTCCCTTTGCACAGATGATGGTACTCGACAAGGTCATCGCCAAAGTGGGCAACGAATTTGTCCTGCATTCAGAAGTCGAAGAACAGTTCTCGCTCTGGTCTGAACGCGGTGTCGTGCCTGACGATGCCCGCTGTACGATTCTCGAAAGCATGTTGGTATCGAACCTCCTCGTACATCGCGCGCAGATCGACAGTATAGAAGTCACCGATGAAGAAGTGGAAGACCAACTCAATGCCCGTATGGATCAAATCCTGGTAATGATGAGCAATGATGCGTCACAATTCGAAGCATATTATGGAGTGACAGTGACAGAAATGAAAGAATTCAACCGCATAGATCTGCGCAAGAGGCTTTATGCGGAGCGCATGCAAAATCAGATTGTCGAAGAGATCAAAGTCACCCCAGCGGAAGTCGTTGCATACTTCCGGCAGATTCCAAAGGATAGTATGCCGTATTTCAATTCGGAAATAGAGCTTGGCGAAATCGTTTACAAACCACCGATCAATGATGCCGAGCGCGCAAGGGCTATCGCAAAAGCCGAAGAAATCCTGCTGCAGTTACGCGATGGTGCCGACTTCGGCGAACTCGCACGCAAGTATTCTGATGACCGGGGCTCCGCAGCGACAGGAGGAGATCTCGGTTGGGCTGTGCGGGGTTCGCTCGTACCGGAATTTGAGGCTGCCGCTTATAAACTTGACACCGGTGAAGTGTCACCAATTATCGAAACGGAATTCGGATTTCATGTGATCCAACTTGCCGACACACGTCGAGGCAATTCGATCCATGCACAACACATACTCATCAAGCCGGAGATCACGGAAAAAGATCTTGAAAAAGCACGTACACGACTGATGGAGATACGCAATGAAATCATCATTGACTCCATCTCCTTTCTGGCTGCGGTAAAAAAATACTCCGATAAAAAAGTACAGAGCTATACCAACGGTGGCCGCATGGTGAATCAGAAAACCGGCAATACCTTTTTCGAAACCGATCCGGAACATCTCGATGCTGATATCTTCTTTGCTATCGATACCATCGATGTCGGAGAGATCACGGGTCCTGTTGAGTTTCGTGCCCAAACAGGTGATATCATTTTCAAGCTCTTCCAGCTTCAATCGCGCACGCCTCCGCATCGCGCAAATCTGAGCCAGGACTACTCGCGCATTCAGGAAGCCGCACGCCAGAGCAAACGCAATCAGGTCTTCAACGAATGGATCGATGAGAGTATCCAGAATACGTATATCCTCGTGGATGAGCGCTACCAGGGCTGCCCGAATCTGGAGAAGTGGCATGTGAGGGGGAGATCGTGAAGAAAGGCTAAGGCTGACACCTACGCAATGCTTCGGAGTCCGAAGAAGGGAGACAAACTCAAACTCAAGCGCAAGTGCAAGTTCAAGTGCAAATCGCAGCGTAGCGGAGATCCCGGCCGAACCTGAGCGTGCGAAGGTGAGGGTCTGGACTCAAACTCAAACCCAGGCGCAAGTTCAAGTGCAAAACGCAGCGTAACGGAGATCCCGGCCAAACCTGAATGTGCGAAGGTGAGGTTAATTCTCGATTCCAGAATTCTCCATTCTCCACTCAAAATCACTTATCTTCCAAACCTAATCCAATCAAATGACAACCTGCTTACTCTCATTTCTGTCAGGTCTTTTGTTTATAAATGTGACAGAAGCTCAGACCACATGGACCGGCGCAATCGATCAAAACTGGCACAATGCTGCTAACTGGACGAATGGACTTCCTGCACCAGGGAATGATGCGTTTATTCCGGA
>DATDQA010000094.1:0-7692 GCA_035292505.1 Saprospiraceae bacterium | reverse complement strand
TGAACTAGACAAGAAAATGCCCGATTATCGAGAACAAGAAAATTGGTTGAAGAGAAACGGCGTAAAAATGTCATTGTGAGCATAAGTCAGCACATAGGTGCAATCGTATTTGCAAATGCAGAAGCCCTGGCAGAGACCAAGGCTTACACGAGTGCCTCCACTTCCTGCCTTGACTAATTTGAATTATAAAATCTCCTCCAATTCTGGATAAAAAATATGTAAACACACCCAGCAAAGCGCGATGCATTGAACCCATCAAGGAAAACACTAGTCCCCCTGTCCGTCTTACCCTCCCACTGTCCAATATCGTACATGTAACCACCCGTGCACAGTCAGCAATGCTTTGATACTCAGCCTCCTGCTCTCGTGGCACAGAGTGTGAATTAGAAGGCTACTAGCTACTGGCTTCTAGCTACTGGCCAGACGGAAGACGCTAGAAGCTAGATGCCTGCAGCCAGTTTTTAGTGTAGAACTTAATAAGTTATGATTTCCAACTTCCTAAAAATCGCCCTCCGCAATCTCCGCTCCAACAAGCCCTTCAGCCTCATCAATATCCTGGGGCTGACTATCGGAACTGCGAGTTGCCTCTACATCTTCCTCTATGTGCAGGAGCATAAGGGGTATGATACCCATCACCGCGATGCAGATAATCTCTACAGGATCGTGAGCGATCTGTATCTGCCGAATGAACAGGAGGATATGCACATGGCGACCTGTTCACCTCCAATACCCATCGGGATGAAGACGGATTTTCCGGAAGTGGAAGCGGCAGCACGACTCTGTAGTCCTCCGGGTGTAGAACAAAACCTGATCCGTGTCGGCGATCGGGTGCTCTATGAAAAGAAAGGATACTATGTGGATAGCAGACTGCCGACTGAGGACTTTCGATTGAGGACTGCCGACTGAGGACTGAGGACTGATTTTCATTTTAATTGTCATTTTAATTTTAATTCTGTTCAAGCATGTTTAAGAACAACCTGATCGTCTCACTCCGCAACCTGGTGCGAAACCGGCTATACGCCATTCTGAACCTGGCAGGATTGACAGTTGGCTTTGCGGGATTCCTGTTGATTGGCTTGTATGTGATTGATGAGTTGCAGTTTGACAGAATGCATGCGAAGGCAGATCGCATCTATCGGGTTGTCGAAGAGAGAACGTCGCCGGAAGGCCGAGAAGTAAAGACTGCGGCTTCGTCATACAATCTTGCCGCAAGAAGTAAATCAGATATCGCTGAAGTAGAAGAGTTCGTGAAGATGACTGTCTTCGGGCGTGCGAATGTGTATGAGAAGGACATCAAGACAGCGATTTATGAACCGATGTGGCTGTGTGATGCGTCATTCGGAAAAGTCTTTGACTTCAAATGGCTACAGGGGGATGCGATCACAGCACTCGACAAACCGAACAATGTCGTGATGACACGTGCGACAGCGCGCCGCGTGTATGGCACTGAGTATGCCCTTGGAAAAACCGTCATCGTGGATCAGTTCGAAGATCCAATGACAGTCACCGGTATCATCGAGGATTTTCCAAAGAATTCACATCTCGATGTACCGTATCTGGTTTCAATGGCCACATTGGATGGTAGACGCTTTTACGAAGGACTGAAGGCAAGCGACTGGACGTCGAACTACTTCACCACGTATCTCATGCTGCGACCAGATGCTTCACCCGTGGTTGCAACAGAAAAACTGAATTCATTAATTGGCGAAAATCTACCTGATGATTTTACCGCTACTCTGCATTTCAATCTTCTCGCCTTGCCAGACATTCATTTTCAGGGAGCAGGGATAGAAGGGATCGGTGATCGCGTGGCAAATCCTTCATACGTCTGGATTTTTTCGCTTGTTGGATTCTTTCTCCTCGCGATTGCCTGTATCAATTATATCAATCTCTCCACCGCACGTGCTGCAAGTCGTACCAAAGAAGTCGGCGTCCGGAAAGTAGTTGGTGCAGATCGTTGGCAACTGGCACGACAGTTTCTGATCGAGACATACATGCTTACCCTGGCCGCTGGTGTTCTAGCTGTGGCAGTATTGCAATTCATTCTTCCGGTATTCAACACGTTCGCGGATAAGACACTGACATTAAATGTGAATTCAAGTCCAACGCTTTGGGCTGCAGTAGCAGGTTCAGCATTGATGACAGCGTTATTCGCAGGAATGTATCCGGCCTTCTATCTCTCACGCATGAAGCCGGTTGTGCTATTCAGGAATGTCTTTATAGGCGGCAGATGGGAAGTGTCCATGCGGAAGGTTTTGGTGGTGACGCAGTTTGCCTTGTCTGCATTGATGATGATCGCTTCGGCGGTGGTATGGCAACAGATGAAATATCTGAACACCAAAGACCTCGGCTTCGATCGCGATCAATTGCTCGTTGTAGATATCAATAGTGGAGATGTCCGCCGTGGTTATGAAACAATCAAAAACGGTTTCTCTCAAATACCCTCTGTACAGCATGTCTCGGTGACTTCACGCGTACCCGGCGAATGGAAAGTCATTCCGCGTGTAGCAGTACAGATTGAAGGTCGAGGTGATGCTTCTTCACTTGCCTGGTTTATTGGCGCGGATGCAGATTTTCTCAGCACATACCAGGTGCCATTACTGGAGGGGCGGAATTTCCTGGAGGGCTCCATCGCAGACTCTGCCTCAGTGCTTATCAATGAAACCACCCTGCATGTGCTGAACATCCAGGATCCTGTGGGTAAATGGATCGAGATCCCTTCTGTCGCATACATTGGAGATCAGGAGCAGATGGAAGCACCTTTTCACGCCCTCATCATTGGCGTCATCAAGGACTTTCATTTTCAAACGCTGCGTGAAAAAATCGCACCGCTCATCGTTGCTGCCTGGAACAACCCCGTCCAGAGTATCGATTACTTTACAGTACGCATGACAACGGACAATGTGCAAAACACACTCGCGCAACTTGAAGGTGTGATGCACAAGACAGATCCGGGTCACCTGTTTGAATCACACTTTCTCGATGATCAATGGGCGTTGTTTTATGAGGAAGATGTCCGCCGGGAGAAGATTGTGACAGCTTCTGCCTTGATAGCGATGATTATTGCGTGTCTGGGTTTATTCGGTCTGGCCACATTTACTGTGGATCAAAAAGCAAAGGAAATCGGAGTGCGCAAAGTGCTTGGTGCAAGTACTGCCGGTATTGTGGGTTTGCTGTCAAAGGATTTTTTGAAGCTCGTTGTGGTAGCGCTTCTCATTGCCTCTCCGCTTGCATGGATTTTTATGCACAAATGGCTGGATGATTTCGCGTATCGGATTGATATAGAGTGGTGGGTATTTGTATTGGCAGGAGTTGTAGCGGTAGCGACAGCGTTTCTGACAGTGAGTTTTCAAAGTATTAAAGCGGCTTTAAGTAATCCGGTGATAAGTTTAAGGAGTGAATAGGCATAAGTAGGGGATCAACCGCCTTCGTGTAGCTACGGACGGTCGAAAGGGATCAAGGGATGAGCCTTCGGAATAGAGAGTGAGAATGAGAGAATGTGAGATGGTGAGAGAAGAAAACTCAAACTCAAACTCAAGTGCAAACACAAGAAATCAATAAGATGCTGAGATGAGACAACAGAGATATGCGTATTTCTTCACGCCAACGGCTAACCCGCCTTCGCCAAAAGCTTCGGACGGGCAAAGCGGCCAATAGCTAATAGCCAATATTAAACATTACACATGTATTCAAACCACCTCAAAATCGCACTCCGCAATCTGCGACGCAACAGTGTCCTCTCTGTCATCAACATCAGTGGGCTGGCAGTTGGACTTGCTACATGTTGGATTATCGCGCTCTTTGTGAGTCATGAGAAAAGCTATGATAAGTATTTACCGGATGCCGATCGCATTTGTGCTGTAGCCATTGATCTGAAAATGGGAGACCAGGAAGGCATGACCACAAATACGCCTCCTCCCGTGGGGCCACGACTGGCGGCTGACTTTCCGGAAATCGAAATGACGGCACGCACCTTTCCCTTGCGCAGTATTGTCGTACGTCGGGATATGCTCAATAGCGATCCGTTACTCTTTAATGAAAGCCTCGCGATGGCAGTAGATACGAATTTCATGGAGCTGTTTCGATTTCCATTGATCGAAGGAGACATTTCTTCCGCTCTCGACAAGCCGGGAAGTCTTGTATTGACTGAAGAGACTGCACAGAAATATTTTGGCGACGTGCCGGCGATGGGGCAAACACTCCAGATCGATGGTCGTGTATTTTCTGTCAGTGCAATTGCAAAGAATCTTCCGTCAACTTCGACGATGCAGTTTGATCTGTTGTTACCGATAGCTGATTTTAAAGTTGTTGACAGGTTTTCATGGAGTTGGGTCTGGTTGCAGGTGGATACATGGGTGAAACTCAAACAGAAACCGACAACCGAAAGTCTTCAGACCCTGGAGGCAAAATTCCCTGCGATGGTTCGTGCTCATGCTCCTGCCGCATATGAACGGATAGGTCAGGACTTTGAAGAACAACTCCGCAAAGGTGATCGCTTTGATGTCAAATTACTTCCATTGAAGAGTCTACACCTTGACGAAGCACAACTCTCGTCGCGCCTGATGACACTTGGTGACAGACAACAAGTCCGCATCTTCAGTACGGTTGGGATACTTATCCTATTATTGGCTTGTGTCAACTTCATGAATCTCACGACTGCGCGTTCGATGAAACGCGCCCGTGAAGTTGGTGTGCGCAAAGTGTTAGGATCACAACGCATTGCGTTGATCAGTCAGTTTCTGACAGAAGCAATGCTGTATAGCAGTGCGGCGATGCTATTGGCTGCCACACTTGTGAATTTCTTTCTGCCAATGTATAACAAACTGACCGGGCTTGAATTAATTACCTCGGATGTTTTTTCAGCGAAGATCATTGGTCTTGTGTTGTTGTTGCCTGTTGTCACAGGATTGCTGGGAGGACTATACCCAGCCTTGTATTTGTCGAAGTTTAGCACATCAGAAATTTTCAAAAATGCCGTCGGTACCGGTAAGGGAGGTCATGCTAATGTGCGCAGTGGGTTAGTGATCTTTCAATTCACAGTGTCAGTTGTCCTCATGCTCGGTTCGTACATCGTCTATCGTCAACTTAATTTTGCACAACACGAATCCCCGGGACTGCAACGTGAAAATGTATTGGTGATTCCAAATGCCACACACATCGGAGGTACGGAAGCGCTCGAAGCCTTCCGCCATCAGCTGTTGCAAATGCCGGAAGCAAAAGACGCGTCGTGGTCTACATTTCTTCCATCCATCGGAAGCTTTGGTGATTCCTATGAACCCGAACAAGGGAACCAGGATCGCACTGTGGTAAAGAACCTGCCTCTCAGTTCTTTCATGACAGATGTACACTTCGCTTCAGTGTTGGGTCTTGAGCTATTTGCCGGACGCAACTTTCATTCTGATGGTAAAGGAGATTCAACTTCAGTGATCCTGAATGAAGCTGCTGTAAAAGCAATCGGATGGGATGATGCAATTGGAAAATGGATGCGTTATCCGGGCAATCAATATCAGCGCTTTCAGGTCATTGGCGTGATGCGCGATTTTCATATCAATTCAGTAAGGATTCCGATCGAGCCGGTTGCACTCTTCCATGAGTCGTCAAAAACCTATCAGACATGGGGTTCGTATATCACTGTGAGACTACAAGAAGGTACTGAGCAAGCTGCTGTTGCTAAAGCATCTGCACTTTGGAAAGCAGCAGTCCCCGGCATACCCTTTGAATATGATTTCCTGGATGACTCATTTGCCAGGCTTTATCAGGCGGAAGTAAAGACAGGATCAGTCTTAGGGATTTTCACCGTCCTTGCTCTCTTCATTGGTTGCCTGGGTTTATTTGCATTAGCAGTCTTTACTGCAGAGCAACGCACAAAAGAAATCGGGATCCGGAAGGTCCTCGGTGCAAGTGCGGCAGGTGTCACGGCGTTATTGACCAAAAACTTTCTCAAACTTGTTCTCATCTCAATTCTTCTGGCTTCACCGATCGCATACTATTTTGTCAACAAATGGCTGATGGAGTTTGAATATCGTATTGATCTTGAGTGGTGGATGTTCGTAGGAGTGGGTGTCATTTCTTTGTTGATTGCGTTTATTTCTGTGAGCATGCAGAGTATAAGGGCGGCGCTGGCGAATCCGGTGGAGTCACTGCGTTCGGAATAAACAGTATTCGGTGATCGGATCAAGGGATCAAAGCCCGCCCGAACGACGTTCAGTCGGGCGGGGACCAATCGGCCGGGGCGATTGAAACGGATCAATATAAATCGTGTAGTTGTTTAACTGTGCTGTTTATAAACAGATTGATGATTAGGACAGAACTCTAACTATGTCGATACCGTGCAACTTACCAGCAACTTATAAAGCGAACGGCGAACGGCTAACAGCTAACAGCTAACAGCTAACGGCCAATAGCTTTCAATATCGTATACAACGACGTCACAATAATCATCACTCCGACAACAAACATCAGAGGTCTTGGCTTGATAAAGCGTACAAAGAATGCTCCTAATGGTGCAGCGATGACGCCTCCGATGATCAATCCAAGCAGCGTCTTCCATGCTTCCATGCCCAGGAAGAAGAGAAAGATGCCGGTACTGGCAAATGCAATAAAAAACTCGGCGGTATTTACAGTACCGATTGTCAACAACGGAGTCTTTCCTCGACGGATAATATTCGATGTCACGATAGGGCCCCATCCACCGCCGCCGATCGCATCGAGAAGGCCACCGCTAAAAGCGAGTGGTGAGACATTCCTGATCTCATCTTTGAAGAGTGGTTCTTTAAATGCTTTGATCAGAATTAATATTCCGAGGATCAGCAGATAACCAGAAATAAAAGGCTTCACCAGGTTGCCGTCAAAAATTTTTGAAAGCAGGAAGGCACCGAGCATGGCTCCGATCACTCCGGGAATGACAAGGCGAATGAAGAGTTTCTTATCTACGTTCTTCAAATACAAATGGGATAACCCTGATATACCTGTCGTAAACACCTCTGCGGTATGCACACTTGTTGAAGCTAATGCAGGCGGGACACCAAGATGCAGGAGAAATGTCGTGCAACTCACGCCGTATGCCATGCCCAATGTCCCATCAATCAATTGTGCTATGAAACCAGCAAGTACAAAAAGCCAGAAGTGCTCGTCAAATGCAAACTCACGCCAGTCAGGAGCATGAAAAAACTGCCAGAGGAGCCATCCGAGAATACTTGCCTTTAAGATGAGGATGACCAAAGAAATGTATTTCGATTTGATGCTCTCCATCTTAAGTTGTCGGGCCGGGGTGTTTTAAATTATTTCCAGGCTGGCGCAAGATAGTGCAGGTATTCTCGTGTTGAAATGTTCTAAATTTCCGAGCTGGTTGCCAGGCTCCACATAAAAAGATGCTTCATGGGGGTGACTTGTACGTCGTTTTACACTGCCCCTGGGCAGGCAGGCTCTGGCAGTCATGATGAACTTGTAAAACGTCGATTCATGGGATGCCTACGTAAAACGTCGATTCATGCAATGCCTACGTAAAACGCCGTTTCATGCAATGCCTACGTAAAACGCCGTTTCATGCGATACCTACGTAAAACGCCGTTTCATGCAATGCCTACGCAAAATGCCGTTTCATGCGATGCCTACGTAAAACGCCGTTTCATGCAATGCCTACGTAAAACGACGTTTCATGCAATGCCTACGTAAAACGCCGTTTCATGCGAT
>DATDQA010000093.1:0-6477 GCA_035292505.1 Saprospiraceae bacterium | reverse complement strand
CTCTCAATAACCAATGCAAAACGCAGAGTTCACTTGACTCCAACGCTAAAACGGCGGACCCAGGGCTTTATAGATACGCTCCTGATCTTTTGGAAGAATTAGGCCATGTGGAGGCTTTATTCCTGCCAAAGCGAGTTTCTTTTTAAGAGTACGGACGTCTATGCCATATTCATCAGCTATCTGCGTCAAGGTTTTTGCAGAGGGAGATTTGGGTAAATGTTTCATATCATAACTGGATTAAGACAATTCTATGAAGAGTGACAAAAGACATGAGTCTTTATCACACTGTTCTTAGTTCTAATCCTGTTATGCCCGACGTAAAATGTGTTAATAGTTCGACTGGAGCAATCACGGTACTGGTAAATATAGGGAGATATGCCTGATAAGACCATAGAAATGTCGGGATTTCAATATATGAGTAGGTTCCCTCAGTCCAGCGAGTATGCAAAAAAGCAACACAACATGGTTCGTTGCTTTTTTATAATTCTTCAGCTATCAATAAAGACTTCTCAACAGAACTTTTCTAGGGTTAGCTGATTCTTCGTGTCGAACATAAAATCGACCAACTTATGAATAGACATCCTTGAAAGTGTCTGGCGAAAGGTTCCTAATTCATCAAAAGAAGGCTGGTACTACACAGTATTCAAGAGTTTAATGACAAAGGCACTCTTGACATCGCGATCCAGGACATCGCGACACTCGGCTTCCAACATCTTGAAGATTACATCATAGTCTCCCCTGATGACGGTGGAGGTCTCACCTAACGTGACCTCGATCCCGTCGTAACCACTGAGCCGGCCCACGAAATTTGCAATGATCGAACTGTAGTTTTCTGTAAGCGGATAGAGTGAAATTTCGACAATTACCTGCATTATCTTCCCAAGATAGGTATCGACAGGAATGCTGCAAGCCTCAAATTCCGCGTATACCTAAAAATACCAGTGAATTCGCTTTCAGGGTCTTTTTAAATTAAATCATGGTATCTTTCAAGCAACGCGGCCATGAGTGTCGAATGATAGGTACCTTGCTGTACTTCTGTATGCATCGTCTCACACAATCGCGACGACTTTAGAGTCAACCAAAAGGCAGGTAAACACTACCACCATGTCAAGACTTCTTCTTCTTTTACTTTCGATGATGATATCTCTGATCGAGGTTCGCGGAGAAAAATTTGAAGGCTATGTCGTAATGCTATCCGGAGATACAATTGCATGTCGTGTATTGTTTAATGACTTAGCCACTTACTCGACAAGCGATGAAATTATCAGTAAATCATCCATCAAAGTCTTGATTAAAGGTGAAACTTTGAGATTTCGGCCGGATGAAATCAAATGCTATGCCATCAAAGTGGAGGGCGGAGTATGGCAAACATACTTCGGAGTTAACATTGGAAAGGACGATTATATGTACATGCGACTTGAGACTGAAGGTAAGATGTCGTTGTTTTCCTGTGTAACGTACAGCAATTTGACCATGCGTTACTCTAAGCATTACTTATTCGTAAACAATTCAACTCAGGAAAGGCTTCATCTGATCGATGGCATCTTTACTAGTCTACGCCAGCACTATTCGTTTTTTGACAACTGCCGCGCCCTTATAGATAAGCTCGAGGAAAAAGATATCAATCTAAACCGCTCTGCTGACTGGAACCTGGTCGCCGTGGTATACAACGAACAATGCTAGACTCCACTAGGAACTGAAAGCACTCGCGTCATGAAATGGCTGATGAAGTCATCTTTTTTTCGAAATTATTCACTTATTGTCACTTTGTAAGCTTGTGTACCGATTGAATAGCTGGTTTCAGCCCCTAAACAATCAGACTAAGTTTACACTTCAAAGCGTATTCAAAATCTTTATCACCAATGCTGTCCTGGCATTACCACTCAGGGCTGCCTTGCATTCTTGCTCAAGCATCGCAAAAACCGCATTGTATTCACCCCGAACAACTGTCGCTGTTTCGCTCGGAGTTACATCGATGTCTTTGTAATCACGCAGTTTCTGAACAAAATTCAGGATAGTGGTGTCATAGTCTTTCGTGAAAGGATACAGGGAGATTTCTACGATGATCTGCATGATTTTCTGAAGGTACAACGGCCGTTTGCGATTTCAAGCCCTCCTTTCAGAATATACCTAAAATTAATTCCGGAAGCCCGTGAACAACAATATGTACTTTTTTGTATAAATGGCGATAATTGCGCAACTTTGCAGCCTAAATTCAATCCGGAGATGAGCCAATCCATGAAGGTTCTGGAGGATCATACGCGTAGCGACTACAAGTATGGCTTCACCAGTGATATCGACACAGACGTGATTCCAAAAGGTCTCGACGAAGACGTGGTCCGTCTTATCTCCGGGAAGAAAAATGAACCCAAATTCCTCCTGGAATGGCGCCTGAAAGCCTTCCGGCATTGGCAGAAAATGGTCGAACCTCACTGGCCAAACGTCAAATATCCCCAAATCAACTACCAGGATGTTATCTACTACGCTGCCCCGAAACAACGACAAGCATATCAAAGTCTGGACGAAGTCGACCCGGAACTCCTGAAGACATTTGGCCGTCTTGGTATCTCTCTCGAAGAACAGAAACGTTTGACAGGAATCGCTGTAGACGCAGTGATCGACAGCGTGTCGGTAAAAACGACATTCCGGGAGTCGCTTGCAGAACAAGGCATCATCTTCTGTTCTTTTAGCGATGCTGTCCAAAATCATCCTGAACTCATCGAAAAATACCTGGGCACCGTTGTACCCTATACCGACAATTACTTCGCTGCCCTCAATTCTGCAGTGTTTAGTGATGGATCATTTTGTTACATCCCATCCGGCGTCAGATGTCCCATGGAGCTATCGACTTACTTCCGGATCAATACTGCAAATACAGGTCAGTTTGAACGCACTTTGATTATTGCAGAACCGGGGAGCTATGTCAGCTACCTGGAAGGATGTACCGCACCGATGCGCGATGAAAATCAGTTACATGCTGCTGTCGTAGAACTCATCTCAAAAGACAATGCCTTTATCAAATATTCTACCGTGCAGAATTGGTATCCGGGGGATAAAGAAGGGAAAGGAGGCATCTACAACTTTGTGACAAAACGCGGCCTCTGTGCAGGACATAAATCAAAGATTAGCTGGACACAGGTAGAAACAGGTTCTGCGATCACCTGGAAGTACCCAAGCTGTATTCTGAAAGGTGATGAATCTGTGGGAGAGTTTTACTCTATTGCCGTCACAAATCATCGTCAACAGGCAGATACCGGTACAAAAATGCTTCATATCGGCAAGAATACACGCAGCACGATCATCTCTAAAGGGATCAGTGCCGGCAAAAGCAATAATTCATATCGTGGACTGGTGCGCATCAATAAAAGTGCAGACAATGCACATAATTTCAGTCAGTGTGATTCGCTCCTGATGAGTGATAAATGCGGCGCGCATACATTCCCCTATCTCGAAGTAGAAAACAATACAGCCCGTGTCGAGCATGAAGCCACTACATCGAAAATCGGTGAAGACCAGCTCTTCTATTGCAAACAACGCGGACTGAGTGAAGAAGACGCCATCAACCTCATCGTAAATGGGTATTGCAAAGAAGTCTTTAATGAACTTCCGATGGAATTTGCAGTTGAAGCGCAAAAACTTCTTGAGATAAGTCTTGAAGGAAGCGTTGGATAATTAAAATGAAAATGACAATTAAAATAAAAATAGTCATCCTCGGCGAAGTTTGAAACTTCGCTGTAGATGCATGCCGCTTTGAAGTTTGCAACTTCACAGTAACAATAACTTGTCAAAGCTTAAATAAAATATAATGCTCAGTATACATCAGTTAAAAGTATCGATCGGTGAAAAGGAAATTCTCAAAGGGATCGATCTCGACATCAAAGCCGGGGAGGTGCATGCCATCATGGGGCCTAATGGCAGCGGTAAGAGTACTCTTGCCCAGGTGATTGCAGGGCGTGAAGAGTACGAGGTGACTTCCGGTTCGATGACCTATGATGGATATAATCTGCTGGAAATGGAAATAGATGAACGCGCACGCGCAGGCATCTTTCTTGCCTTTCAGTATCCTGTTGAAATCCCGGGTGTCACTACGGCCCATTTTCTGAAAAGTACCATCAATGCGATACGCAAAGGACGTGGTCAGGAAGAGTTGACTGCGGTAGAATTGTTGAAATTGATGCGTGCGAAAATTCAGTCCCTGGGAATAGATGAAGCATTCCTCAAACGGGCACTGAATGAAGGGTTTAGTGGCGGCGAGAAGAAAAAAAATGAAATATTGCAAATGGCAGTTCTTGAGCCGCGCCTGTGTATCCTGGATGAAACTGACAGTGGCCTCGATATCGACGCGCTCCGAATTGTTGCAGATGGAGTCAATGCCTTGCGCAACAAAGACCGGGCCTTCGTGGTGGTGACACATTACCAACGATTGCTCAATTATATCATACCCGATTATGTTCATGTATTGTATGATGGCCGTATTGTGCAGTCTGGCGGTAAAGAGCTTGCCTTAAAGCTGGAAGAACAAGGGTATGATTGGGTGAAAGAAACTGCAGAAACGGCATAAACATCATCGTTGTTCTATTAACAGACACTGCTTAATGACGATAACAGATACATACAGGATTCATGAGGATTGGGGATCGCTGACCAACCCTCTCAGGCGCAGCCTTGAGAAACAGAATGGCGTTACAGGCACATTGGTAGATACCTTGCACAAGCTCGCATTCACACAATTTCAAAACACGCAATTACCCGGCAAAAAGAACGAAGACTGGAAATACACATCCATGCGCGAGCTCCTGAATACGCAGTTCTCAGAGCCTGTTTTCCCGGGGAATGGATATATAGATTTACGCTCCGGTATCACGGAGCTGGATGCCGCATGTATCGTATTTGTCAATGGTCACCTGTTACTTCAGCTTTCTGATGAGTTACCGGCTGGCGTGAAGCTGATCACCATCCAGGAAGCGATGAAGGAAAAGTCAACCTTGCGACTCCTGGAACACATGATCGCAAGACTGGGATCGTCAATGATGACTCCGTTTGAGGCGCTTACTACGAGTATGACTACTCCCGGAGTGTGTCTTTCCATCGAATCAGATCTTCAACTTTCGCGTCCACTGCATTTCTTGCACTTCACGGATAGCGATAGCGCATCTCCTATCTATACGTATCCATACAAACTGATCGGTATCGGCAGAAATACAAGTGTAGATATTGTTGAAAGCTTTGTCAGTCTGAACAATGAGACGGTTTCTTTTACCAACTCGGTGAATCATATTATGGTAGAAAGCGGAGCACATCTCCGGCATCACCGCCTTCAGGATGAGAATGCGCAGAGCTTTCATATCAACATGACACGGGTGTATCAGGAAAAAGACAGTGCATACAGCTCAATCGCCGTCGAACTCGGCAGCAAACTCATGCGTAATAATATTGAAGTCCTGCACTGTGGCACCGGCATTACATCAAATCTGAACGGCCTCTTCATGGCGGAGGACCGGCAGCATACGGACACGCAGACTTTTATCGACCATGCCCAGCCACGTTGCGAGAGTCATGAACTCTATAAAGGTATTCTGGATGGCTATGCTCGTGGCGTGTTCAATGGTAAGATCATCGTTCGTCCTGATGCACAAAAAACAAATGCGTTCCAACAAAACAATACACTTGTCCTCTCCCGCAATGCTATCATGGACAGTAAACCGCAGCTTGAAATCTTCGCAGACGACGTGAAGTGCAGTCATGGCGCAACGATCGGTCAACTTGATGAAAATGCGGTGTTCTATCTACGGAGCCGGGGGCTTAATCGCAATGAAGCATCTGCACTTCTGCAGCAAGCATTTGTCGGCGAAGTCCTTGATAAATGCACAAATGAGGCCGTCAGAAACTATCTCAATCAACACGTCGAAGCACATCATCATGAGTAATCCATTGAAATCGGCCGGCTCTAAAATGGACAGTATTGCCCCATTTGATGTTGCGCACATCCGGCAAGTCTTTCCATTATTAAAACGCACGGTACGTGGTAAGCCATTGGTATTCCTGGATTCAGCAGCGTCGAGCCAGAAACCACAAGTCGTCATCGATGCCATCAGTAATTACTACGAGCAGCACCATGCTAATGTCCATCGCGGTGTCTATGCCTTGAGCGCTGAAGCGACAGAGATGTTCGAAGACGCACGCAGAGCTACAGCACGCTTTTTGAATGCAGCTTCGACACGTGAGATCATTTTTACACGCGGTACTACAGAAGGCATTAATTGTATCTCTACTTGTTTTGAACGAGCAATCCTGCAACCAGGCGATGAAGTACTGATATCAGGCATGGAACACCACTCCAATATCGTGCCATGGCAGATTGCCTGTGAGCAAACAGGTGCACATCTGCGGGTGCTGCCAATTACGGATAGCGGTGAATTGAGAATGGATCTTTTCGAAAGCCTTCTGACAGAACGTACGCGTATTGTCAGCATGGTG
>DATDQA010000092.1:0-2713 GCA_035292505.1 Saprospiraceae bacterium | reverse complement strand
TCGAAGTCAATCGCATTTTCAACGGCATTAACGTGGGTAAGAAATATGTGTTCTACAGAGCCTATCATGAGCTCCCTGATGGCGAGAAGGAAGTGGATCATTATGGATTTGTGGATCTGGGGACACAATAAATTAGGCGTGGGGCTCCATGGAATACGGTCACGTGAATGCCAAACCGAAAGAGTACAAAAAACTGCTGTTGGCCGTTTGCCGTTCGCTTTTCGGTGTTCACTACTAAGACTGGGCGAGCCCCCGCAACTGCCAAAAGGTTTACCTACCTCTCCCAGGGAGTCTTGTGGACTGGAGGCAGTTAAAAAACGACGTCCGCCCCTTTTGGTTCGGACAAGTTTTACAAGTTCACTGTAGAATAGCTCGACAGGCAGACTTCCCCATGAAACGCTCCTTTCCCACCAGATTTGCCTTGTCTTCAGCACTCCTGCCAGATCTCTCAATCATTTTGAACTCCAGGGAGATCAATCGTAATTCCAATTATTTAATATTGCGCAGAATTTTTTTAGCCTGACGAAATATCAAATTTCTTATCAAAACTCTATCGAAATGAAACGCGCTTTGATTTTGTCACTTGTAGTCGTCGGTGTTTTTGCGCTCATTCAATGCACTGATAGTAAAGCCCCATCTGTCCACGAGGCAGCATCCGCTCAACCAACTCACCAGGACACTGTACAACGTGGAGAGTATCTGGTCAATGCCATAGGTTGTGATGACTGTCATTCGCCCAAGAGAATGGGTGCACAAGGTCCTGAGATCATTCCCGAACTGCGACTATCTGGGTATCCGGGCGACAGGCCTTTTGACAATATGGCGTTGCAGTCTCTGACCGGAGGATGGTATCTACTGAATGTCGACCTTACATGCGCGGTTGGTCCATGGGGTGCTTCTTTCTCTGCAAATCTCACCTCGGATGAGACCGGTGTCGGTAATTGGACTTTTGATCAATTCAAAAAAGCCCTGAAGGAAGGGAAGTATAAAGGACTCGACTCCGGTCGTACACTACTGCCTCCAATGCCATGGCAGTATTATGGTAAATTGAATGACGATGATCTGGCGGCAATCTTTGTATACCTGAAGAGTATCACTCCGGTACGGAATGTGCCTCCTCCTCCCATTCCACCTGATCAGTTGAAGAAATAATTTTAAGTGGAGTCTTCAGTTCTCAGTCCTTAGTTCTCAGTCAAAAGATGGGAACTGAGGGCTGCTGGCTGAAGACTGTTGACTGCCAAATTAAAGACCTTCTCACTCTCGTTTGCACTTGCACTTGAACTTGCGTTTGCGTTTGTCAAGCCCACCCCTTCGCCTTCTCCACCGCCTGCCTCCATCGATGTAATAATCGCTCGCGCTCAGCATTATTCATCCTTGGTTCGAATGTCCGGTCGATTTGCCAGTGCGCTGCAAGTTCGTGGCGCGTCCAGAATCCCGATCCAAGTCCTGCGAGATATGCTGCACCGAGGGCAGTGCTCTCAGTCAATTTTGGTCGTACCACGGGCACTCCAAGTATATCGGCCTGGAACTGCATGAGGAAATTATTGCTTACTGCACCGCCATCGACGCGTAACGCCTGTAACTGAATACCACCATCCTGTTGCATTGCCTTTAATACATCTGCAGTTTGATATGCGATGGATTCTAATGCCGCACGTACAAGATGTGCACGATGCGTTCCGCGCGTAAGCCCGACAATCATTCCCCGTGCCTGCATATCCCAATGTGGTGTGCCGAGTCCCGTAAAGGCCGGCACGAAATAGACATCGCCGTTGTCTTTTATTGAATTTGCCAATGCTTCACTTTCGGACGAAGTATTAATAATTCCCAACCCGTCGCGTAACCATTGAATTGCGGCACCTGCAACAAAGACGCTGCCTTCCAGCGCATATTCAATCTGCCCTTCATGACCCCATGCAATCGTTGTGAGCAATCCGTTTTTGCTTTGTACCGCTTCATGACCGGTATGCATGAGCATGAAACAACCTGTACCGTATGTATTCTTCGCCATTCCGGGAGAGTGACAAAGCTGTCCAAAGAGGGCCGCCTGTTGATCTCCAGCGACACCACAAATGGGAATCTCTGCTCCTGTCACATCAGCATGTGCGACTCCAAATGATCCAGATGAACTCCTGACTTCAGGCAGCATTGTTGTTGGAACCCGCAGCGCCGCACACAATTTCTGATCCCAATGACATTGATGAATATCATAGAGCATCGTTCGCGAGGCGTTGCTATAATCAGTTGCATGTACACTCCCACCGGTAAGTTTGTAGATGAGCCAGCTATCGACAGTTCCAAATATCACATCACCGGATTCTGCTTTTGCACGGATAGAAGGATGCTGATCAAGAATCCATTTAATTTTTGTACCGGAGAAATAGGCATCGATGACAAGGCCGGTTGTTTGTTGAACATACTCATCGAGGTTCTCTTTCTTCAATGCGTTGCAGATATCCGCCGTTCTTCTGTCCTGCCACACGATTGCGTTGCACACAGGTTTCCCTGTCTTGCGATCCCAGACAATTGTAGTCTCACGTTGATTTGTGATACCGATGGCAGCGATTTGCTCTGGCTTTATCGTTGCTTTATCTAAAACTTCCTTCAGTGTATTCAATTGTGATTCCCAGATTTCCATGGGATCATGTTCGACCCATCCCGGTTGTGGGAACAGTTGCTTAAACTCCTGCTGTGCCACCGCGACGATTTGGCC
>DATDQA010000091.1:0-12219 GCA_035292505.1 Saprospiraceae bacterium | reverse complement strand
AATCCCGCCCTCACCGCAACACGCAAAAGAGCCCCGCCTGCGCGGGGGCTTTTGCATTTCAGGCCGAAGGGCGTCGGATAAATGAGAATGCGTGAGGAATGTTCAACGCTGAGCTCACTCCAAAAAGCCGGCCTTGCAGCTTCATCGAACCTATCCTAAGTAAGTTGTTTACAGTTAATCGTAGAACCCACGAACGAGTACCCAGAACCCAGTATCCTCTTTGTCAATGCCTGAAATAGGTGACCGAATCTTTGCAAACAGCGATTTATACATACTGGTTACGTTGGAATAGGCGGTGCCTTGTAAACACGTGCTTCCTCAACATATGAATGATAAATCCCACAGCTTTTGCAGCAAGTACAAGAGGAACAAGAAAGACAACTAAAAGAAAGGCCGACTTTTCATCGGCGGTACCAGCAGCAGTATCTCGTTCCTTACGATGGCTTTTTTTTTTGGTATTCCATTGCTTCCAATTGTCTTTGATCGTCGTAGATAAATCTTCGATCCCGCGTTCAACCATGCGGGCAATATTTTGCGCGTTAGCTGGCTCACCCATCATAGCGAGGCGATCGGCGGCTGTTTTCGCTTCAGGAACAAGGGCCCAGAGGACCAGGTACACGACGATGCCGAACCCCATGGTGAGGAAGATGACGACAAATGCAAGTCTGACCCAAAGGACTTCCTGAATGCCGAAATAGGCGGCGAGTCCTGAACAGACACCACTAATCACTTTATCATCCGGGTTACGGAAGAGTTTCTTTCCGGTCTTGATATCCCATGGCCCGGCATCAGATGATCCGGCTGTTGACCCTGGATCACCAAAATCCGCTGGTGTGCCCATAATCTTGATTGCTGCTTCTACATCAGTGATCTCAACGATACCTCGGGACTTGAGCAGTTCCGAAAAAAGCTCGGCGATACGGGCCTCTATATCGGTCATGATATCATCCTGATACCCTGAGCGGGAAAAGTACCGGCCGAGATCAAGCATGTACCCGTCCAGACGGCGATACGCGTCGTCGTCGATGGTAAATGCGATTCCACCTAAATTGATCTGCAATACTTTCTTCATGTTGTTTTCGTGTTTTGAGTTGTAGATGTAACGGCCGAAACCAGGTCTCCCCATGTATGGTTCAACTCATGGAGAAAGACACGGCCTGTATCTGTGATTTGAAAATATTTGCGAGGAGGTCCTGAGGGTGATTCACGCCAACTATACGATAGTAGTCCGGCATTCTTGAGCCTTGAGAGCAGTGGATAGAGGGTTCCTTCTACGACAATGAGTTCACCCTGCTTCAGCCTCTCGATAATGTCAGAAGGATAGGCTTCCTGATTCGACAGAATTGACAGAATACAGAGTTCGAGTACCCCCTTTCGCATCTGGGCCTTCGTGTTTTCGAGATTCATGAGCGCAAATGTACAATCTCAAACAGTACCTTGCAATACATGGTACTAAATTTTACAAAGTACTATATGGTCCATCGATCAAGATCGACGAACTCATCCGAAATATGTATAAAAGAGAAAAAATGAGGGTTTTATGTTCGGGTACAATCCGCAGGTCTTCTTCTTCTAACCAAAAGTCACAAAAAGTGGATGCGTTACCTCGTATACACTTTGAAACTCAATCGCCCGAAGCTAAAAGCGGCAAGTGTTTGATAAACAGAGACTTCGAATCTTTATGAAGCATAAAAACCGCGGTTATATGGCAACTTTGATTACAAAAGACCGTAAGACCAATAGCAATTGATAATCATGTCCATTAGAATCATGGACCGAAGTGGAAAGCAACTTCGTAAAGAATAACAGATGGTGTATAGGGCATGGGGACCTGCCGGTTCTAAAAATAAATTCAGCTCACACCACTTTGTTATACCCCGAGCCAGGACTCGTACTCTTTGTTTGAGTAGAGTGCCAGCCTGCTTTTACGGCGAAAGAGCCTGTCGAATATGTATTTCAAAAACTTCATGGGATCAAACACTTAAAAACTAAAAATCAATCGTATAACGCATAGATAATACATTATGCTACTTATATATGGCAGAATTCTGTTAACTAATTGTCAAAAGATGTGCCATTTAATCATAAGTGCGCGAAGTCTGCAGATTGTTACCCCTTATAAACTCCCCTTCAGTCACAATAACATCCGGGCAATCCTGACTTAGAAGGTCTTCGTCCGGTAGGGATACCGGATGGCGTATTGGGCCTCTATCATTTCCGCAAGTACAGACCGGAGTGTACTTAGATTTTCCTTTTTCTCAGCAGAGATCAGGATAGCCCGGGTCTCAAACTCCTCCTCGATACGGGACACAAGCTCACTTTCTATTTGCGCTCTGACGTCGGCTTCCAGGAACGCATCGAAATAGCGCTCACGGTACAGGTCAATTTTGTTCAAAACAGTCAACATGGGTAGATCGGAAGAGCCGAGTTCATGGAGTGTCTTTATAACCGTACGCATCTGGTCTTCAAATTGCGGATGTGCTACATCGACGACATGCACCAGAATATCACTTTCACGTGTCTCATCGAGCGTCGATTTAAAACTTTCTACCAGATGGTGTGGCAATTTCCGGATAAACCCTACAGTATCCGAAAGCAGGAATGGCATGGTGCCAAAAACGACCTTGCGTACGGTGGTATCAAGTGTAGCAAAGAGTTTATTTTCGGCAAAGACATCAGACTTGCTCAGGACATTCATCAGAGTCGACTTTCCCGCATTTGTATACCCTACCAAAGCGACCCGGATCATTGCATCCCTTGTCTTGCGTCGTGTCTTGTTCTGTTCGTCGATCTTCTCCAGCTTCTTCTTGAGATACGCGATTTTCTCGCGCACAATCCGACGGTCTGTTTCAATCTCCTGCTCGCCAGGACCACGCATACCAATACCTCCCCGCTGCCTTTCAAGGTGCGTCCACAATCCCCTCAACCGAGGTAATAAGTATTGAAGCTGCGCAAGCTCAACTTGTGTCCGGGACTGAGCAGTCCGGGCCCGACTTGCAAAGATGTCCAGGATGAGGCTACTCCTATCCACAATCTTGACTTTGAGCTCTTCTTCCAGTATCTGTGTCTGCTTCCCTGAGAGATCATCATCAAATATGACCATGTTCACCTCTTCATGTCTCTCCAGGTATTCTTTAATCTCTGCAACCTTACCCTTCCCGACAAACGTCTTTGAATCGGGATGATCAAGCTTTTGCACAAAGCGTTTGATGGTAAGTGCCCCCGCCGTGAGGGCAAGGAACTCTAATTCATCGAGATGTTCATGGGCGATGACTTCTGATTCCGAAGGAAGGATGAGTCCGACGACCACGGTAAATTCTTCGCGTCCATCTACGCGCGAAGTACGATTTTCATTAATGTTCCAGTTATGCTGCAAGGACAGTGTGTATTTGGTATTGAAATAGCCTGAATGACTGAAATCGAAATAACTATCTGGAAATCCACTTTTCTGGGTCGAGCTGAACTTTATTCTCCCAGATTTCAAGGTGCAATTTGGGGTTTTCGTCTGCATCTACAGCTAAACGACCGATCACTTTACGCGCTTCTATTTCCTGGTTGATCTCCACGTTGACTTCGGACAGGCGTGAATATACCGAATAGTATGAGCCATGCTGAATGATCACCATATGGTCAAAACCAGGAATGAATTTTCTACCGACGACCTTGCCACCGAAGATGCTACGCACACTGGATCCGGGAGGCGCTGTGATGTCAATCCCATTGTTCGATACCGTGATTGATTTCACAACCGGATGCGGTTGCGAACCAAAACGGCCTGTGACGAATCCCTGATCAACGGGCCAGGGTAGCTTTCCCTTGTTACGCGCAAATTCAGTCGACAACGCTTTTGCCGGCACGTTGTCAATACTGGTTGACTTTTTAATCTCTGCGGCAATAATGCGTTCGATTTCATCGGCGAGTTGTTTACTTTCCTTTTGTTGCTTTTCCAGTTGACTACGGAGCGATTTTTCTTTTTTTTCAAGTGTGGAAACCATGGTCTGGGCAGCCGTAGCCGATTTCTTCAGCTCGGCCTCCTGCTCCTCCATATCCTCACTGATACCTTGCTTTTGCGATTTCAATTCTTCCAGCGCATTCAGTTCTGACTGTACATCAACTGATGTCGACTTGAGCTCTTCATGGGTACGCTTTCTGGCATACTGAATGCGATTTTGATATTGCCATCGCAGGAACGCATCGTTCAGATTCCTTGCTGAAAGAATGAAGAAAATGGGATGACTCATCTGACGCTCAAGAAATGCACTACGCATTTGCGCTCCCTGATCACTGCTGAGCTCTTTCATTGTTGCTTCGAGTGTTTTAAGGGCTCCCTCATGTTGTCGGACCTCGGAATTAATAAGATCCAACTCTTGCTTCAGAGAACTGACCACCTCTTCACGCATCGCAATCTCCGATCTGAGAGTCTGGAGGTTAGATACGGTAGCTTCTTTCTCTTTTTGCGATTGTTTCAAAAGGGTGCTCGTCTCCTTTATTTGTTGTTCCAGCTTTTGACGCTGTTTTTCCAGGACAGCCCTCTCCTGTGCGCCAAGAGATGCGCCGACTAAAAGCAGAAACAATACGCAGGATATTTCAACGAGCCAGTGCATAGTTTTCCGGAATGCTAAAGGGGATACTCGCAGGGACATTCTTTGTAATTTCCGAAAACGAAATTTCAACCTCTGTCATGCCGTGCGTGTCTTCAAACAAGAGCAATCGGCCATATGAAATCTGCGTACCATCATGAAATGTTTCCCAGTCCACATTTTCGATTTGTAATTTTCTACCGCCTGCATCGACCAGATAACTTTTGAGTAATCGCTGGGGTAATGTCGGAGTCATCCAATGCTTTGCCGTCACACCCGTATAATCACTCACAATCAGCATTACCTGGTCCGACTCATAGCCTGACTCAATATACGCTGGAGTCAATGCAATCATCCTCCCGATCAGTACATTTTGTAGATCGCTAAACCCGATGTGTACACCATACTCGAGGAGAAAGCTGGTCAGCGACTTCCTGGTATATTCTTTATTCAGTCTGTCCACCACGAACACTGAATCCGGCGTAATGAACACACGCGCCACTTCAAATCCAAGTTTATCGATTGTTGCCCAGATCACACTGTCTCGGAGCATGCGGAGATTCATCGTTGCGCTCATCCTTACATCAGGAGTATTTGCTTTGATGCGCGCTTTGCCTGTGTACCATGTATAACTCCCTTCATCGATCATGGTTTCATAAAGCACTGCAGCATCCGACTTGCCCGTGAATACAGGTTTGGAAGCAGATACAGCCTTGCCTCCTCCACATGAAGTCAGTAAAGTCATTGCAGCAATGAAAATCAGGATGCCAGTCAGGCGTAATTGCATAGGTGATACTATCAGTGGATGATTCTGCGCTCTGTGATTTTTCTTTTTAACACTTCAGATGGATTTCCACGGTCCAATGAAAGCTGCCAATGTTCTACTGCCACATCGGTCTCGCCCATTGAGAAAAGGATATCGCCATAATGTTCCAATGCTTTGTAACGATCTCCTCCACCGTGATCCATACATTGTTCGATATATCCCCTTGCTGCCTTCAGGTCACCAAGTTGAAAAGCAATCCATGCAAGCGTATGCTCGACATCCGCGTTGCCCGGCGCATTCTGGAGTGCATTCTGCGCCATTTCATTTGCCAACTCCAGGGACTCGCTGTTCAGGGCCAGGGAATAGGCGTACCGGTTGAGAGTCACCACATCCTGTGGTTGCAGCTTGAGCGCCTTGTTGAACGCATCATAAGCCTTGTCCCGATGTCCTGTTTCAAGATAAACGGTACCAAGAAGGCTATAAGTTTGAAATTGCAGACGCGTATTTCGACCAGACATGATCAATGCCTGTTGCAAACTCCCCGCAGCACTGTTGAAATCAAGTTTCGCAGCTAATGCTACCCCACGTAAGTAATAGATCGACCCCTGATTTGGAAATACATCCAGCGCTTGTTCTGTAGTCCTCAAGACACCGTCCATGTCTTGCTGTGCTATTTTGAGGTATAACAACTGTTCCCATACCGCAAATACGCTTTTGTCCAATACTAACGTCCTCTCATATTCCTGTCGTGCGGTCTGTAAATCTCCACGACTAAATAAGTAATCTGCATAAATCGCATGTGCCTTTGCCTCATTGGGATATTGACCTACAATCTGATATAGCATTTGTCCGAGCTCAGCTCCAAAGGTCACTTCCGGATTGGAAGCAAACTTTTCTACAAACGGAATAAGCTCCAGAATTTTCGGATCTAATGCCACCGCCGGATTAGACATCAGGGTGGCAATAGACTTCAGGTATGTCAGATCGTCACCGGATTCCTTATAATCCGAGGCCAATGCAAGGTTTGCTTTTGCGTCTTCAGGATCTAATTCGAGTATCCGCACATAAAATACTCTTGCTCTTGCACTGTCGCCGGCAAGGTTGCATTGCAAGGCCATTTGATGCAAATGACTGATATCATTCGGATAAAGCCTCAGAAGCTTCTCTATTTCGACGACAGCCTTCCCGGGCTGATTCAATGTGTTGAGAATGTCGACCTTCTCATAAATCAATTTCGGGATCACACCGGCAATCTGCTCATATTGGTCAAGGGCACGCAGGGCTTTGTCGGGCTGATTGATGCGCTTCAGTAACCCGACAAGGTGTTCATAATAATACTCCTCGTTGGGTTTGAGACGCGTGAGATGCTCGTAAACGCCTACGGCAGCCGCAAATTCCTCCATGCCCTCCAGGATATCACCTTTCATCACATGATACCACTCGATATCAGGACTTGTGCGAATTGCCAGTTCAATATGATTGAGGGCTTTATCATTTTGATTCATCGCTTCGTATACCCGCGCAAGTTCATATTGAGCTGCATCGTTATCCGGGTCCAGGTCAAGGACTTCGAGATACAGGCTTGCCGCTTCTTCATATGCGCCAAGGAGTTTTTCCTGATTGGCCTCTATGAAGAGTTTTTGGATGTTCAATTCAGCATTGGTCAGATCACGGTTTTTCTGAGCTGCAGTTGACACAGCCATGCAGAGACAAAAGCCCAGGAATGCGATCCTCAGAGGATATTGAAGGTGAAGTATCACAGAACGCAGCATCCGAAATTTCTTACATACCATGAACGCCGTAGCCCGAGGCTTGATTGTACCGGCCTCAGGACGCAAGGAAATACTGAAAGTCTGATTTAGGTTCATTCTACAATTGTCACCTTGAGCATATTTGTCATAAGACGCTTCTCCATTGGCATGCTGCCGGTATTCACCACGACATCTCCTTTTTTCAGATGTCCTGCCATTTTCAGGATTTCAATAACGTCGTGAATCGTTTCATCGGTTGACGTAAACTTATCATAGTAAAAGCACTGAACACCCCAGACAAGATTCAACGTAGAGAGCATGTTCGGCTCTGCAGAGAAGATATAAATGACCGGGCGCGGTCGATAACTGGACAACTTAAACGCAGTGTACCCGGATATGGTCATGCCGATGATCGCCTTGGCTCCAATCTCTTCTGCTGTCTTGCACGCATTGAAACACACGATGTCTGAATAAAACGTTCCGGACTTTGGCGCTGGTTTAGGACGTTTGGTCTGCATTTCATAATGCGATTCAGCTTCACTGATGATTTTATGCATCACTTTCACGGACTCAATGGGATATTTGCCCACACTCGTCTCGCCACTCAGCATCACCGCATCTGCTCCATCAAGCACTGCATTCGCAACATCCGTAACCTCCGCACGCGTAGGTGCTGGATTCTCGATCATATTGTTTAACATCTGTGTTGCTACGATCACGGGTCGTGCGCGTTGGATGCACAGGCGGATGATTTTCTTCTGAATGGAGGGAAGCTTCTCCATCGGCATTTCGACCCCAAGATCACCACGCGCAACCATGATCCCATTCGAACATTTAATAATCTTCTTGATTTCCTGGACAGCTTCTGGCTTTTCAATTTTCGCGATGATCTTGGCGTTATGTTTTTTGGCTTCGATGAGTACGCGGAGATTATTGATATCCTGGGGCGACCGGACAAATGACAACGCAATCCAGTTGATGGGTTGGGTGAGCATGAAGTCGAGATCCGCGATATCCTTCTCAGTCATGGAAGGCATTGTGATCTTTGTATCGGGAAAATTGACGCCTTTTCGTGAATAGAGTATTCCTCCAAAGACAACAGTCAAAAGTACATTCCCATTCACTTCGATTTCCTTCACCCTGAGCACAATGCTGCCATCGTCAAGCAATACACGCTCTCCTGGTTTTACATCCAGACCAAGATTGGGGTAACTCACATAGATGCCCTCCAGAGTACCCTCGCAGGGTTCTTGTACAAAGCGTACCATATCTCCCTTTTTAAGCTCCAGAGCATCATCACGTAAATCGCCAACTCTGAGCTTAGGACCTTGCAGGTCACACAGGATGCCGAGATGGAAGTTGTACTTTTCATTGATGTACAGGATATGCTGGATGACTTGTCGGTGCTCATCATGGGTTCCATGGGAAAAATTCAGCCGGAATACATTTACTCCTGCTTTAGCAAGCTCAAGCAACTGGCTGTAGTCACTGCTTACAGGGCCGATCGTAGCAATGATCTTGGTACTTTGGTGATCCGCTCGTCTCATTAGGGAAATTTTCAGCTATTGTATTGGCTCAGGTCTGTTACTCCCGACACTTGTGCTGAGCTTGTTGAAGTAGGCTCTTGCACAGTCTGCTCCCACTGATGAAGCGGGGAGACTCGTCAGAGTCGACGCCAAGATACAACAAGGGTCAGAACCACCGAAATCTGGTGTCAAGCCAGCCTCTTAGTTCCGATCTGGCACTTTTGTCTGAAAAACTAACTTTGCAGCTGACACTGGGGATTTCCGGGGGATGGGGATTAAAGGCCGCGGAACAACACCTTCTCCTTTCTGATCATGGAAGAATCCCTATTTTCGCAACCTGAAATTTTAAAAAACACTTGCATTATGACAGACATTGCCGAAAAGGTAACTAAGATCATCGTCGACAAACTTGGCGTGGACGAATCAGAAGTAAACGCAGATGCGAACTTTACAAATGATCTCGGTGCTGACTCCCTTGACACTGTAGAACTGATCATGGAATTCGAAAAAACGTTTGATATTTCTATTCCTGATGAGGAGGCAGAAAATATTCAGACAGTCGGCCAAGCAATTGCCTATCTGGAGTCTCAGTTGCAGTCGTAACTCATACTGGTCATGTATGACCCAAAACGATATCCACAAATGAGTCTCCCTTGTTTGTGGATATTTTATTTTTCAGAATTCTTATGAACCAGGAAAAATGGATGTAATGAGAAGAGTTGTGGTTACAGGATTGGGTGCATTGACCCCTATCGGAAACTCGTGGCGTTCCTTCAAAGATGGTCTTGAAAAAGGCATGAGTGGTGCCGGTCCAATCACGCGCTTTGATGCAGGTCTTTTCAAAACCCGATTTGCATGCGAGGTAAAAGGATTCGATGTCGCAACAATTATGGATGTGAAGGCTGCAAGACGTCTTGATCCGTTTGCACAATATGCGATGGCTGTTGCCGATGAAGCTATTTTAGATTCTGGTCTGGACCTGGAAAAAGTGAATAAAGACAGGGTTGGCGTGATCTGGGCCAGCGGTATTGGTGGCTTTACGACATTCGAAGAAGAAATCGAGGCGGCAGGCCGTGCAACAGGCTTACCCCGCTACAGTCCGTTTCTCATCGTGCGGCTGATCTCCGATATTGCCCCCGGGCATATCTCGATTAAGTATGGCTTCCGGGGTATCAACTATTGTACGGTGAGCGCCTGTGCATCATCGAGTCATGCGCTGGCAAATTGTGTCGACTATATCCGTTTAGGAAAAGCAGATGTCATGGTGACCGGTGGTTCTGAAGCTGCCGTGACGAGAGCGGGTGTTGGTGGCTTTAGCAGCATGAAGGCTCTCTCTACACGCAATGAAGATCCGCTCACCGCATCACGACCATTCGACAAAGACCGCGACGGATTTGTTTTGGGTGAAGGTGCAGGTGCTTTAATTCTTGAATCCTATGAACATGCCACAGCACGCGGAGCACATATCTACGCCGAAGTGCTTGGCTCCGGAATGACTGCGGATGCCTACCATATCACCGCTCCACACCCAGAAGGACTTGGGGCAAAAAATGTCATGCATCTCGCTGTAAAGGATAGCGGACTGCAACTTTCTGATATAGACTATATCAATGTCCATGGTACTTCGACTCCTCTTGGCGATGTGTCAGAAGTGCGGGCAATCCAATCTGTCTTTGGGGATCACGCGTATCAACTGAATATCAGTTCAACCAAATCGATGACTGGTCATCTCCTGGGAGCCGCCGGAGCAGTAGAAGCGATTGCATGTATTCTGGCCATCAATCACAATTTCATCCCCCCGACGATCAATCACTTTACGGATGATCCTGAGATCGACGCGAAACTCAATTTCACCTTCAATGAAGCACAAGAAAAAGTGGTGAAATACGCGCTGAGCAATACCTTTGGATTCGGAGGACATAATGCCTCTGTGGTTTTTGCAAAATTCTGAATGTGTGTTAAAGCCTATCAGAAAGTTATACAACTCGTTTCTGGCAGAAGATAAAATACTTGCTAAGCGGATCTCTTCTATTGTCGGCTTCACACCGGCGCATCTGCCTCTCTTCAGGCTTGCCTTCCATCACCGCTCGAGTAACCCGGATGACAGTTCTGCCCTGAAGATGAGCAATGAACGCCTGGAATTTCTCGGGGATGCCGTACTCAGTACCGTGGTCGCAGAATATCTGTTCAAGAAATACCCTACCGGGAGTGAAGGCTTCCTCACGAAAATGCGCTCGAAGATTGTGAAGCGGAAGACCTTGAATCAAATCGCGGGTGAGATGGGCCTCGATGATATCCTCAATCAGTATAATGACACTCAGCTGAGTGATTCGATGAAGGGCAACGCACTCGAGGCTTTCGTCGGTGCGATCTACCTGGAAAAAGGCTACCACGGTACAAGAAAGATTATCATTACAAAGATTCTCCGTCGCTATCTGGACATTCATGAACTGGAGACGCAGGATGATAATTACAAGAGTCAGCTCCTCGAATTCTGTCAGAAGCAAGGCAAGGAGATCGACTACCAGCTCAGGCAGAAATACAAGTTTGATAAGCGTGATCGGTTTAAAATTGCGGTCGTCATTGATAATAAAGAAGTCGCTTTTGCAGAAGCCTTTTCAAAGAAAAGCGCCGAGCAGCTTGCATCACAAAAAGCGATGGAGGTGATGGGCATCAGCAATGGGACGAATGGCGGGGAGTAGTTTAGTCTTCAGTCCGTAGTCCTCAGCCAGCAGCAAGCAGTCTTCAGTCCTCAGTCTACAGTCCCTTCACTTTTTTTATGTTTTACCAGGTCTGCTTTCCGTTTTTCCGGATTTCACCGGATTTCTTATTTTCATTTTTATTTTCATTTTTATTTTAATTTTCTTCCCTATGAGTTGGTTATGGTTTTTGCTTATCGGTGCGATTTCCGGATGGATCACCGGACTTATCATGAAGGGCCGCGGTTACGGATTGCTGGGTAATATCATCCTTGGGATCATTGGCGGTTTTGTCGGAGGGCATCTGTTGGGCTGGTTGAATATCTCTGTAGGCGGCGGTATTGGAGGGGTTATTGTGACATGCGTACTGGGTGCTATGGCTCTCGTCGGTGTCGTTAATATACTGGCTCCGAAGCAATAGTTGTCTGCTGATGGCTGCACAATATCTTCGCAGCCCTCTATGGATTCCCTAACACAGATTCCCCTCGGTGCCGCCGTAGGCGAAGCGGTACTCGGCCGGAAGATCGGCAACCGGGCTATGGTCTGGGGTGCAATCGGCGCCACGATTCCCGATCTCGATGTCCTTGCCAATTTCTTCATGGAGCCCATTCCGGCGCTGGCGTTTCATCGCGGTATCACCCATTCTTTGTTCTTCTCTCTTGTATTGCCATTCCTTCTTGCATGGCTGGTGCATCGGCTTTATCAGACACACACGCATCGGAAACTCTCGTATAAGATCTTCGTCAGCGCAGTCAATGTCATTTTATTGAGTGCAGTACTGACCGGACTTTATTTTCTGTTCGGTCAGAAGGCCTGGTTGATGCTAATACTGGGCCTTGCGGGTGTGTATTTACTTTGGCGTTTGTATAATTATTATTTGCGGAAAGATCTGGAAGC
>DATDQA010000090.1:0-4087 GCA_035292505.1 Saprospiraceae bacterium | reverse complement strand
GATGGAAGTAATGGAACAACATTTCAAACAACCCTGCCAAGTGCGATCATCCTTACAATCGCGAATGACTGCGGATCGGCTACGGATACTGTTATTATTATTGAAGACACAAATGGACCGCAACTCGATCTCGGCGCTGATGTGATCGCATGCGAAGGAGACATCGTGACATTGGATGCGGGAATTTCAGGAGTAGAATATCTCTGGCATACTTCGACAGGCTCAGTATCCACAGACCCCGAACTTATTGTCACGATATCAGGAATCTATTATCTACAGGTAAGCAATGCATGTGGTACTGATTCTGATACAATCGTCGTTGACATTCATGGGACGATACCAACTCCATCACTTGGTGCTGATACATCGCTTTGTGAAGGGGAAGTATTGCTATTGATATCGGATGCAGATGTGGAGACGAGTGTTGTATGGCAGGATGGTTCTGTGTTGTCAGAGTTTGTTGTTTCTCAAGCAGGTACCTATTCACTGACTGAAACGAATCATTGTGGAAGCGGAGTAGATACGATTGTCATTTCTTATGAAGCAGGACCTGAAGCTTTTGATCTCGGAGAAGATGTGGTGTTGTGTTCGGGAGATTCAATTTTACTCATCGCTCCTGCAACTACTGACCTTATCACATGGCAGGATGGAAGTCATGGAGCAAGCATAGTCGCAGATCAGGAACAGGTGTATTCATTACAGATTGCGAATGATTGTGGTGTGAGTAGAGATGAAGTGTTTGTTTCATTTGATCCTGATGTGCCGGTGGTAGATCTTAAGCCATCGCTCTCGATTTGTCCTGATCAGAGTGTAACGTTGGATGTCACGCAGACTTTCGATGCCAATTATTTATGGAACACGGGAAGCACCTTGCCTACTATCATCATCACGCAGCCGGATGTGTATGCGGTGACAGTATTTACAGATTGTTACATAGAGACTGATGATATTTTGATTGAAGCAGATGATGATTGTGAGTATGAGATTTTTATTCCGAATGTTTTTTCACCAAATGGGGATGGGGTGAATGATGAATGGATGGTGCTGCTAGATGATCTGAATGTAATCGGGATTGAATGCAGGATTTTTGACAGATGGGGGGATCTGGTATATAAAGATGATGCTACTCCTATTTCATGGAGTGGAGAGTTTAATGGAAAGCTGATGATGCCTGGAGTGTATGTGTATGTGTTGACATTAGAAAGTGTGAGCGGGGAAGAGAGGATTATGTCGGGAGATTTGACATTGATACGTTGAAGACTTCACCCCACGACCCCACGCCTTGTGGCGCGGCAGGCTCTCTCTCTCTGCGAAAGTGGGATAACGCCTCTTGAGAAAACAAGTCTTGCATCACCCACTTTCTTGAAAGAGGGGGAATCCGTCCTGATCAACAAGAGACATAAAAATCCAGGGACTAAGGGGGTGAGTTCCTAAATCACTATATTTGAAAGCACCAATCTTCATTTTAGCGAGGGACAGTGAAAGAAACCGGCTACCAATTCATTGCAGTTCTTGTGCTGTTGAATCAATGGATACCCTCTATTCTTTCTCAAAATCTGGTACCGAATCCGAGCTTTGAAGTGTATGACACGTGCCCTGATAATTGGTTGCAATTTGGAGATCCATTTCCATCGATTCCCTGGGTTCAGGGCAATGGCGCGAGTGCTGACTACTTCAATATCTGTGCGCCATGGCAAACAGTAGGTGTTCCGGTGAACTACTTTGGTGAGCAGGATGCTGTTTCGGGATATGCATATGGTGGATTTTTTGGTCGTGCAGGTCCTGATGATTATCGAGAGTATATTATGGCACCATTGGACACGCCACTTACGGCCGGGGTGGGCTATTATGTCTTCTTATATGTCAGTCCCAGCGACGACAGATGCGCGATAAAAACCATCGGAGCATTATTTACACGGGATCCACCTGAGTATGGTGTGATAGACGGACCCTTAATGTATTTTCCACAGATTGAAGTGAATGGAGAATTCCTTAACGACTACGACAACTGGACACGGATTTCTGGTTGCTTTGTCGCCGAAGGTGGGGAGCGATATATTACGATTGGCAACTTCCGCAATGATAACTTCACACCGGTAGATCCTGATTGTGAATCAATCAATTTCCCTGAAAGTGCTTACTACTACCTCGATTCTGTCTCCGTTGTCGAATCTCCATGGTCAGAAGGAGAATTGGATAATCTGTCGGTTACCGCCTGTTATTCAGTTGAAGTTTCTCCCGGAGTGTTGGCGGAGAACTACTTGTGGAGCGATGGAACTACGAATCCGACAATCGTTGTTACTGAATCTGGTACATACTACGTTACAGTTTCTACTGAATGTGCATTCCAGACTGGTGCGATCGAAGTGACGATCCTGCAAGGATCAGATCCAGTAACACTACCGGATGACAGTATTTATTTATGCGCAGGAGAAACAATCGAGATCTCGCTGGATCCTGAATCCGGTGAATATCTCTGGCAGGATGGAACTACCGGTTGGAACTATACTATTTCGACAGAAGGGATCTATTCTGTGACACTCAGTGATGGGTGTGACCTCACCTCAGATCAGGTTTATGTGGAATACCTTGAAGCACCGGAGCCCTTCTCGCTTGGCACAGATACTTTTCTTTGCCCGGGTTCCATCATTCAATATGTATTCGACCCGACTTTAGGACAATTCACATGGCAGGATGGCAGCGATGCCCCAGCGTATATAGCCGATGCACCGGGGTTATATTCCCTCACGATTACCAATATGTGCGGGCAGTCGCAGGATGAAATCTTCATCAGCGGAATCTTTCCACCTGTTTTCGCTCTTGGTCAAAGCCCGACAATTTTCTGTGATGGTGACTCGATTTTGATTGAACTTGATCCGCAACTTGGGACTTTTGAATGGCATGACGGAAGTACTATTAACACTTTTGTAGTTTCCGAATCAGGATACGTTTCTGTCACCGTGACGAATGAATGCTACTCGTTGAGTGATGAAATAGAAGTATATGTCTTTGAAACACCTCAATTCGCACTGGGCCAGGATACCTCACTGTGCCCGGGGCAACTTCCATTGAGTGTAGACCTGTCAGCAGTTCCATTTGCTGAATCTTATTTATGGAGCGACGGGTCAACAATGGCAATACATGATATTGACACAGCTGGTTCACATAGCGTGACGATCAGCAATGATTGCTTTTCTTTCGAAGACACAATTGATGTTACTGTGTTGGATAATGCCCCCGACTTAGTCCTTCCGCCCGATCAGTTGCTCTGCCCCGGACAGACATTTGTCCTTGATGCAGGTGGCCTGATGGGCACCTATCAATGGTCCACTTCGACAGGCTCAATGACCGATGCTGATACATTTCTGGTGACTGAACCAGGAACATATTACCTCACCGTGACGAATATCTGCGGATCGGGATCGGATTCAATCAATATTAATTATGTGCCACCTCTCGCACCGCCTGATCTCGGAGCAGACTTCAGCCTATGCCCGGGAGAGACTGGCGTGCTGTATGCGGGTGTGGAAAACGTCAACTATTTGTGGAGTGAGGGGACAACGGGTACAATCGGCACAGCCGATTCAATCGTAATCACTTCGCCGGGTATATATTCAGTACAGATATCCGATGCGTGTACAAGTGCTTCCGATACAATTGTGATCACTTCGAATGCAAATCCTCCGGATGTCGATCTGCCGGATGTCGTTGATCTATGCCAGGGAGATTCGATTGTGGTCGAGGCGGGGATCACAGGTGTGCAATATTTATGGGAAGATGGAACACAATTGTCGTCTGTCATTGTCAATTCAACAGGTGTATATGCTCTCACCGTAAGCAATGCATGCGGGAGCGATACCGATTCTGTGCTAGTCAATGATGCGGGATCAGCGCCGCTCGTCTCATTGGGTGATGACATTGCATTATGCTCGGGAGATACAGTGATGGTGATACCCCAATCGATGCATGTCGAGAGTTGGCTATGGCATGACAGCACGACTGCTTCTTCAATAGATATCAGCGCTGCGGGTATCATCCATGTGCAGGGAGTCAATCAATGCGGAACGGCAGCGGATACACTCATCGT
>DATDQA010000089.1:0-22065 GCA_035292505.1 Saprospiraceae bacterium | reverse complement strand
CCTGTGATTGGAGCTCCTTCGTATGTGAGGCATGCAGACCTGCAACAAAGCTCAGATGATCGTCAGCCCGCCGTCTCTTGTCACATACAGACCACCAACGGCAGGTTTCACAATAGGGAACAGGATCTGGATACTTGCTTTCTGTCTCAATGCTCGGTAAAGCTGTCTCTAGTTTCCCTTTGATCCAGCGATAGAACGCCGCATAATCATTGTATCGCAGTGGTTCTTCATCAAACGGGTCTCCGGGTTTGACGATATACATGTTCTTCGGTGAGACTTCCTGAACTGAAGTGAGGAGATCGCTATACACACAAAGCTGAAGGACTGCTCCTGCTTTCGTTTCCTGACCCAGTTTCGTATCCATCACTTCATAGGACCAATCACCAAATTTGCCGGGTGTTGGTACTTTCTTCAGGATATCTGCAAAGCCATTCCATATGGGACCCTCCAGAGCAGCCTGTACAATAATGTCATATCCTTCATGCATGGCTTGTATGGTACGTGCGACACGAATCTGTTGTTCGCCTTCGTCTTTAAGTTCTGTCACCTTCAATCCCTTATTCTTCAGGTGCTGTACATATCGTTTTTCATGTTCGAGCCCCAGTTCTTTGACGGTGAAATAATGTGGATCTGTGAATGAAGGCTCGCCACGTATACCATCTTTGACTTCTTTATCGAGGCGGATAGCATAGTTGCAACTGAGATACTTGGCGAGGTCAGTAGCTGAGAAACGATATCCAGATTCAGTTTTTTGCATCGTTGTGGTTGAGACCGAAGATAAGGTATACCGCTGAAGCGATTGAACCCGCACCGCGCAACTTGCAGCCGGTAACCAGGATTTCATCTATTTTCCCCTCATGTTACCCCGTCTCGTTCAGCTCATCGATACCTTCACACGTTGGTCAGGCGAGCGTATTAAATGGCTGACCACAATCCTGGTGATTTTGATCTTTGGTGATGTCCTCTTACGCTACCTCTTTGACACAAGTAAAGCATGGATCACAGATCTTGAGTGGCACGTCTTTGCATTGATCTTCCTGCTGGCAGCAGCATATACTCTCAAAGAAAATCAGCATGTACGCGTCGATGTGTTGTATACGAAATGGTCTGCAAGACGAAAGGCGTGGATAAATCTTCTTGGCACGGGATTATTCCTGTTGCCGTGGTGCCTGATTGTGATCTATACTTCATTTGAGTATACAGGTCATGCATTTGCAATTGGAGAAAAGTCGGCAGAGCCAGGCGGCCTTCCAGCGAGATTTCTGGTCAAGGGCTCTATCACACTTGGATTTGTACTACTCATGCTTCAAGGTATCAGCATCGCTTTCAAAGCGCTAATTACTCTTCGGAAAACTGAGGAACCCGCCTGATGGAATGGATCGCATTACTGTTGTTTGTCCTTGTTTTTATACTCATCTTAAGTGGTTATCCAGTGGCTTTTGTCCTGGGTGGGATAGCGAGTATTGTTGGTGTCACTGCACTCGGTCCGGAGTTCTTTCATTTCCTGCCGTCGCGCATTATGGGTGTGATGAGCAACACTGTGCTTATCGCTGTACCACTATTTGTCTATATGGGTATCATGCTTGAGAAATCAGGTATTGCAGAAACACTGCTGGAGACGATGGCCCGATTGTTTGGTAAGATGCCGGGAGGTCTTGCCCTTTCAGTGATTATTGTTGGGACGTTATTGGCGGCATCTACAGGCATTGTCGGCGCAACAGTGATTGCAATGGGCCTGATCAGTCTTCCCACCATGCTCAAACGCAACTACTCGCCTATACTCGCAACAGGTACAATTGCAGCCTCTGGTACCCTGGGTCAAATTATTCCTCCATCGGTAGCTCTTATCCTGGTGGCAAGTGTATTGAATGTAAGTGTCGGCGACCTCTACCTGGCTGCGCTTGTTCCGGGCCTGTTGCTCGTCTCCTGCTATATGCTTTATGTCATCGTCCTTACCAGGATACACCCGGAACTTGCACCACCAATGTCGGCTTCGGAGGGGCCGGAATTAAGAGGATTTGAATTTGTCAAAAAACTTACCCTGGCGTTTCTGATGCCATTGTTTTTGATTATCGCAGTACTCGGGTCTATTTTTGCAGGTATCGCCTCTGCGACTGAAGCAGCCGCTGTTGGTGCCGTTGGCGCTACGCTCCTGACTGCGCTTCAGAGAAAACTCAATAAAAAAGTATTGAATGAAGTGATGCGTGGAGCAATGCATCTTACCTGCATGGTATTTCTGATTCTCCTTGGTGCGACAACCTTCGCCCTGGTATTCAGAGGGCTGGGAGGTGACAGGTTTCTTACAGATCTCATCCTCCAATCCAATCTGAGTCCGATGATTTTCCTTTTGATCGTGATGTTGGTTGTGTTTATCGCGGGGTTCTTTATTGACTTCATTGAAATCATTTTCATTATCGTGCCTGTCGTTGCGCCTGTGTTCGTGGGTATGAAGATGGATATGATCTGGATCGGTATTCTCATCGGATTAAATCTCCAGACCTCATTCCTGACTCCACCATTTGGATTCTCGCTATTTTATCTCAAAGGCGTGTCTCCACCTTCTGTGACCACGGCGCATATCTATCGGGGAATAATACCATTTGTGATTATTCAGGTAATGTGTTTACTGCTTGTCCTCTTATTTCCGGAGGTTGTGCGGTTGTTTAATAAATGAGTAATGACGAAATGACTGTGGTTCATTAAGATATTCACGACTTTTGAGCCCTCTCATGCGTGGTTCACATTTGATCGGAAAGCAGACAGCAGCCTCACCATATGCAATATATTGCTTCGCAGCATGCGTAGCATGCATATCGCTCTTTTCAGATCTCAGAGGTCAGGAGAGCATACTGCAGGCACGTCAGAGACCAGTGGGCAGTGTAGTGACTGTGACTGGAATCGTATTAAACAGTTCGGAACTCGGTGCGGTACGCTATTTTCAGGATTCAACCTCGGGGATTGCTGTGTATCCGGGAGGAGATTCACCGTCCTCATTTGACCAGGTAACAAGATCGGATGAAGTTCAGGTCACAGGAGTGCTCTCGACATATCATGGGCTGCTCGAGATCAATCCCATCCTGTCATTTCAGAAGTTATCTTCAGGGAATGCGCTGCCTGAGGCTGTAGACATTAGTGTCGATGCGCTTTCCTTTCATGATCAGGGAAAACTTGTCAGAGTCAATTGCGTCCGGTTTCCATATACACCCGGCAACTTCGAGGCAGGGTCGGTACCATTTTGCACATCGCAAGGTGACAGGTCATCCTTTTATTTTGAAGGAAGTAATCCTCTGGTCAATACGGTGTTGCCTGTACCATCTCTCGATATTACGGCGATCGTTTCCTATTATGATGATTGGCGATTCCTGATCCGATCGCTCCTCGATATCAAGGACTCAGAGTGTTTTCATATTTCGCCCACACCGCGTCAGTCAGAGATTACTCAGGAAGGATTTCGCTTGCAGTGGATATCGACCGAGGATGCTCAGGGATTTTGCCTGGTGAAAAGGGAAGACGGAGAAGTAGATACCATCCGCAATCAAGAGTTTGAGAACATCCATAGCGTCACCATCACCGGGCTTCAGCCAGCAGAATTTTGTGAAGTCATTGCAGGAGGAGTCAATTTGCAAGGTGATACTGCTCTGTATAGTCCGATCATGATGTCTACTCAATCTGCGGGCAGTGGTGACATCGAGATATACTTCAATCAATCCGTCGATGTCAGCTACTCCAATGGTTCCTTGCCGGATGGAACATCATTCGTAAGCATGCTTGCCACCATCTTTTCTCTGATCAACAATGCACAGCATTCAATCGATGTAGCGATGTATAACAGTAATCGAACCGATATTATTCTTGCATTGGAGCAGGCCATGCAACGCGGTGTACGGATAAGATATATTGGCGATGGCGGGCAGTCCAATTCAGCTCTCGATCCTTTGCCGGATTTTCCGCTGTTGTTTCGGAATGGTGATGGTATTATGCATCATAAAGTTATCATCGTTGATCCTCTTGATCCGCTATTAGCCAGGGTATGGACAGGTAGTACCAATCACTCCACAAATCAGTTGTCCGCAGATCCCAACAATGCCATCGTAATACAGGATCAGTCATTGGTAAAGGCATACCTGGCAGAATTTGAAGAAATGTGGGGCGGAAGTGGTAACACTCCAAATCCATTGCTGAGTCGTACAGGAAGTGTGAAACGCGATAATACACCGCATCTGTTTCAAATCGGCGACATACTGATCGAAAATTATTTCTCCCCTTCGGATCAAACGAACCACGAGATAAGATCAGAGCTCGTAGCCTCGGAAGAAAGTATTGATGTTGCACTTCTATTACTAACGCGATACGATCTCACAGAAGCGATGACAGGGCGGGCGAATGCAGGCGTGGATGTGCGTTTAATTGTAGATGATGTCGAAAGTTCACTTGGTCCATTACAGGAATTGCAGTCAGCTGGAGTGCTCACCGCGTATCACGATTACAATTCGATTTTTCACCATAAGTATGCGATCCTTGATGAAGGCACAGACGAGGCTCGCGTGATTACCGGTAGTCACAACTGGACAACCAGCGCCACGGTCCGGAATGACGAGAACACACTTATTATTCACGATCCGGACATTGCAAACATCTACAGGCAGGAATTTGAAGCGAGATGGGCAGAAGTCTTTAGCATTGGTATTCACGATGCTACGTGGTCGTCAACAGTGAAGACTTTCCCTAATCCAGTTGATGATAGACTCTGTATTGATGCAGAAGGTGGTGTCATCCATTCTCTACGTGTTTGTACCGTCATGGGAGTACAGGTGATCAGTAGGAACATGACTGATTCGTGTGTTGACATCTCAGAGTTACCGTCAGGGATGTACTTCGCCAATGTTCAACTTGAACAGGTTGGGCTCATCACAATTCCCTTTGTGAAGTACTAGCCAGTCATAAAAACAGGAACGCGTCTATGCAAAAGGTGTCAGGTCCGTTTACTTTCAGGCAATTTCAATTGATACATGGAGATGGTGTATGGAAGGTTGGAACTGATAGCATCCTGCTTGGAAGTTGGTGCCGGATTGAAAGTGCTGCGCGTGCATTGGATATGGGCACCGGGACAGGTATTCTGGCAATGATGCTTGCCCAGCGTAATGAGAACATACACATCGATGCAGTGGACATTCTCCCGGAAGCGCTTGAAGTCGCAAGAACCAATACCCTAAGGAGTAAGTGGAAACAGCGCATCGCTGTGATCGAACGTGATCTTGTGACATCTGATCCATCCTGGAGCGATCAATATGATCTGGTGATCTGCAATCCTCCCTATTATCCTGTTGGCCTTGCATCCTCCGATGATACCCGACGAGCCTCGCGTCAGGGGTTAGGATTTTCGCTATGGGATGTACCAGGTATAGCTCGTGGTTACCTGAGAGCAAAGGGTGCATTGAACGTGGTCATACCGGCACAATCAATCTATCATTTCATTGAGAGGGCAAACGCTTGTGGTTTATATGTCCATCGGAGGCTGGCCGTAAAACACAACCAAACAGTACCGGCAGCCATAGTACTACTTGAACTCAGTGACAGCCCGGTCAAAGCCGATAACCGCATGCTGATGCTTTATGAAAACATGAAACCTACGCAGGAGTACGTGCAACTCTGCGCAAATTTTATTTCACTTTAATTCAGCAGACACAAGTTCCAAATGAAAAGCGGGAGAAGTATGAGCTACTCCTCCCGCCTTTTAGTTTTCAATTGCGGCCTCTACATCATTTGAGGACTCTGCAATGATACGCTTTGCAACTACCAGAATTGTATCATCATCGAGCTCGACAAATCCACCGTCAGGACCAGGTTGAATGTGCTTGCCTACAATACGCCCGTCTTCATACTTCTTGGCACCAAAATAATTGCGTACTGTCTGCTCTTCGATGTTGAGCTCTTCTGCAATCCGGTGCACACTGCCAGTAGGCAGCCGATGCTTGATCCTGCGTAGTTCTTCAAACGTGATGTACATAGAAGAATATGTTTAGTGATAGAATAATGTCCCTGTTTCCAGGAGCCTAATATAGAGAATATTATAATGAACCCTGTACTGAGGGAAAATTTCCTGACAGAAAAGTGCAAATGTTTCGTGGTTCGGGATTCGGGGTATATGGCGAATCTCATTGGAAATGTGGAGGGACACTGAAGAAGCGAGATCAAATCCCCCAAAAATACTACATAAGTACCTGATCCACTGGAGTATATGGAAGGTCGAACGCATCTGCTACACCCTTGTAGACGATCTGGCCATTCACAATATTAAGACCTAAACGCAGAGCCTTATCTGAGCGGCATGCCTCCTTCCAACCTTCATTTGCAAGTTTGAGAGTGTATGGGAGAGTTGCATTCGTGAGAGCGACAGTGGAGGTATAGGGCACCGCACCAGGCATATTGGCAACGCAGTAGTGTACAACGTTGTCAATGATATAGATCGGATCATCATGGGTTGTGGGTCGTGTTGTTTCAAAGCAGCCACCTTGATCTACAGCAACATCCACCATTACGGTGCCGGGTTGCATACTCTTCAGCATGTCCCTTGTAATGAGCATGGGCGCTTTCGCTCCCGGGATGAGGACGGCGCCAATGATGAGGTCATGATCCTTGATAAGGTTCCGAATTGTAAGTTCGTTTGAAAACAAGGTGACAACATTCGGTGGCATCACATCAGAGAGATATCGCAAACGTTGCAGGCTTACGTCAAGAATTGTGACTTGAGCTCCTAAACCGGCCGCCATTTTTGCTGCTTGCATCCCGACAATGCCACCACCAATCACCAGAACTCTGGCTGGTGATACACCAGGTACCCCACCAAGCAGAACTCCACGCCCTTGCTGCGGTTTCTCCAGATATTTTGCACCTTCCTGAATCGCCATGCGACCGGCAACCTCGGACATAGGAACCAGGAGTGGTAGGCTCCCGCCGATTTCAACCGTTTCATACGCCAGACATACTGCATGACTTTTCATCATCGCTACTGTGAGCGGTTCGAATGAAGCGAAATGGAAGTAAGTAAAAATGAGATGGTTTTCCCGGATCAAAGGGTATTCACTTTCGAGGGGTTCCTTCACTTTGACAATCATTTCTGATTGACCGTAGATGTCTTCTATCGTCGGCGAAATCTGTGCACCTGCTGAAACGTATTCTGTATCATCGAATCCACTCATGAATCCAGCGTTCTTCTGCACATAGACCGTATGTCCTCTTTTTGTGAGTTCAAGTGCTCCCGCAGGAGTGAGTCCTACGCGGTTTTCATTGCTCTTAATCTCGATGGGTATTCCAATGATCATTCTTTCTCAGTATTTTCTTTGATGAATTGATTTCAGTAGCTTTCTTTTGAGCGACGCAAAAGTACTATTTAACGGCTTTCTCAGCGGGTCTTGCATCCTGGTCCGACAACCGGGATTTGAAGAAAAGGTTATCCCGTCTGCGCAATAAAACGTAATGCTTGGTCAATATCTAAGACTTGCCGGATTAATGAATGCTCATTATCATTGATGATCAGGAATTGTGATTGTGCAGCCTTGTCTTCATCTGCTAATTGGACTTGCATGCGTGCTTGCACTTCTGCACCTGCAACCCTGTCGCGAGCCATGACCCGTTTCATCCGCAAATCTTCCGGCGCCCATACAAGGATATTTTCGTTCATCAGAGCAGCGCCTCCTGACTCAAAAAGCACTGCAGCTTCCTGAATGATGTAGAATCTGTCAGAGAAAGATGTGCACCACGACTCAAAGTCATCTCTTATAACCGGATGAATAATGGAGTTAAGATTCTCCAACAGTCCTTTATCCTCAAAGACCTTCGCGGCGATATATTTTCGATCTGGTAGATGATGAGCGTCATAAGCCTTCACACCAAGCAATGCAATGATCTTTTCCCTGATCGTCTGATTCCTGATCATCAACTCATGCGCTCTCAGGTCTGCGATATACACAGGCACGCCGAGCAAAGAAAAAATACTTGCGACCGTACTCTTACCACTGCCAATACCACCGGTAAGGCCGACTTTCAGCATAGCACTGATGAGGTATGCGTCATCAGCGATGACTGATTACTGATGATATGCAGAATTGTGCGCGAGCGCACCCCCACACGCAGCACATGTACCCGCGATTCCAGCACCACCAGCACAGCCTTTTGGACATGTGTAATGCCAGATGCCAGCAGCATTTTGCGCTGGTTCCGGAGGAGGCGGAGTTGTATTGCCCGGAGGCGTCGTGGTAGTTGTGTTACCGGGAAATGTGACCTTCTGGATCGTCTGATCACCAGAAGTACTGGGAGTATTCTGCGATTGAGCGTGATAAGCCTGATTGTGCACATAGGCAGATCCACATACAGGACATGTCCCTGCTGCTGCACCGCCACTTCCTGCACAATTCTTCGGACAGATATAATGTTGCACAGACCCTGCCGGAGCGCTTGCGGCGATGGTATTTGGAGTTGTGGTCCCTGGAGCGGCTGCTTCAGTTTTTCCCCCTAAGGATTCCCTTGCTGAATCACGGACAGCATTCGAGTTTCCGCCACAGGCGAAGAGAGCAAATGCGGAGATGTAAAACGCCATTTTGAAAACGGAGCTATTCATATCAAATTTGATTTTTTTGTGATGCGAAGGTACAGTTTATTTGTCTTCGGCTTGCGGATTCTTATCGCCTGATAGAGATCAGCTCAACGCGGTTTGACCTCGCAGCGAATTTCCCTGATACCCTCACCGGGGCTTGTATTTTTTCCGCACCAGCCTCCATCGGACTCCTCTTTCCAGGGACCGTTTTTCCTCGTTCTTCCGGCGTAGCGAATTGTATATTTCGAGGCGAGCTTGCCTGTGAGGATGAATGATATTCCAACCGCCTTGCGACGTTTATCGTTAACCCCTGCAAACGACCCATCGGTTCCTCTAACAGCTTTACTCAGTTTGTTGAATCTAACGCTGTAGGAAATTCCGAGTTCAGGATGGAATGGTTCGATCTTGATAGAAAGCCCTGAGAGCTTGTTGCCCGATTTGAATCCACCAGCAGGGGCATTGTCCGTGAACACGACATTACCATATTTGGTAAAGTGTGCAACGCCTGACAGGTTCACATCGGGTTGAGTACTGATCGTACTTTTTGCCATTTCAACAGCACGTGTCGCATTGAGCCTGCCGTACCCATAGAATGTACTATGGCCGTTCGCATTATAGTTGCCGCCGGTCTGGTCGATTTTATCGCAACAAGACCTGAGGATATCTCGCACCTGAGTCCACGCGAGCTCTGGATTGATGGACAAAATCAGCGCCGAAATACCAGCGGCGCCAGGGCATGCACTTGAGGTCCCTCCGAAAACCGCGGTATAATGTCCCTTTATATCTCCAACCGTGATCGGTGTAGAGCTGCCCCCGGGGTTATATCCTGATGACCCTCTTCTGTCTGTAGTCCAGATACCATCGGTGAGAGGACGAGGATGACTAAAAGATGGAAACTCAAAATCATTACTTGGAAAACAACACCAGATGGCATCACCGAAGTCGCTATAGACGCTGCGTTTTCCCTGGTCATTACATGCTGCCACGGCGATTACTTTTTCGTAAGAAGCGTATCCATCGAAGACTACATTCTCATTGCCGTTACCGGCGGCCCATGTAATGACACATCCTTTACCATTCCTTCCATGTTCGATCGCATAGTCGATCGCGAGCCGTGTGCTGTCAAAAAGTGGCGCAAAAGTTGAATGCAGCGGGTCGTTTGGATTTCCCCAGAATCCATCAGAGGGTCCCCAGCTACATGAGATCACATCCGCACCATGATCGGCAGCCCATGCAAATGCATTGGCCTCGGATATTGATCCCAGGTTTCCTGTACGAATCGGCATCAGTTTCGCATCCGGAGCAACACCGGCCGCATAATTTTTCCCATTTGCGCAAACAACACCCGCACATGCAGTGCCGTGACGGTCTGAGTAATGCTTAGGTCTTGCATTGTCGGAGTCCAACATCGCATCGCGTGGCGATACAATTTTTTCCTTTCCTGCAAACTCCTCATGATCCATATCCACACCATCATCGATGACGGCTACCACGACATTTTTCCCTGTTGAGATCTTCCATGCTTCCTCGATCCCAACATGCTGATCCACCATATTGCCTTTGACCGTAGTCTTAAAGAGATGCCACTGCATAGGATGTATGAATTTGGATCTCCGCTCCTGCACAAGTTCGGGATGGCAATACTCTACTTCTTTCTTTTTGAGCAATTGGTCTGCGATGGTGAAAATCTCCAGACCGGTGTCGTCCTTTGCTTTCGTGAAGAAGGCGTTCTTTGCAAATTTCAGTTCGGAACTGATCTTCAGTTCGAAATCTTTGAGGATTTCCCGACACCGTGTCTTAGGAACGTCGTCTTTGAATTTGACAAAGAAATTCTCTGTGTAAATAAAAATATTGCCACTCTCTTTGTCTTCCAACACACGTCCGGCAAAACGTACAGCCTTCTCTGATGTGAATTGCGCCCGGATGTCATCACGCAGTTTCTTTTTGTTTTTTACATCTTCCGGGAGACATTTGTAGATAGTGACGTTAGCTTCGGGAAGGGAAGCAATCTGCAACATACGAGGCAAAAGATCACGGGCCTTCGCGGACAGCTCAGAATCTTCAAGCGATTTGGCTCCACGCGTACGCACCGCAACGAGGTCCGTGCTCTCCTGAAGGGTAAATGTCTTTCCGGTTTTACCACCGAGTTTGTATTTATACATGACATATGAGTTTATCAGTTACCTTATGAATCAGTGTGAGATAGAGCGTGTGCGACCAGGTGTAAGAATGTTCCTTAAATTTAAGGCAATCTCTCTTTAGCCCCCTTAAAGAAAGGGAATTCACGCATTCTTCAGGAAGCAGATAATGTGTGCTTAGATAATGTCTCACCTGGAACAAATCGCGAGGCCGGGTACACTGTGATTTGGCATCGCTGGAATTGCAAGTATTTCCCGAACACATTGCCAGGATTCTCTGTAAATTTCAATTTTAAATAAATCAGGAAAAACGTATGTCCCGCGGAATTAAGTTGCCCAATAACCCATCCGAATGGGGTTTTAAAGGTGAGAACTATCTTCTCACAATTGGTATCGATAAGTATGCGCATTGGAAACCACTGAACAATGCTGTCAAAGATGTACGTGATATCACCCGGTTATTGACTGAACGTTACCAGTTTGAACCTCTTCATGTACTCACCCTTACGGATGATGAAGCCACAGAGGATAATATCCGTAAAAAACTCCTGGATGTAAAAAGGTCTATCACGACCGAAGACAATCTGATAGTTTATTATTCAGGACATGGACATTATGATATGGATCTCGACGAAGGATATTGGGTACCGGCGAATGCGCGAAAGGATAATCCTTCTGACTACATTTCCAATTCTGATGTCCTTAAATGGATTCGGGCCATCAAGACGCATCATACGCTGATTATTGTTGACTCTTGTTTTAGTGGAACACTAGTCAGTCAGAGTCGCAGCGAAGTTCTCTCTGAGAAGTATCCCTCGGCCAGAATTTTTGCTTCCGGTCGTAAAGAACTTGTCGATGATGGAGTCCCTGGAACGAACAGCCCGTTTGCAAAGGCGCTCCTCAGCAGGCTTTCTTATAACACAGATCGTGTCTTGCGGGCATCTGAGCTCATCCAGAATGTGACGAAGAAAGTTGAATCTGAAGCGGGTCAGGCGCCAATAGAAGGTCGTATCAAGGATGCGGGGGATGAAGGCGGTGAGTTCGTCTTTCACCTGAAAGTGACGGAAGATGAGATCTGGTCCAGCGTCGTCAGCGCAAGTACAGCAGAGGAATATGCCAAGTATATCGACTACTTCCCCGATGGCAAATATGTCCTCGAAGCGCGCACAAAACTCTCGACGCTGACCGATGCGTCTGACTGGAAACGGGCACTGGATATATCAACACCTGCGGCGCTTGCAGCATACCTTGAAGCACATCCGAGAGGTGCGCATTACGAGGAAGCGTTTCATAAGTTGGAAGAGATTGAAGAAAATGATTCCTGGCAGAATGCGAAAACACGGAATTCCGTTTCCGCATTCATGGAATACCTGCACAAGTATCCTTCGGGGAGATTTTCATCCCTGGCCCGTAAAAATCTCGATCAGTTGAAAGGTGCATTGCAGAAGCATGAACAGGATCTCGTGAAAGACGAACTCGCCGAAATTGAAGATACATCGACAAGAATCACTGATAATAAAACACGGTATAAAAATCTCCTGAACGAGGCAGAAGGCCTTTATGCTCAATTGTCTTACCAGGGTTGCATCGATAAGTACCGGGCTGCATTGAAGCTGTATGAAAGTCACTTCGTGCCTGACCGTAAGTTTATCGAGCAACGTATCCGGGAGGCTGAGCGGCATGTCAGCTATCTTGAGCTCGTCGAGGATGGTAAGAAAGCAGTCACTGACGGTAACTACGAACTTGCATTGCAATTTTTCCGTAAGGCGCGATCCATCGATGACACGATGAAGATCCGTGAATGGATCACGCATGCCGAAAAGAAGATCAAAGGAGATTTTGCCTTCACCCCCATTACACCAAAGCCCAGGTCTGTTGAGGACCAAAAAAAGAAAAAGAGTGGCCTCAGCTGGATCGCATGGACTATCGGATTAGCGGTGGTTGCTCTGATATGCGTTGTGATAATAGCGGTCATCGGCTCGATGGGTGAGATAAACGGTGGAGATGAATTTATCATGGATAACAATGGGCCATCCACTGATCTGCAAAACGACAACTATCAGCCACCCAATGACAAAACGGATAATGTCACCCAGGTATCCTGGGCAAATTACGTTCCGGGGACGTGGCAGACACCTATTATAGGTGGGTATGCATCCTGGGTTTTCTACGAAAATGGCAATTTGACGTACTGGGAGAATGGAATATCATACGCAGGAACCTGGAGTCTGCAGGACCAGGGCCAGACATTTACGAGCGAAATCATCGTACCTGCTTTGACCATCAGAGGTTACATTTCTTTTATTAGCGGCGATAGCATGACTCTCATTTTGGATACCGTTTTAGGTCAATACACCTATATTCTGGCGAAGCCGCAATAATCAAGCATGGCGAAACGTACACTCTATTCCGTCCTGGCAGGAATCAATGAATATCCTCCTCCGGTGACTCCCCTCCGCGGATGCATGCATGATGTCGACGTCTGGCAGGGATATCTTACATCGGAAGAATCAGAGTATACACTCGAATTGAAAATATTGCGTAATCAGGAAGTGACGAAGCAGGAGTTGACCGATGCTTTTCGTACCAGTCTGATCAACGCGCGGTCTGGGGATATTGTTTTTTTCTTCTATTCAGGTCATGGCACACGTGAAACTGCTGATCCTGTATTCTCTGAAATTGAACAGGACAACGCCCTTGAATCTTTGGTCTGTCATGACAGCATCAAATATACTCGTGGGAATTTTGAGTATGACTTGCTCAGTGATAAAGAAATACATTACTTGATTTCCACACATGGCCGGGAAGATTCTCATATCCTGACGATTTTCGACTGTTGTCATTCAGGAGGTATTACCCGGAATATGTTATTGTCTGAAATGGACGGAAGCACACTTGAACGCCGTCATGTACCCACTGAACGATTGAGCTTTATTGCCCCGATGCGACGTTGGCAGAAATTCCTGTTCGGGGATACAATTCTACGCGACCAGGTGGAAGTGCAAGGGTGGATGCATGCAGTACCACAACGCAGGCATCTCACCTTGTCTGCATGCCAGAATGATGAATCGGCCTTCGAACAAAGTGGCAAGGGCATCTTCACAGTGAATATGATGGACGTGTTGCGCCGATCAGGAGGTGCGTTGAGTTACTATGACCTGCAATCACGTGTGCGCCTTTTTACACAAAATCAATTCCGGCAGACACCGGAAATCTATGCAGTACGAGGATATGAAAACGATTTGCTCCGCACATTTCTTGACAAAGCTGTTGTCCATAAAGATTTTAGATGCACATGTTACTTTAAGAAGGAGCTAGGTTGGGTGATCGATCTTGGTGCTATACATGGTATTTCATCGTATAGCGGACCGGTAGAGATCCGGGTAGGGGACAGGAAATACAACGCGCCCATTGAACAGGTCTTTGCACATTATTCGAAATTGAATCTTTCTGATGATTCCCGGAAGAACCTGCAACCAGAAGAAGCGTATCGTGCATCAGTGAAATCCCACTTTTCAGGTAATACGAGTTTCTATCCTGAGGCAGAAGGGGATGCACTGAATATACTTGCGCAACTTTGCAAAGACGCAGGATCCTATATCGACCAAAAGGGGAGTCCATTTACGATCGCCGATGTCCGGGCGCATGCAGGGTATTTAATCAGAATTGAAGCCGGCAACGTGCGTATTTGTCATAATGACGACGGCAAAAGACCGGTTACGGAGATCTCGCTGAGTGATCCGGATGCACTTAAAAAGACATTACAATATATGCGTCACATTGCACAGTGGGAATACATCAAGACATTATGCAACCCGGACTTTGTGACGAAAGAGTATCCGGTTGAGTTTACGATTTATCAGATCAACCCGGACGGATCGAAGAAAGAACTCTCTTTGCAACGTGACACATTGGAATTTGAGTACGCGAAGAATGCCGATGGAGATTTGGAAAGCAAAATGAAGGTGCGTCTCACTAATAAGAGTTCTGTCAAATACTATTGTGCAATCCTCTATTTGTCAAATGAATTTCAGGTATATGGCAATATGCTTGACGGCAAGGTGATTGGTCTGAATCCATCAGAAACTGCATGGATTTATAATGGCGGTGAGATGGAATTGGATTTGGAACAACACGTCGTTGATTTTAACTATGCACACAGCGTCTTCTATCTTAAACTCCTGGCGAATCCTGATCCATTCCAGGTAGACACGTTGGAGCAATCGGCACTTCCGGCACCCGCGATTCAGAATAGGAGGGGAGCCGAAGCTCCTGCAGCCAGAGGTATCAAGACACGTGAAGAAAATGAAGTACAGAAGGCCCAGTGGTTTACTCATACACTCTGCTTCAAGGGCCGAAATCCCTATTACCAGGAAACACGGCAATAAGCATGCGCTTCACCGAGGTAAATACTTTAGAGGCAACGATCGCTGCTGCGGGATTGCCGCACTTGCTGAAAGAACCATTTGAAATTCCTGTGTCGGGAGACATTGGATTAAATCTCACGGGCATGTTATGTCATCGCCGGGATCGGCTTGCGACATATTATTATCAGGAACGCATACGTAAAGAACGTATTGTGATTCATTTTACTGCGGGTCATCTTCGCGGAGACCTGGTCACACTGATGGGCAAGGTACATGTGTCTGTTCCATATGTGATTGCGCGTGATGGAACGATCTATCAGTTGTTTGATCCTGCATTCTGGTCGTATCATCTCGGTCCGGATGCTTTGGGTGGAAACAAGAATCAGAGTAGTCGCACAATCGGTATCGAGTTGTCGAATTATGGCCCTCTTATGAGAAATGGAACCCAACTCGAAACCATTTACTCTACTCCTTCACGACGAGATGTGTATTGCTCCCTGAATGATCGCGATCAATATCTCAATCTTCCGGAACCCTTCAGAGATCAGAGTTATTATGCGAGTTTCACCGGGGAGCAGTATGATAGTCTTATTTTGGTGTTGAGGCATCTGACCCATCAATTTGATATTCCCGGAGAGTTCCTGGAATTACCAGGTAGATACCAGGCCACAAATGCTGTCCTCTCTCACAAAGGAATTGTTTCTCATGTGAACTACCGGACATCTGGTAAATGGGATATCGGACCGGCTTTTGATTGGGATTACGTAATCAGCGGAACTCAGGCGAGTACATTCAGGCCGCTCACACCGCTTGAGCACAGTATAAACAGAAAGCAACGTGAAATCGCGGCAGAAGAAAAGGTGCTGGAGCAGCAACTCTTAAAGATTCAGCTTTTAAAAGAAGAGCTGGCAACATTGCAGCATGCGTTTTCCAATCCAGCACCGCGGGATCTGTTTGTCCGAGAAGGCATTTTCTCGCAAGAGGAGGCAAATGCAATCTTTCAAAGTGATGTTCCTGTACCGGGTGATTCTGGCGAAGAGATGGTAGAACCAGGCTACAATCCATTATACATATCTGATACTTCACGAAACATGGAAAAACTGAAGATCCACGAGTCAGAGCTCAGGGCATTGGTGCAATCTGAAATTACACCACCTGAAGAGCTGGATAAGTACTTTACAACAAACTTCGAAGATCCATTCTCCGGTTACCTTGAGTTACGGGAGAATGTGGAAATCATCCCTGATGCGTCCGGTGTAGCCGCTGAAAAAGGAGCCGTGATGAATCTGGTAGTGGCGATCGCCAATAACTGGGCGCGTGGGAACCGCAATAAGAAATACCGCAACAGACTGAAAGCAGAACCTGATGCAGTACGTATTTTGTCTGAAGGAGACTCCTGGTTTCAACATCCACATCCGAAAGTACTTGACATCATCGATCAGCTTTCGAATCACTATCCGATTTATTGTATCGGTGCGGCCGGCGATACCGTACGCAATATGTTTTACGAAGGTGAATTCCTGCAAGCGATTCGTGATGAGAAACCACGGATATTTCTGCTGAGCGGTGGAGGCAATGATATCCTGGGATCACAGTTCCGTAATTTTCTGAGCGACAGATTGGATCAGGTTCAGGACGGAACAACTGCCGCAAGGTTTCTCAAGGACAATTTTAAACGTGAACTCGATTCTATTGGGAACATTTATCGTACCGTTTTTGAGAAACTCAAAGACAAACCAATTGAGATCATCGTTCACGGGTATGATTATGTGATTCCATGGACTGCGACAGACAAAGGATGGCTTGGAAGATACATGATCGAGAAAGGAATCAATGATCAGACAGATCGGGCGGCTATTATTCGGGAGATGCTCGATCAATTCAATGCAAAACTTTTATCGGTCACCAAAGAATATCCAAGAGTCCATTATATTGATCTGCGCAATACCGTACGTACAGATCAGTGGTATGATGAGATACATCCGTCCAGCGCAGGATACCAGGATATCGCCCTGAAGTATCATGCCTTGATAGAGAAACTCCTTGCTCATTAATCATTTATTCATTTACGTTATCAACATTTAAAAAAGATGAAACAGTACCTCAACGAGATCAACAACCGGTTTCAATATCGGGCAACCTGGGAGCCTAATAAAACACTTGCCATTGGCGATATTGGTATTTTGGAAAAAGGCATTTTCTCTCTGCGGAGTACTTTGGCAAAGGAGAATATTCCGCCTACGATCCGTACTGACGAAAATGAAGGCAGTATGAAGTATACCTCCGAGGGGGCGGTGGACATCACTGCGAAACTTTCCGGTCAGACCTCCATGCCTCAATCCGGGCTTGCGCAGGGAGATGCGGGTATTACAATTCAGTTTAAAAAGCAAGACGCAGTCGTGTTTCAGATCAACGGCAGCCGCACACACCAGATCGAGAATACCGGTGAGATAGAGCGTGAAGTGCTACAACGCTTTAGGGAAAACAAATGGCCGAAAGATTGGGTGATCATTACAGAACTCGTGCAGGCAAAAGAAGCAACTATTCTGATATCAAACAGCAAAGACAGCAAGATCGAACTGAAAGCGAATGCGAATGTGCATGCTGCTTCGGATCTCGATATCGCGGACGCGCAATTGCAGTTTGGAGTTGTTGCGAAGCGGGGCATTGCGACGGAGATTATTGCGAAAGAAGGGATCACTCCACTGTATCGCGTATCTGGCATCAAGAAACCGGTTTTTGGTGATCCTTCCCTGGGGACTAAGGAATTATTTGGAGAAGTCCTGGATGAGGTGCCCTTTGATCCGAAGGAATTGGAGTGAAGAACCGAATTGACTTTGACAGCTATTATCCGGGTGAAGGACGATTGATTGAACTATATCCCTGGAGTGCGAAGGCGTCCACCGGACGGAACGAGACCAGTCTGACGGAACACCGGCATCTGTTTTAGACTTTTTTAAGGAATTTTCGGGTATTACCCAACCGCCGGGAAGCCGTATCACGTCTGTCTGGTCATGACCGGTTTTGGTCAGGTAAAGAACAGATAAATAAGCTAAACGATGGAAGCAAAAATCTCTACCTCCTTCATGGCCCTCATGACTGGTATGCTCCTTTTTACAGGTTGCCTGAAAGATCAATGTGATCGGACCCACGAATTCATCCGGTATGATCCCGTCTATAAGACTCTTGATGGGATGCGCGTGGATATCTCCGTCCATGGTCCGCAGGAGCTGAAGTCACCGGGCAATATCTACTACTATAATGGGTACCTGTTGATCAATGAACGGCTGAAAGGTGTGCACGTGATCGATAATCATGATCCTGCCAATCCGGTAAATGTGGCCTTCATTGAGATACCTGGAAATCGGGATATCGCAATCCGGAACAATATACTCTATGCGGATATGTTTATTGACCTTGTCGCGATAGATATCACTGACATTGAAAATCCCGTATTGGAATGCCGTGTAGAAAATGTGTTTGAACAATTCTACTCGTTTGCCGGAGATTTTGGATATATCGTGGAATATGTTCCGTCTAATGAAGTGGTGCACGTCGATTGCAGCGATGATCGTTGGAATACCTGGTGGTGGCGCGGTGGCGACGATATTCTCTGGTTATCAGCAGAGATGTCCATAGATGTCGCCATGATGGATGCGTCCTCTTTCCAGGGCAAGTCATCTGCCGGAAGCTCGAGTACCGGTATTGCAGGGTCTATGGCAAGATTCACACTGGCAAAAGATCACCTCTATACGCTTGACCTTGCAAATATGCATGTCTTCAATCTTTCGTCAAACTGTCCTGAAAAGAAGAGTTCTGTAGAAATGCGTTGGGGGATTGAAACGCTCTTTCCCTATGGCGACTACCTTTTCGTGGGCTCAAACAATGGTATGCTGATCTACGATAATGAGAATCCTGAATCACCCTCCTTTCTCTCAGAGTTCAGTCATGCCCAAGCGTGCGATCCGGTCTTTGTCTCCGATGATATCGCTTATGTCACATTACGAGATGGAAGTGACTGCCGCAACTTTGTCAATCAGCTCGACGTGATCGATGTCAGCACTATTACCAGCCCGTCACTGATCAAATCCTATCCGATGCAACATCCACATGGGCTCTCTGTGGTCGACAATACATTATTTCTTTGCGAAGGGGAATTTGGTCTGAAGATCTTTGACGTAGAAAATAGCGGAACAATCGCTGATCGTCTTCTTAGCCGTATAGAAGGCCTGTATGCTTTTGATGTCATTGTTTTGCCTCAGGAAAATGTTGCGATGGTGATTGGCCAGGAAGGTTTATATCAGTATGATGTATCGGACAGATCCAAGCCCGGTGAATTAAGCATGATTCCTATCAGTAAATGATTCAGTCAACGTCTGTGATATGAAAATACCATATTTCATTACAGTTTGTACGTTGAGTTTTGCTGTCTCCCTTGCGTACGGTCAATCCTATATAGAAGACGATTCACCAATTTACTCGCACACAGTGTATCGTCTCGATGGGAGTATCCTGAAAGGTGAGATCACTGAATGGAATACAGAATATATCCGCCTGAAACTGTTGAGTGGAATTGAGATAACGCTACCGTCTGAAGAAGTCCGGAAAGTCATTTCCCGCAATGTGCCCAAGCCAACTGTCAGAACAAGGGGTACCGTTGAAAAATTGTACCAATTCAAAGATGAAGGCATTTATCATGTCACCACGACAGCATTTTCTGCCGGACCTTATGCAGGCCTTGGGGTAACCCATACGGTTGGATATAGGTTTTCAAGATTATTCGGCATGGGAGTTGGAACAGGCGCAGAATCCTTTGACATCGGATCGGGGAACCAGATTGTGCCTCTCTTTGCTGAAGCGCGTGGATTTTTTATGGCGCAGAATATCAGTCCGTACTATGCAGTTCGTGCGGGATACGGCTTTTCGTTGAAGAATACGGAAAACAATATCACGAAGACTCGAGGTGGAATGACGTTTGGGGCAGAGCTGGGATATCGATTTGGAGCAACAAGAGCCGTGAATTTCTTTACCGGAGTAGGTGTACATTTTCAGAAAGCAACATATTGGTATGAATGGCCCTGGGAGGGAAGATTTACTGACGAGGTAAAGTATCGCCGCACCGAGCTGAAGTTTGGCGTTATCTTTTAGAACTTTGCGCGACAAATACTGCGGGATTGCTTTGATGGGATTGCAGAAGAAGAAACATACAGAACAGGAAATCATCCAGGGATGTATCGGGAACAACCGGCGCTACCAGGAGATGTTGTATCGGACCTATTTCGATACCATGATGCGTATGATCCGTCGCTACACTACAGATGAAGACAAGGCAATTGAAATTCTGAACAATGGATTCTTAAAAGTTTTTAAGAAAATAGGCACGTTTCGCGGAGAAGGATCCTTCGAAGGATGGATTCGTCGTATCATCTATCACAGCGTTTCGGATTTCTTTAAAAAAGAGTCAGGGTATCTGAAATTTATTGTACTTGAGGATGCGGAGAAAGATGAGCCACAGGTTGCATTGCAAGGCTTATACTACGATGACCTGATACAAATCATCAATGCGCTTCCAGAACGTAGCAGGCAGGTCTTCAGTTTATATGCTGTGGAAGGATATTCCCATAAGGAAATCGCGGATCAACTTGAGATCAGTGAAGGGACATCAAAATGGCATCTGTCCAATGCCCGTGAACAATTAAAGAAATTACTCGAGTCTAGAATGAATCGTCATTATGCAGGATAATAAAAATGAAATCGATCGGGGATGGCAGCGGATGTCAATGCTGCTGGATAAGGAATTGCCCCAGGTGCGTCGGCCCAAACGGATTGCGGCATGGTGGCTGATTGCCGCGGGTATCTTACTTGTCCTCTCAGGATGGGGGTATCACTTTTTGCAGTCAGGTCGGGACAAGTCTGATTCAGAGATGTCACAGCCGGTACCTGATGAAGTTGAATTAGCTATCTCATCACAAACGGAAATGATACCAGGATTGAGCGATGCCACATCTTTTACAGATAAAAACTCACCTGAAGGATCAAAGCAATTAGAAGCAAGTAAAGGTGTAGTCACACGACAAATGACGCAAAAGAGCTCAGATGAAATGATATTTAAGAAAGAAGCGATCAGAGATGCTTCGTCACACGATGAAAGAAATGCAGAAAGTACAAATGAGATCGCCGACGGTTTCTTTCATGCATCCGCGCAGCAATTCACGACCGACTCTGCTCCCATTGCGGAAGTATCCGACGCAGTGTTCACTTCTGAAGAAGACATTGCGGAAAAGGAGGTAATCAATCTTGCAGAAACCGAGTCTTCTTTCAGAGATCAGGCACAGATACGAACAGAGATCGCTCTGGTGAGGCTTCAGCCACTCACGCCTGGCAGCCTGGATCAAAGGAGCAGAAATTTCATAGGTCCAACTACGCGTCCGCAACGGAATCATGTATTTGGTCTTGAAGCCTTAGTCGCAACACACCTGAATTCTGATGGAAATCCATTCTACGGGGTAGAGGCAGGACTTAATACAATTGTCTTCTCGAACAGGCGTCTCCGAGTACATGCCGGGATCACTTACGGCTATTACAATATTGATGGCCTGGGCTTGGGTATATTCAACCTGGCAGCAGATACTGAAGATTTCGAAAACATCGGGGGAAATCCGGATACAAATTATGCTGGCTTTCCTCTCTATGATGTGAAAGACATCGTTGATGGCGCATTGGAGTATCGAGAAGCAAAGCAACTCACAGAGAAGTTTCATTATCTCCATGTACCCTTGCGGGTCGAATACCGGATCACGCCAGGATTCTCAGTAATGGCAGGTATGAAAGTCTCTGCACTCATCGCAGCTCCTGCCCGCTACGGATTGAATGACGCAAGATTCAGTTCACAAGCACAACTCACCTCTGGTTCGCGCAGCTTTCTCTATAACTATGATATCCTGCGTAAGCTCGATATCGCTCCTGT
>DATDQA010000088.1:0-3459 GCA_035292505.1 Saprospiraceae bacterium | reverse complement strand
CGGCATTATCATGAGTTTGAACCCAGACAGTTCGATATGCTTCTGAACAAAGCCGGCTGGAATATTGTCGCGAGCGAAAAATGGACGAGCTATGACAACAAAATTGGATTAAGGCCTCTCCTCAGAAGATTCACAAACAGATACTACATCGTGTACTGTACAAGACAGGAGAATAAAACGTGAATCTGTATGAAAGCGAATTGTCGAAGCCGATGAATCCGGTATAGACGATCTGCTTACCTGACAAGTGTGATGTCCCCTGTGATGATCTCAATCGATCCATCAGACAATTGCACCCTGGCAACATATGCAAAGACTGCGGGATTCATCAGTTCGCCATTGCATCGGCCATCCCATCCCAATTCAGGGGTATTGATTGGAAAATCTGTACCACGGAACACCAGGTTCCCCCACCGATCAAAGATCTCAAACTTTACGACGCGTACAAATCCGTCGTTCGAAAAGACAGTTACGTAGTCGTTTATGTTGTCCTTGTTTGGGGAGAAAATATTGGGCACAAAAATGACTGACTCATCGTAAATAATCACGAGGACATCATCTGAAGCAATGCAACTTCCCGAGTACACTGTTGCGCTGATATGAAACGTATCTGCGCGAACAGCATGTACAACCGGGTTGAGACAATGCACACATGATAGCTTGTCAGACGGAGACCATATCATCGAATCAACGATGCCTGTTGTAGAGATTGCAGCGTGAAGATTCAAATGACTCCCAACATGAATCATCAGATCCGGGCCGAGATCCAGAGATAATGCTGTTCCTTCAGGGATGGTCATGGTACTGCTCCATTCACAGTTCCTGTCATCCTTGATGCTCATTAAATATTTACCCGCGCTGAGTCCATTGAATTCGGGAGAGGACTGAAACTGCCCACCATCAAGTGAATATAGGTAAGGTGGTGTTCCACCCAATGGCAGTTGAATGATGATTTGTCCATTGCTCTCTCCAAAACAAGAAGGTTCATGCACCAAAACTTCAGAGCCAGAGAGCACGTCAATGGCAATAATCTCGGTAGAGTCTAACGCCTCGCATCCGGTAAGGACGTTGAACACATGTAAATAATACCATCCTGGCATCTGTGCCTCGACAGTCGCTTCAGCGGCATTCACAATGCCCGGTCCAATCCATTGATACACATACTCAGGGCCGCTTGATGACTGGCTACCATCAAGAACGACCGAAGTATTCAGGCATTGAACAATCTGTGACGGTCCCGCATCTGCAATAGGCAGGTCCCTATCATCAATTACTATAACAGTATCCATACTGATGCACCCACTCATTGTATCTAAAACAGTCAATGTATACTGTCCACCAAGGTTAACAATGATGATTCTGCTGAGAGAGTCAGTACTGATACCTCCGGACGGGCCGCTCCAGGAATAGACCAGACTGAATAACAGCTGCCCGGTATTTGCTTCAAGTTGAATGCCTGGATTATCACAATTCAGAGTCCGATCCTCTCCTGCATCCGAAGGAGGCTGACCCGTGAGATCTACGACAAAATGCGAATCGACTACTTCACAATTATTTAAAGTATCTATGATTAATAGATAGTACATACCAGGTTGTGTCACATCAATCCAAGAATCAGCAGACAAAAACTCGTCGAGAGCATTGGTCCAGTGATAAATGATTTCCGGATATGTCGCAGCCCCTGTGACGCTGAGTTGAACAGAACTATGGGTACAGTCGATATTCCCGGAAACATCAATATGCGAGGAAATCTGTACACAGCCATTGCAGAGGGTATCGGGAATACAATCACAAATGCCTCGCTCAACCATTGACGAAACGATGACGATGGAAGATATCGATGTGTATGTGCCAACGTTTGCAGTATTCGTGACAGTATTGATTGTCGTCATGATCGGCGAAGAGGAAACGAGAGTCACATCGGCACAGAGGCTACTTCCCATGATATCAGTTTTAAGAAAGAGCACATCTTCTCCTCCGACAGACAAACTGTCTGACCATCCAGCAATGACAAATCCATCTTCATTTGTAAGGGATAAGCTGCAGTTTGACCAGAGATCCACTCCTTCAAATCCTTTGGTTCCAAAAGTCTTTGACCAGACGAGATCACCTGTGGTATTTGTTCGGATGATCAAAATATCCCTATTGCCATTCCCATAGCTATCTGTAAATGCTGCAACGACATAGCCACTTCCATCTGGCAACGCTTTCACAGATGCTCCACGCTCAACATCAGGCCCTCCGAATGTTTTCGTCCATTGGAGAGTGCCGGTAGAATCAATTTTGCATAATAGCACATCAAAAGACCCACCGCTATAGCTCGTATAGCTCGAACTTAATCCTGTCGCGATGATTCCAAAATCCTCCGTTTTATCACAAGCTGCCAACCCCTCAACAGCGCTGCCACCATAGGTCTTCCCCCAGATAATATTTCCAGTACCTGAGATTTTCATGACATACGCGGCAGTATTACCAGGGCCGAAAGATTGGCTGGATCCGCAAACCAAAAAATTTCCACCGGGTAATTCAATTGCTTCATGGAAATGATCATTTCCACTTCCGCCAAAGATGTTCTTCCAAATTAATATGCCATCTTCATCTACACGGAGGATGATTCCGTCATTCGATCCGAACTCATTTGAATCATCTGTTCCAAGAATCAGAATGTCCCTGTTACTACAATTCAAAAGACCGCGTCCATGGTCCTTACTATTCCCTGATGGACCAGAGTCATATTTAAAATCCCATAACAGATTTCCAGTAGAATCTACTTTGAAGACGTATAGATCGCTTGGTGTATTGCTAAAACTGGATGAAGATCCTGTGACAACGAAACCTGAATCGGGGGTTTCTTTGATTGCAATGCTCAGTCCGTTGTCATCGCCGACACCGCCAAATGTTTTTTGCCACTGGATATTTCCATTGCCATCAATCTTCAGAATGAATATGTCGTCCTGACCAGCGCCAAAAGAATCCGTATGACCGGTTATCGCATAACCTCCATCCTGTGTCTCGACGATTCCATGTGCGCGTTCGTTTCCCTGCCCTCCATACGTTCTTTGAAAACCTGATTGTGTGAATGCGATCGGGCTAAAGAAGAATTGAACCAGGAGAAAGAGGAGTTTTTTCATATTCAGTTCATGATCCCCGAAGATCTGGCAATACGAAATTTACGACCGACAGCCATTTCATTTATGAAATGAAATGATTTGTCTATCCAAGATAAGTTTTAATTGACAACATCAGATATGCGCAACAAACATAGGGTGCATAACCAATTGCACAGGTCAAAGACCAGCCACCCAGACCTTCGCAGCCTGCCTCTTATGTTGCATTCCAAGCGTTTGAGCGATTTTTTTTGTTTTTTTTGGCTTTTGTCTATACTGGGCACATAGTTTCCTTTCCTAGACGGAGAAGCTAGGCCCAAGATTGACAGATTTAAACTTTGTTCACGGTTAG
>DATDQA010000087.1:0-18448 GCA_035292505.1 Saprospiraceae bacterium | reverse complement strand
CGATCTTGTAAATGTCACCCACAAAAAGTTGTTGAAAGAAGCTGCGACGAATCGCGCATCATCAACAAGGATGATGAGAGGGAAACCTCGTAATAGATTCTGATCAATCGAAGATTCCAATTGAGCTACCTCATTTTGAGTGGTTGTATCATCTTGATGCGTTGGACCTGAGAGTGCAAGAATTCCCGGCGCAACCACTACAACATCCTTGACCAGTGAGGGATAGTTCAGTTGAGGTAATTCATGGGAAAGAATGCGTTTTGGAGCACCACATACCGCAATCACGAGTTTCGATCCTTCATTGAGACCTGTACCGGAATAATCCAATGTATCGATTGTCGTCTTTGTCTGGAAATGCAGATCTCTGGTTGGATCAAAACGCGAAAGGATGAAATGTAAGAAAGCGGGGATGTCTTTTGTCGTCAGTTGAGGATCGTCACCACCTGCTGCAATCAAGAGATATTTCGCAAGACTCGTTTGACCTTTACCGAGCAAGTGATTCGCCTGTGTCAGAATTTCCTCAGGACGCCTGTCTCGGAATGGCATATACCGTTCGCTTCCGATTGCAAGAAGCAATGGATGCACGCCAGATGCATCTACAGCGTTGACCTCACGAATGCCTGGAAACTCCTTTGGTAACAATGGACCCGCTATCTCATGGATCAAATGACCAAAACTGCTGTCTTCCTGTGGTGGACGACCGACAACCGTGAAATGCCAAATGGGATCCTTGCGATGATAAACGGTGTCAACTTTCAAAACCGGAAAATCATGTTTAAGACTATAGTATCCCAGATGATCTCCAAATGGTCCCTCAGGCTTTTTTACATCTCGCATAATTGTGCCGGTGATACAGAAGTCAGCATCTGCTGACAATACATATCCATTCCGCCAGGTATATCGAAATCGTCTTCCTCCAAGCATCCCTGCGAATGTCAGCTCGCTCAATCCTTCTGGCAGTGGCATGATCGCGGCAAGTGTATGAGCGGGTGGTCCGCCCACAAAAATGGATACACGGAAAGGTTCGTCACGTTCATTATACATCGCGTGATGAACTCCTATCCCACGGTGAATCTGATAGTGCATTCCTGCCTCCTTGTCAACTTCATATTCATTGCCACTGATCTGTATGCGATACATACCCAGATTGGCCTGCATCAGTTGTCGTATGCCGGGGGGAAGAGTGATTACCTGCGGGAGTGTGATAAATGCCCCGCCGTCTCCCACCCAGGATACGATTTGCGGCAGTTTGGACAAGTCGGTTGTGGAATGTGCCACCGGAATGTGAAATCTCGCGCGTTTTGGAAAGGCTCTGAAGGCTGTGAATACGGTAGGAACATAGCGTATAGGCCTCTGTAAGAGAAGCGTAGGATCGCCTTTTAAAGCCACTACTTTTTGAACAGCTTCAAGCGAATGCCTGAAGATGAACTGCATGCGCTCCAAAGTGCCGTAGAGGTTTGAGACTGCAGGAAACGGAGACCCCTTGACCTGTGCGAAATACAAGGCCGGGCCACCTGAGGAATTTACCCTGCGCTGAATGGCTGCCATTTCCAGCCGGGGTTCTACCGGATCCTTGATAATCACAAGTCTACCACTCTGTTCCAGATCGGTGACACAATCGCGAAGGGAAGAATAAGGCATCGGGGAATCACAAATTTTGCTTGGCAGCATGAAGATGTCAAAAAATCAGCCGGGATGCATGAATGGGACTTGGAGCAACCTTAGTACAGTGGTTTGGACGGTAATTTAAGCAAGTAGACCAAGGGTTTTCCCTTGGTGTGGGAATTGCTTTTCGTTAACAATTATTATTACGAAAGCCTCATTCCGTGCAGTACTTTTGCCGGCCAATTAAATCACGTTTAGTTATGAAGAAATTATTTATCCTGCTCCTCCCTGTTATCATGTTTGCATGTGGCAAGGGTGTTGAGCAATACCGCGCCGGTATCGAGGCCCTGGCGGCTGATTGGGATGCGACCACCAGTGCGGTGACGGAATTTTCAAGTACAATTGCAGGAGATCTGTCCAATTTCACTCAATTGTCTGGTTCCTTGCAGCTCAGTGAGGATGTTCAGAAAAAACTCAAACCTGAACAAGTTACCGAGTGGCAAAATGCACAAGCTGCCTTTGCGCAAGCTCTGCAGCCTTTTGCTCCACTCCGCACACAGGTTGGTGAGTTTACAAAAACATGGGGTGACAAAACTGCCGAAGTACAGGCCTTGAAGGATGGCCTTGCAGCAGGCAAGCTGGAAGGCGATGTTACCGGACAAATAGACAGCCTGACTACTTTTGTAGCACAAGCAAAGGAGAGCCTTACGGGTTGGCAGACATCGCATGCTGCTGCAAAATCCGGAGCACAGGCGGCCGGAGATGCACTCAAAGCAGTGTATGATAAGCTCAATGCAGAAGCCGCGGCTAAGAAGAAGTAATCACCTGTATCACAGGTCGACCCAAAAAGCTCATCGTTCCTTGCGATGGGCTTTTTGATTTTATACCAGTCCTCCGATCCCCAATCCCCGTAGGCTCCTGTTTTCAAATGGCCTGTCCGGATGCGGTTCCTTAAAAAAATTTTATCCTTGCATGTGATTATTTCCTAATTATGCGTCTGTCTTAACGGGTACAGGAGGCCATGTCCATTACCAAAAACTAAACAACCATACTCATGGGACAACCCAAACCGAAAGTCATCAAAGATTATGACAAGTTGGATCAGACCGTCCAGGAGCAGATCAAACTCGCATATCCCTACGGCTTTGCCAAACATTTGATTTTTTTTACAAACAAAGATGGTCTCAAAGTCAGTGCGCTGCCCTTTGAAACCGACGAGAAGTATTATCTCGTCCGCATGACACAACAAGAAGCACAAAAGATCATAGAGGATGATGCCGACTACAATGAATTCGGTCAGCTCAAAGATGAAGCCCGCTTCGACTATGAAGACAAATACGCTGATGTGGATTATATGTCTGAATATATCACGGAGCAATCGGAAGAAAATCTGGAAGATATCCCGGATGAATCCAGTGTCGGTGGAGGGGATGACGATGACGATTTCTGATCCTCCCTACACAAACGGCATGTCCTTTGGTCAATTTTAACGTTACCTGCATTTAAGAATATCGATGACTGCCATGTAAACCCGTACAATTGGCATTTAGTGATGGGTTTTTACATTTGCCGGTGAATCACAGAGTAACAATTTTTTTATCGTTGAGAATATCCAGACATCATGAAAGGAAGTAAAATCACAATTGAGAATGGTAAATTAAATGTGCCTGATAACCCGGTAATCCCATTTATCGAAGGAGATGGCATAGGCCCTGATATCTGGGCTGCCTCGGTACGTGTATTTGATGCCGCTGTGCAAAAAGCCTTTGGTGGTCAAAAACGCATCGAATGGCTGGAAGTCCTTGCAGGAGAAAAGGCGTTTAACAAGACGGGTGATTGGCTGCCTCAACAGACTCTCGATCTGATCGATGAATATAAAGTAGCAATCAAAGGTCCGCTGACCACACCGGTTGGTGGTGGTATCCGCTCTCTGAATGTCGCATTACGTCAAAAGCTCGATCTCTATGCTTGTGTGCGTCCGGTTCGCTGGTATACCGGAGTGCCTTCTCCTGTGAAAGACCCGGGTAAAGTAGATATGGTGATCTATCGTGAGAACACAGAAGACATTTATGCCGGTATTGAATTTCTCAACGGTACTGCGGAGAATGAAAAGGTAAAGCGCTTTCTCATCGATGAGATAGGTGTCACCCAGATTCGTTTTCCAAACACCGTCTCTTTGGGGATCAAACCCGTGTCTGTAGAAGGGACAGAACGACTCGTGATTGCAGCGATCGAATTTGCCTTCCGCAAAAAACGCAAGTCGGTCACCCTCGTGCACAAAGGCAATATCATGAAGTTTACCGAAGGCAAATTCAAAGAATGGGGATATGAAGTTGCTGAACGTGTCTTCGGCGATAAAGTGTACACCTGGGTACAATGGGAACGCACCAAAAAAGAGTATGGAGAAGCTGCCGCGAATGCGGAACAGTCAAATGCTCTCAAAGACGGTGCTCTCCTGATAAAAGATGTGATCGCGGATGCGTTCCTTCAGCAAATCCTCCTCCGTCCTACTGACTACGATGTCATTGCCACACTCAATCTGAATGGAGATTATATCTCAGACGCGCTGGCGGCAATGGTCGGTGGTATCGGTATCGCACCTGGTGCTAATATCAACTACATGACCGGGCATGCAATTTTCGAGGCGACACATGGTACTGCACCAAAGTATGCCGGCCTTGATAAAGTAAACCCCAGTTCTGTGATTCTCTCCGGTGTCATGATGATGGATTATCTCGGATGGAACAAAGCCGGTGAATTGATCGAAAAAGGTATCGAAGGAGCCATCGCTAAAAAACGTGTCACCTATGATTTCCACCGACTCATGGAAGGTGCGACAGAGCTGAAATGCTCGGAATTCGGTGATGAGATCATCGCGAACATGTGATACGCGCGGGTATTATTTGAATCTTATCGCAGTATGTGCGCCTGGGTCTTGCAATCTTTGAAGAGCATATATGCATAGATTTGTTTTATGAGGATTTAAGTCAAAACAAACTTCCCTGGATATCTGACAATTCCTTGTATTCCGTCTTTTGCATAATCTCAGGTACATTTCCCGCGTATGATTTCCCTCGTAAGCGATCAACAGTATAACTTATCATTTCCTCCTCAGGATATGGTCCGATGAGCGGCAGTATTTCATCTTCCGGGAGATCAAGGGAAATCCATCTGCGTTCCAGACTCCGCGGTACGATGAACGGCATGCGCGGCGTTTCACTTGCTTTCGGCTCATTGTGAATGAAAGCCATCATTGGGTTTGGATCCGTGGTAATGATAGCACATGTATAACGCACCTGGTTTTCAAGCTTCCATTTCTCCCAGACACCGCCGATGGCAAAGGGCTCGTCATTTTTCATTTTGATCAGAAAAGGATAGGATTTTCCGTTGTGCCAGTGATGATCATAGAATGCATCGACAATGACAAGACATCTCCTTCTGAGAGCCGCTCCCTTAAAGGCTGGTTTCTTCAGCAACGTGTTGTCACGTGCATTGAGGGTACTATTCTGAATTTTTACCGCCGCCTGTATGTCTTTGATGAAATAAGGAATTAATCCCCAGGAAAACATTTGTAAAAGCGCCGGGTCGTGGCCTGTGATCACTGGTATCTCCGCATGATCAAATCCATTGGCGTGATATGCCGGGATGATGGGAGACTCACCATAACTGACGCCGAACCTCTTTTCGTAGGCCTCTATTTTTTTCGTGAAGTATGCGAGGTCGTAGCACATGGTTAAATCATTGTTGATGAGTGATAGTTGATGATTGATTCATTCATCGCTCCCGCCCACTATGTGTTCGGGCAAGCATCATCCATCATTCATTATTTACTCCTGAAACGGTGCAAGGCCTTCACTGAAATCTCTCAGTTCCGGGTACTCCGGAATGAAAGGAACTTCTCCTGAAGTCGTCACAAATGCAATTCCGTTCTGGAATGCCGCACGTGCCAGTCCTTCGTGAAAGTCCCACACAAGTCCAAACTGAGGAGGCGTGACCTCCTTTCCGGTCAAATCAAGGATGCCCCAAAGATCGTCGCGCAAGTATCCTGTATATCCTTCCGAGAAATTATTGATCTGTGCATACTGAAACGGTGTAAGGACGATTCCATTCGAATCCAATACTGCAAAATGGTCAACCTGTCTGGCAATCCAGCGACCTTCATTCGCCGGGCGGAGATGTGAGTATCGCGTTTCATTCAGTGGCCGTTCCTGTAGATCTATCAACATCCATCCATACGCATCAGCAACAGCTGCGACCTCATCCACATAAGGCGTGGCTTGCAAATAGTGTGCTCCCACTTGATCACCTTGCATATTGAGAAAGTGATAGTGAACATTCTGTTTTACGAGAATACGTTGTGAAGAAGGCGCGTAAACTTTTTCATATTCCGGACGTACCACGAACTCTCCCTCTCTGTTGATCAAGCCTTGTTTCCCCCGAATCATCACACGGGCCGTGCCGTTTTCAAATCGCCAGGCCTCCTCAAATCGCGGTTCGATCACTGCATTCCCGGTGGTATCCATATAGCCATAGATGATACCGCGTTGAAAAACAGCAAGTCCCTCTGAAAAGTCGTACGCTTCAGTCATATCCACAGGGCAAATCTTCCGGCCATTTCTGTATAAAATGCAGGGTGCACCGGTGAAATCAATGACCCGTGCCACCCCATTCCGGAACTGCCAGGCAGCACGAAAGGAGAAGGGAATCACTGGATTGCCTTGCTGATCGATAAAGCCCCATCGACCTTCGAAATTCACAGGGGCCAGGGCTTCTTTGAAGCCTGATACCTGGTCATACTTCGCAGGAATCACAACCGTGCCCTGGGTGTCAAGAAACCCCCATTTATTGGAGGGGCTGTCATAGTCCTCAAAATATTCAGCTTCACGATCTGCAACCTCCCCTTGTTCTCTGCTGTCCCTCTTGCAGGAAATGATCACAAGAAAAAATGTAACTGTTAAAAAGACTGAAATTTGCACATTCTGTCTCATGAATCGTTCTTGAGTTTATAGGACAAATTTAGAATCCCCAAACTACTGGTCTATGAGGCTTTCCGGATACCTTGCTTTGTTGCTGTGTTTATTACTATGTAGCGGAACTTTACCCGCCATTCCCGGACTACATGAAGGATGGAAGCTGGAGTCAGATATGGCGGGTGTCAAGGTCTACTCCAGGGCCATCGATGGGTCTCAATTCCGCCAGATAAAGGCCACCACTGCGGTGAATGCTCCGTTTGAAACAGTGATCGCAATTCTCACAGATTATGTCAATTACAAACTTTGGATGAACAACATTACGGATAGCCAGATCATTGAGCAGGAGGCAGATACTGTACACTATGTCTATGCGTATGAAGACACTCCATGGCCTGTGCAGAACCGGTTTTGTGTCTCAAAAATGAAGCTCGTACAGCAAGAAGATATTGCGATGTTGCATTTCGAATCTGTACCCCGGTATATGAAATCCCCGCGCGATGCAATAGAATTTGCAAGACACAAGGGTTATTGGAAAATAAGCCGAAACAAAACAGGCTGTGAGATCGAATATCTCCTTGAGTCAAACCCAGGCGGCCATGTACCCTCGTGGCTTGTGAATCAAATTTCTTACGGTGGTCCGGTGAAAACAATGCAGAATCTGCGGTCTCTTGCAGAACATAAGACGAGGCCCTAGAATCCTATCTCAGGATCTGGCGAGAAGCCGGTTCTTTTCTGCTATAAGCATATCGAGCAACAAGTCCACATGCCATAAATGGGTACGGAAACAGAGGACTGCGAGACGTAACCAAAAGATCCCATCGATCATCGTGGAGGTGATGAAGATCCGCCCGTCGCGATGAATGGCGTTGATAAGTGTCTGGTTGAAAGCATTTGGATGGTCAATACCATCTGTGTATCGGTAGGTGACTACCGAAAGTTGCGGCGGTGGTCCGGTCTCGAATCCGGCCTGCCGAATTTTATCATAGAAATACTGAGCTAGCATCCATTTCTCCTTCAGTGCTGCCCGGAAGGGAGTAAGGCCAAACAGTTGCAGAGGTAACCACATTCGAAGTCCACGGAAATGCTTAGTGAGTTCAGGAGAAAGATCGGCCGGAGAAAACTCACCCTGATTTTTAGCATCCTGCATATAATTCGCCTTATACCAATGTGATGCATGAAGGTATTCCCCGCTTCTGATTAGCACAGCACCGGTGCCATAGGGTAGAAATAAGCCTTTGTGTGGATCGAGGATATAGCTATCCGACTTTTCGACTCCCGCAAAATGATGTTTGAGTTCGGGTACAAGTTGAAAAAAGCCACCGTAAGCCGCATCGATTTGAAACCATATTCCTTCAGCAGATGCAATGTCTGCAATGTCTGAGACAGGATCCACTGCACCTGTGTCTGTAGAGCCAAGTGATGCAATGACGATACAGGGACGCAGACCATTTTTCTTATCGGCATGGATTTGATCATGAAGCATTTGGACATGCATCCGATAGGTTTCGTCCAGGGGTATGGAGCGGAGAATACATTCATCCATCCCTGCGATGCGGATCGCTTTATGAACGCAATGATGCGTTTGTTCTGTCAAATAGATGACACACTTCGGAATTTCTGCAGATTTCATTTTAACTGCATCACGTGCTGTGGTAATCGCGACAAGGTTTGCAATGCTGCCTCCGGATGACAAATTGCCTAGTGCTTCCGGCGGATAGCCCACCATATCATTCATCCATCGGATCAATAAATTCTCCATGCGAACAGCTCCCGGATTTGCGAAATAGACACCTGCATACCGGTTTGTGATATCCGCCAGGTAGTCTCCAAGCGCAGATGGATACACACCACCACCAGGGATATATCCGATATGGCCACCTGATGCAGGATTAATTCCGGGATGATCTACCGCAATTGCAAGAGTTGCCAGTAAGGTATCAAGATCATATCCCGATTCCGTAAGAGGCAGATCATAGAGTCGCCCTGAGGTGTCTTCCTGTTCATATCCTTTTCCCTCGTGGATACGATTGAGAAACTGATCTGCATATTGCATGACCCGCACATTGTATTTATTTCTGACTTCTGAAACAGGCTCCAGGAGTTTTGCTTGTGTTTCGAGTCTTTCGATTTCTGCACGCATGAATAATAGATGATGGATGATGGATGATGGATGATGGATGATGGATGATGCTTGCCCGAACACATAGTGGGCGGGAGTGATAGATGATGGATGATGAATGATAGATGATGAATGAAAAATCAAGAATTGAGAATCAGGAATCTACTTTCCTGTCCGCGTAAATACATACTCATGTTCTGATGATAACGATTTTGTAAAACGAAATCCCTGTCCTTTAAACTCCTTCATCTCTTCCGGATTCGTTGCACGCTGATCGATGAGATACCGACACATCCATCCGCGTGCTTTCTTGGCAGTAAAGGAAATGAACTTGTATTTCCCATCTCTTTTCTCCAGGAAATTGACATGATAGAGATGACCTTTCAGGAGTTCAGGCTTCACTGCAGCGAAATATTCCTGCGATGCCAGATTGATGATTGCTTCTGACCTGCTCTTCTTCAAATCTTCATTGATGAAATCCGTGATGCGTGTTCCCCAGAATGCGTAAAGATCTTTGCCTCTCGGGTTCTTCAATTGCGTACCCATTTCAAGGCGATATGGTTGAATAACGTCAAGAGGACGTAAGACACCATAGAGCCCGGATAAGATCCGCACATGATCCTGAGCCCATGCCAGATCCTTTTCTTTCAGTGAATCGTTCTCCAATCCGATGTAGACATCACCTTTGAACGCAAGGATTGCCTGTTTCACATTCTCAGGTGTAGGTGCATGACTAAACGATATATAGCGTTCTCTGTTGAGTTGCGCGAGTTTGTCGCTAATGGACATGAGTTTGGCAATTTCCCTTGCGCTTTTTGTCTTCATAATCCCGATGAGGGCAAGGCTTTCATCGGACATACGCGGATGTGAAAATTTCTTATAAGAAGGTTTTGCAATATCAAGTGACTTCGCAGGTGAAAGCAGAATGAGCATACAGCGAATGATTTAGTTGCTGTAAATATTGGGGAAATAGGGGAAATAGGGGAAATAGGGGAAATAGAGGAAATAGAGGAGAGGAAATGGGGAAAATAGGGAAAATAGGGAAAATAGAGGAAATAGGGAAAATAGAGGAATAGGGGAAATAGAGGAAATGGGGGAAATAGGGGAAATAGGGGAAATAGGGGAAGCTCGGTGAATTGCCATCAGTTTTAACTGAATTACCATCAGTTTTAACTGATGGATATAGAAGAAACAAAAAAGCCCCGGTCATAACAACCAGGGCTCTTTCGATTTCGCGAAGTTCTTAGTTACTTCCCTCCGCTGTTAAAAATCCCTTCTTTTTTGGGTAATGCATCTTCCTGTGGTGCCTGTGCGGCAATGTTTCCGATCACGCGTACGGTGTGTGTATTCACAGCCTCGTTTGTCGTGATTTTGATAGTCTTATTGATTGTACCGGGACGTTTTGTGTCATAGCGAACTTCAATCTCACCAGCTTCACCCGGGAGGATTGGTTCACGAGGCCAGGTAGGCACCGTACATCCACAGCTTCCTTTCGCATTTGAAATGACAAGGGGTTCCGTCCCCGTGTTCTTAAATGTGATTTTGCGCAGAGGATCAGCACCAAACGCGATGTCGCCATAATCCACGACATCAGAGTCAAGCGTCATAATTGGTCCGCCAGTTTCTGCACCGTTAGCAGGAGTCGCCGTTGAAACGTCAGGATTCTGAGCCCAGACAATACCCACATACATCAGCGCCGAAATGAATAAAACGTACTTTTTCATGGTATTAAAGCGCAATTTTGAATTTTTGCAGGTGTAAAGATATAAACCTGAGTCTAAATGATGCAATGAGCCCTGTAACATTAAACTCTCATTAACACTGGGCTATTGGGTTAAGCCGGAGAAGTCGGAAAGCCGGTGAAATGAGTAAAAATCATTAAAATAACGGGTTGTCCACGCCTCATAGTCGGGGTGTAGACAAATGGCACAAGTATGACCAAATGCGCGGTGGACTCCCTTCCCGCGAGCGCCAAAGCTACTCTGCGGACTGCGTCCGACGAAGGCGACTATGTCCACCTTACGCTTGCGCCGAAGCCTGCCTGAGGCAGTCAGTCTTCAGCGTAGGAGCATGGCGGAGGCGCCAGGGGCGGGGGTGCGCGCGGGTAGTGAACTAAGTTCAATGCATTTTGTCCACGCCTAATAGTCACGATTCCAGGCAGTATGGCGTATTTTTGCGGATCTGGATTCTTTAACTCATGCACGAAGAACTTAACATCACCGATTCTAATGCTGACTCCGCATCGGTCATCCAATACAATGATTACCGCGAAAAAGTACTGCAAGACTATTGGCTTTGCTGTATCAGTCGTGAAGCCAGTCTTATTGGCCGCAAGGAAGTTCTTACAGGCAAGGCGAAATTTGGTATCCTCGGCGATGGCAAAGAAGTCCCTCAGGTCGCATTGGCTCATGTCTTTGCAAAAGGAGACTGGCGTTCTGGCTACTACCGTGACCAGACAATCATGTTTGCGCTCGGCCTTGGGACGATTGAAGATTATTTCGCTCAGCTCTATGCGCATGTCGAAAATGATCCCTGGTCGCGTGGACGTCAGATGAATTGTCATTTCGCCTCACGAACTGTCCGTGCCGATGGTGTATGGGAAGACCACATGAGTGGTTACAATATTTCGGCGGACATTTCACCTACCGGAGGCCAAATGGCACGTGCTGTGGGACTCGCACTTGCGTCACGGATCTACAGACAAACTCCTGAACTTGGACAAAACTCTGATTTCTCTGACTCCGGAAATGAAGTCTGCTTTTGTACAATTGGTGACGCAAGCACCTCAGAAGGGATTTTCTGGGAATCGGTAAATGCGGCAGCAGTACTCAAAATTCCACTTGCCATCTCAGTCTGGGATGATGGATATGGTATCTCCGTACCTGTTGAATTGCAGACCACGAAAAAGAGCATCTCACGTGCACTGGAGGGTTTTCAGCTCGACGAATATGGCGATGGCATTCTTCTCTTCACAGGCAAAGCCTGGGACTACCCCGGACTCTGTGCCATGTATGAACGGGGCATTCGCATGGTACGTGAAAGACATATCCCCGCGGTGTTTCATATTCAGGAATGCACGCAACCACAAGGACATTCCACATCGGGATCGCATGAACGATACAAATCCAGTAAACGCATGCAATGGGAACTGGATGCCGATTGTATCAAAATGATGGGAGAGTGGATGACTGAGAATGGTCTTGCCACCAGTGAAGAATTGACGCAAACTCGTGAGAGAGCAAAACAGTTTGTACGCGATGCAAAAAGCAATGCATGGTCTGCGTATCATGGCAGTGTGGATAGCATGCAAGTTCAACTTGCTGAGATATTACATAATGAGGCAAACAAGAATCAAGGTGATGCTGCGACGAATGCATTTCTATCAGAACTCAATGCATTCATCAATCCAAATCGCTGCGATCTCGTTGCCTTCGCACGGAGACTGAGACTTGCTCTTCTGCAAACCGGTGCACAAACTCCGCAGATTCTTGAGAATCTGATTGCATCTCAAATGCAACAGGCAGGGCAAGACTATCACACGCATTTGTATAGTGAGAATAAAGGGTCCGCATTGCGCGTGCCGGTCATTGCACCTTCTTATCATGAGACATCTGAAGTGGTAAACGGCTACCAGATACTCAATGCGTTCTTTGACAATGTATTTCAGCAACATCCGAACGTGATTGCATTCGGAGAAGACCTCGGTAAGATTGGCGATGTCAATCAGGGCTTCGCCGGATTACAGGAGAAATACGGAAGCAAGCGTGTATTTGATACCGGTATTCGTGAATGGACGATAATTGGCCAGGCGATCGGTATGTCCATGCGTGGTCTGCGACCGATAGCTGAGATACAATACCTCGACTACCTTGTATATGGTCTCACTGCACTTACGGATGATCTCGCTACATTGCGTCATCGTACTGCCGGGATGCAGCAGGCTCCGGCGATCATTCGTACAAGGGGTCATCGGCTCGAGGGTATCTGGCATTCAGGGTCTCAGATGGGAATGGTCATTCATGCGTTGCGTGGCATCTATGTATGTGTACCAAGGAATATGGTGCAAGCCGCCGGAATGTATCGAACCCTCTTGCATTCAAATGATCCCGGCCTTGTTGTCGAATGCCTCAATGGCTATCGACTCAAAGAAAAACTCCCGGATAATATCGGTGAATACACTGTACCGCTCGGACTTCCTGAAATCCTACGCGCAGGACAGGATATCACTGTTGTATCCTATGGTTCAACCCTGCGTCTCGCCGTAGAAGCAGCCGAAAAACTTGCACAATGGGGAATCGATGTGGAATTGATTGATGTTCAGACGTTATTACCCTTTGACCTTGAAGGGGTAATCTCTTATTCTCTGCAGAAAACCAATCGAGTGCTCTTTGTGGATGAAGATGTACCTGGTGGTGCTTCTGCATACATGATGCGTGAGACACTTGAAGTGCAGGGAGCCTATCGATATCTTGATTCAGCGCCATGTACGCTTACAGCTACTGCACACCGTCCTTTGTATGGCTCTGATGGTGATTATTTTTCGAAGCCCTCCGTAGAAGATATTGTGGAGAAGGTTCTCGCGATCATGCATGAAGTTAATCCTGCGCGTTGGCCGGAGATTTGACAACTTTTGGAAAGTTGTCAAATCTATCCTCTCACCTTCTACTCCTGGCTTTGCCTGTCGATACTCTCCTGGTGAATAGCCGACAAATACTTCATAATAAACTCTTCACTCAAGCCGATCTCACTGCCATGTGCAAGTGCATTGCGAATAATCTCATTCCACCGCGCTACCTGCAGGATCGCAATATTGTTTTTGCGTTTTACATCGCCGATGCGCTCTGAGATATCCATGCGACGTGCAAGAAGGTCGATGAGTTCCTGATCGATTTCATCAATCTTGTGTCGAAGCATATCGAGGGTTTCAACGAACTTCTCATCATCTGAATATTCCTTGCGCAGGCGCAAAGAGGAGATCATCTGTTTGTATGATTCAGGTGTGATTTGCTGCTGTGCATCACTCCAGGCGTTGTCAGGATCGTGATGGACTTCGGTCATGATGCCATCGTAGTTCAGATCGAGGGCATATTGTGCAACAGATAAAAGCGATTCGCGATTACCACAGATATGACTGTGATCACAGATCAAAGGAATGTCCGGCATACGTCGACGCAATTCCACTGGAATTTCCCAATAGGGTGGGTTGCGGAATTTTGTTTTTGCGTAGGAAGAAAAACCTCTGTGTACTGCAGCAATCTGTGTCACTCCTGCTTTCTGAATGCGTTCAATGCCGCCGATCCAGAGATCGAGGTCAGGATTGACAGGATTTTTGACAAGGACCGGGATATCGATACCTTTCAATGCATCGGCGATATCCTGCACCATGAATGGATTGACGGTCGTACGTGCACCAATCCAGAGCACATCGATGTCGTGGTTCAATGCATGACCGATGTGTATTGGATTCGCAATTTCAATCGCCACGGGAAGTCCGGTTTCTTTTTTTACTCTCTTGAGCCATGCAAAGGCAGAAGTCCCATTGCCTTCGAAAGTGCCCGGTCTCGTCCGCGGCTTCCACACTCCTGATCTGAATAAGCGAATACCTGAGTTCTGAAGCTGCCTTGCAGTGTGTATGAGTTGTTCTTCCGTCTCAGCACTGCAGGGACCTGCAATGAGATAGGGGCTGTCTGCATCTTTTTGAAAAAGTGCGGTAAGCTGCTCAGATGTTGTCGTCTCATCCATGAAGTCTGTGTGCGAAGATAATTGCTTTAATTCCTGTTTTACTTGTCAGAAAGTGAAATACAGAATCCGGATTATTGTTTTAGTTGAGCTTCAGAATCTGAAGATCACATATTTAACCGGGTGGGTATCGCGGGCTAATAGACCGGTATGTCGTTTTGAAGGATTGGATGGACAGGATGACGATACAGTGTATTGTAAGAAGCAGGAAGGCCAATATAACATTTCAATTGTGCCTGGATACTTCGATATAGTACCTGCGTATCCTTTCCACATCATAAATACTCTCAGCCTTCGCGGTAGTCACCTGTAGTTCTTCGAGCGACAGGCTATATTGCATGGAGTTCTCTGCATCCTGCCATCGCGTATAAAAGAACAATCCCGCTGAGACAGCAACCAGACAGAGTATTGCGGCTGCAATTCCGATCAGGCGCGCAGTGAATAATCTTCTATGACCGCGCTGCGCATGCAACTTTGCTTCGAGCCGCTCCCATGTCCTGGCATGCGGCGTGATCCTGATTGTCTTTGAATGCTCGAGAAATTGAGATTCCATGTCTTTCATGATTTATCCGGTTTTAGTCAGCCTGTTTTTTTTTAAGAGTTCCTGCATGCGTTTCTTTGCAAGGATCAGTTGAGATTTTGAAGTATTGATACTGATGCCGAGAATCTCTGCGATCTCCCTGTGTTTGTATCCTTCGATGACATACAAATTGAACACAGTGCGATATCCGTCCGGAAGCTGATCCAGTATCTTCAGGATATCTTCTGCCTGCAGAGTGTATTCAATAGTGGCCGTCTCGTGGAGATCACTCGGCTCGATTTCACGAACGAGATGAAAATTGTGTTGCTTTCTCAAAAACATCAATGCCTCGTTTACCATGATCCGTTTCATCCATCCTTCAAAGCTGCCTTCTTCACGAAACGTCTGAATTTTTGTTAGAATCTTGAACATCCCCTCCACGAAAACATCCTCTGCATCCTCAGTGCGGGAAAGATATCGCCGAACAACACCAAGTAGAAGAGGGCCCCACTGTTCATAAAGAGCCTTCTGCGCGGTCGGATCCCCGGCTTTACAGTCTTTGATGAGTTTCTCCGCAGTCATCACCTGTGCGTCTTTGCCCATAGATGCAAAGTATAACACTTTTGGCGTGTTTTTGATGCAAATCAGTTGCACACGACCCTGCCTGCCGTCCAGGGATCACAACGAACGGAAAGATTTCTGACTGAGGACTGAAGACTGAGGACTGAGGTTGATCCGTTGATCCCTTTATCCCTTTATCTTTGGCCGCTTCATTGATAACTATGGAACTTTCAAAGCGATACGACCCTAAGGACATAGAGGCACGCTGGTATGCACACTGGGAGCAGGCAGGATATTTTCATTCGGTACCTGATGATCGTGAACCATACAGTATTGTGATCCCACCACCGAACGTCACAGGTGTGTTGCACATGGGTCATATTCTCAATAACTCGGTGCAGGATATCCTCGCGCGTAAAGCAAGACTCGATGGAAAGAATGTCTGTTGGGTTCCGGGTACAGATCATGCATCCATCGCTACCGAAGCGAAAGTGGTGCAGATGCTTCGGGAAAAAGGAATCAAAAAATACGATCTCACACGGGATCAGTTTATGCAGTATGCCTGGGAGTGGCGTGAGAAATATGGAGGGATTATCCTGCAACAATTGCGGCGTCTGGGAGCCTCATGTGATTGGGAACGCACTGCGTTTACGATGGACAAAAGCAGATCCGAAGCTGTCATCAAGGTGTTTGTCGATCTCTATCGGAAGGACAAGATCTATCGCGGTCATCGCATGGTTAACTGGGATCCACAGGCGAAGACAGTACTGTCGAATGAAGAGGTGATCTATAATGATGAGGATACGACACTTCACTATGTACGCTATCCTGTTGATGGTGAAAATGCTCATATCACAGTTGCTACAACACGTCCCGAAACAATCCTTGGCGATACTGCGATCGCTGTGCATTCTGATGACCCACGTTACGCTCATCTGATCGGAAAGAAGGTCATCGTACCGGTCGCCAACAGATTAATTCCCATCATTGCAGATAGTTATGTCGATCGTGAATTTGGTACGGGTGCATTGAAGATCACACCTGCTCATGATCCGAATGACTATGAAGTAGGTCTGCGTCATAGGCTACCTATCATTGATGTTCTGAACGCTGATGGTACGATGGCTGAAATCGCGGGACATTTTATCGGAGAAGATCGTGATGTCGCGCGGAAACATATGACGCAGAAAATTGAAGAGCTCGGACTACTCGAAAAAACCGAGATCTATCGTCATGCTGTTGGCCGTTCTGAGCGTACCAATGTGATTGTTGAGCCCCGACTCTCCCTGCAATGGTATGTGGATATGAAATCGCTTGCAAAACCGGCGTTGGAGTCTGTGTTGAATGGAGAAATTCAATTCTTTCCCGAGAAATATCAGAATGTCTATCGGCACTGGATGGAAAATATCCGTGACTGGTGTATCTCACGTCAACTCTGGTGGGGTCAACGCATTCCAGCATACTACATCGGAAACGAGGAGGAGGCAGAAGTAGTGGTAGCGGAAACAGCAGAAGAAGCGTTAACACTTGCGATTGCAAAAACAGGGAATACAAAGCTTACTCTAAAAGATCTGAGACAAGATGATGATGTCGTCGATACCTGGTTTTCTTCCTGGCTTTGGCCGATCACCGTGTTTAATGGCTTCGATGGCAACGCAGAATTCAAATACTATTATCCCACCAAAGTCCTGGTCACCGGCTGGGATATTATTTTTCTTTGGGTAGCGCGCATGATCATGTCAGGCTATGAATACATTGGTCAGCGTCCATTTGATCATGTCTATTTCACCGGGATGGTGCGTGACAAGCAACGCCGGAAGATGAGTAAGTCTTTAGGCAACAGTCCCGATGCGCTGAAGCTCATTGACGACTATGGAGCCGATGGAGTGCGTTTCGGTATTCTTTCTTCGTCACCCGCAGGAGGAGACTTGCTCTTTGATGAAAAACTATGTGAGCAGGGTCGCAACTTCTGTAATAAACTCTGGAATGCACTTCGTCTGGTAAAAGGATGGGCGAGAGCAGAGGACAAAGAGCAAAAAGCAGATGGGAGCGCAGCGGACATCCCGCCTAAGCGGGAGAGCAGAAGCGACGATGAAACTATCGCGCATGCGAATGCACTCGCTTGCGTATGGTTTGAAGCTCTGCTTGCGAAGACGATTCCCGATATCTCGGAGAAGTTCACGCAGTACAGACTCTCTGATGCATTGATGAGCCTGTATTCATTTGTCTGGAGTGATTTCTGTTCGTGGTTTCTTGAAATGGTCAAGCCTCAATATGGCCAACCCTTGGATCGCAAAACCATGCATTTTACATTGGATGCGTTCGAGTCAATTTGCATACTCCTGCATCCATTCATGCCTTTTATCACTGAAGAACTCTGGCATCAGTTGAAAGACAGAAAAACAGGAGAAGACTGCATGTCGGCGAAATATCCTTCCGTACAAAGCGCTGATGAGAAGATATTGGAGCAAATGGAAGACCTCCGCACACTGGTGACGGGTATCCGGGAATTGCGGAATCAACACAATGTCCCGAACAGTAGACAACTGACACTCTACGCATCTTCAAACCCGCTGATTCAGGTTGATGGAAGCATCGCGTTGATATGCAAACTTTCTCAGTTGGACAATGTGATCACAACTACGGCTGCGCCTGAAGGTGCCTTACAGATCCTGGTGGGTAAGGAAAAGTATTTGCTTGATCTTCCAATCGAACGAAACCCTGAAGAGGAAAAAGAAAAACTCACCAAGGAACTTGAGTACCTGCGTGGATTCGTTTCATCGATAGAAAAGAAGCTCAGCAACGAACGCTTTGTTGTAAATGCAGACCCTGACATAGTGGCTCGCGAACGGAAGAAGCTCGAGGACGGAATGGCAAAGATCTCTTCGATACAGGAAGCGTTAACGGCACTCAGATGATCTTTCACGAATC
>DATDQA010000086.1:0-9897 GCA_035292505.1 Saprospiraceae bacterium | reverse complement strand
GACCTTTAGGCGTCAGACTTTTGCATTTTACTTGCTCGAGCTGAACGCATTCAGGCGGACATTTTGACTTCTTTTCCGCCTTTCTTTCCTTGATCCTTACTACCCTTCTTCCCTGCCTGACCGGCAGGCAGGCCTTCTGCCTTTTCTAATACCGTCACTCCCAGAGGCGGTAATGTCAGGCGAATAGAATAATCATATCCGTGATAGACTTCCTTTGTGGGAAGGAGCTCATTTTCATTCAGGACCCCGCTTCCACCATACTTTTCTGCGTCGGAGTTGAAGATCTCTTTCCAGGCATGTGCTTTTGGTACACCGACCTGATAGTTTGACCTTGGGACCTCCGTAAAATTGCAGACGACGACAAGGTTATTCTTTTCCTTTCTACCCTTGCGCAGAAAAGCAAGAATGCATTGATCATTGTCAGAGAAATCGATCCATTCAAATCCTTCGAAATCATAATTGATCTCATGCAAGGCATTGTGTTCTTTGAACAATTTATTGAGATCACGTACAAGTTTCTGAATACCGCGGTGAGGCTCGTATTCCAATAATTCCCATTCGAGCTGATCTGCATAGTTCCATTCACTGCGTTGTGCAATCTCTCCCCCCATAAACAACAACTTAGCTCCCGGATGCGTGTACATATAACAATAGAGCAAACGTAGATTGGCAAACTTCTGCCAGTCATCTCCCGGCATCTTATGCAAGAGTGATGCTTTACCATGGACGACTTCATCATGAGAAAACGGGAGCACATAGTTCTCTGAGAAACCATAATAAATGCTGAAGCTCATACCACCATGATGAAATTTCCGGTAAATCGTCGGATTCTTAAAGTAGTTCAATGTATCATGCATCCATCCCATCATCCATTTCATGCCAAATCCTAATCCACCGAGATAGACTGGATGCGAGACCAATGGAAACGCTGTCGACTCTTCGGCGATCATTTGCACATCAGGATGGTTTGTATACACGGTTTCATTCAATTCTTTCAGAAATGATATCACATCCAGGTTTTCACGACCTCCATGGATATTTGGCTCCCATTCTCCTTCTTTCCTGCTATAATCCAGATAGAGCATCGAAGCCACAGCATCTACACGCAGTCCATCAATGTGAAATTCTTCCAGCCAAAAGAGTGCATTGCTGATGAGGAAGCCACGGACTTCCGGACGTCCATAGTTGAAGATCAGGCTATCCCAATCCGGATGATATCCTTTGCGCCAGTCGGGATGCTCATATACACATGAGCCGTCAAACTTAGCGAGCCCATGACCGTCACGGGGAAAATGCGAGGGCACCCAATCGAGGATCACACCGACACCCGCCATGTGCAAGGCATTCACCAGCGTCTTGAAATCGGATGGAGTTCCAAAGCGACTCGTTGGGGCGAAAAAGCCGGTGATTTGGTATCCCCATGATGGCGGATAGGGATGCTCCATCACCGGCATGAATTCCACATGTGTGAATCCCAGTTCTGCGAGATAGTCTGGTAGTTGTTCTGCGAGCTCCAGGTAAGTCAGCGGACGATTCTCTGTGGCATGATGTTTCCATGAACCAGGATGCATCTCATAGATGGACATCGGAGCGGATAGACCATTATTCCATACCCGGTCGGCCATCCATTTCTTGTCATGCCAGTGATACTGATCCTGCCAGATGATGGAGGCGGTACGTGAGGGAACTTCGGCATACCGTGCATACGGATCTGCTTTCTCCAGTTTGTACTTCACTCCGGCAGGGCGGATGATGTACTTGTACTTCTGCCAGATTGCTGCACCAGGAATAAATCCTTCCCAGATACCAGAACTATCCCAGCGAGGGAGAAGGGTCAGAGGTTTCCATTCCGAAAAATCACCGGAGATTGAGACCTTCTTCGCCGTAGGCGCGTAGGTCGCGAAGTAGACACCAGCCGTACCATCGACTTCGACCGGATGTGCCCCCATCTTCCTGAAAAGATGAAAGTGCTTGCCAGTCATAAAAAGGGAAATATCGAAATCCGTAAACAGGGAGTGTGCAATGACCTCAGGCATGCGTGTAAAATACGAAAAGGGTCAAACCAGTCCTTCGACATGCTCAGGATCCGGGGAACCGGCGAAATCGGTAAAACCGGAAAAACCGGTGAAGCCGGTGAAGTCGGTGAAATCGGGAAAACCGGTGAATCCGGTAAAGACGGTGAAAGGGGTAAAACCGGAAAAACCGGTGATACAGATTAAATGTTAATGCAGGTAAATCGGACTTTCATAAATTACCCGTGCTTTCCGCGAGCGCTGAAGCTTTCATCGGACTGCGTCCGCCAAAGGTGACCAAGTCCGCAGCACGCTTGAGCAAAAGCTTCAGCGTAGGAGCACTGCGGCGGCACTAGCTCGGGGTAATAGCGGATAAAAAGCTTCGGGGCTTCAGCGCAATCAAATTAGCTTCCGACCTTTTCATACATCAGCCAGCAGTGTGTAAGTCTGAATCAGACACGAGTCCCCATTTGTTAAAATGTCTGCTTCTATACAAAAAGAGCTTCTGTTTTCATTGGGCCTCTTGTTTTTCATTCATTATTTCGTTACATTGGCCACCAGTTTTAAGTCTCTTCCCCTCATTATCAAGCTAAATCTTTTTTTTTCACTTAAAACTACCTGTTATGAAAACTTTCAGTTTAATCCCTCGGGGGGGGGGTAATTATACTCCTTCTCCTTTTTGGCTCATGCCAAAAAGCTGATCTGAAGATGCCAACGGTGGTTCCGCAGATCGAAGACCCTAACCCAGTAACCACAAGAACCTCGTGTACCGTGGTACCTTATGATCCAAACTCGATTGACCCCACAATTCTTGCTTACGAGTACCTGAAGTTTTACAGAGGCTCCTATGCTCCAGAGGATATGCTACCAAGTCCTCTGAAGGAGAATTTTGTCGATCATATGGACGAGCTGCTTGAGGAGTTGGAAGGCAGAACTTTTGCTCAAGCTTTGGGTGATTTGGAAGAAGCTGAGTTGATTGATGAATATGCTAAGGGAAAATTCGAAGATCTTGCTTCAAGACTGGCCATTCCTGAAGATCTTGATGAGACAATCACCTGGTTGCGTGACGAGATAGAGGAAGCTCGTGAAGCAGATGAAGAGTCATGTTATGGACGTTACTTGGTATTGTCGGTATTTCAAACCTTTCGAAATGCAATGCAGTATTATTCGGAGGTCGCGGAAGATCTCGGTTATTTAACTGATGGTGGAGGATCTGGCATAGAGACGCGATCATCAGAATGCAGTTTTTGGGATCGCATCGATTGCCTGTTTTCATTGAATACGTTACTGTCTGCAATTGTTGGAGCTACGATAGGTTGTAATGTTGGAAATATCATAGAAGGAGATTTTCCCTGGGAGAGTTTTCAATTTGATTTATCGACTCTGACATTTGTGCTCAGTTGTGTTGGGACAAACATCCATCCAATTGGCGCTGCCATAGGTGCTGTTGCGGGTATTTTCTATGGGGTATTTGGTGATGGTTGCATATGCGTGAATTGTGATGGAATCGATGCAGTAACCGCGTATCCCATTGGGTGCCAACCGAGAGCGAGGTTCACTCCATGGGGTTTTGGGGAAGATATTGATCAGCTGGATTGGATCAATACTAATGGTAACCCGAGCATAGCAACTACCTATCCAACTGCTCCTGCTCTAACCATAACTCATGTAAGTTCTGCTTCAATGTTAAATGTTCAAATCTCGCCAATTTGTGAGGAACCTTCGGAGAATCCTCCTGCATTTCAAAGATCCTATAATCTTTACTTATTGTCCATTACTCCATTACAGCTTTTTTTGTCAGGTGGTCCGATAGTAGCTTGGGAAACCGGTGAAATACTCGAATATGTCTACTATGTTGTAGGAGTGAATCTTGATAGATATGTTATTGATTTCACGATAACGAATGGTACTATCGAATCTGAGACGAGTAATTCGGTCACAGTGACCTGGGACGACGAAGAAACAGGGGAACTGTGTATTGAATACTATGTGAATTGTACAGGAGGACAGGCTTTAGAAACGACATACTGCATTACTGTAACAATTGACGACATCATTCCTTAATATTTATTAATCTATCACCTTCCAGTTCTTTACTCTGGAAGGTGATACTATTCTATGAAAGTTATGAAATTTTTTATCAACGACTTTTTAATATGCATGTCAATTTCAATATGTATATTAATTCTCTATTCCTGTAAAGAACCAGTAAACTGGGAAACTCGGTGTATTCAAGATGTGGAATATAGTTGCACTGATGTCAGGACATACGCTTACTTCTCTGGAGTTGTTAATGGATTTGATCTTTGTTTGTCTGCAGAAGTGGATGATTATGTTCACCTTGCGGGGTATTATAATTCTTATACAACACCTGCAGACAACCCTGTGTTTGATCAGACCAATCCTCCTCCTATTGAAGAAAAAGGTCTGGCATTTCAATTGTTTAAAATAGAAAGTGGCGTTAATGCCCCATACACCTGGACTATATCAATAACAGGGCCTCCTGTACCGGTTGATTCATTTGTATTTAAGAAGGAGCTTGATGAATTACAAGACGTTTATGCATTGCCTTTAAGAAATGATGCTGATCGCTTTGGGTATGATTTTCACCTGGCCTATTCATGCAATACGGATGAAGTTGTCGGCCTCGGTGATCCATATCTCCAGTCCAAGAACGTAGTGTTGGTCCACAATCGCGTCACTCAACCAGTTGATGCTTTCATAAGAGTCAGTGCATACTCAAAAGAAGATCTCGGCAACGCCTGGCAGTATGACATCTCCTTTGAAATGCAGATGAGGCTTTACTATATGGACGAAGTGTGGAAGAAATTTGGTGACCTGGAGCAAGGCGTATTCAAGACACGTACGATCGTGCCAAAATAAATCCGTATGCGCTTCGCTATTTGTTTAGTCATTAGTGTATGTGCCAATAATTTCGTCGACGCACAGCGGTATGTATCTGTCACACCAACTCTCAGTGGGCTATTGGTGCTCGCCAAAGGCCGATATGACGATCTGAGAGATGATAAACTCGTGCCTAAACAAGGCATCGGGACGCTCGGTCTGAATATTGAATCTGCAGAAAAAGGAAAAATCAGCGGTGGTATCCATGCCATGTTCGATACACATTGGCAACATGATTACGGACGCATCGGAGTCTACTATGCAGTCTTTGCGAACATACCGGGACTTGATCCAAGAAGCCCGATGTTTCGCTGGCACCTTGGATACTTCGGATGGAATGGCAGACATGGAGCATACGCCATGCTTGAACCCAATCTGATTTCATTTCCAGGCCGTCGCATTGAGTTTCATGCGGGTATTGATATTGCCTACTACTATGTACTGAAAGAAGTCGATGTGCAGATCATGAACACCACGCGGAGAGGAGGGTTTATGACCTATGGTCCGAACATAAAATTGCTGGTGTATTTGTCAAAGGACGGCAGTCCCTATAAAGTAAAAACATTGAAAAAATCAAAATGAGAATATCAAGGTATTAAGTCCAAAACAGTTCGCCTCTCTGCTCTTTGCCCTGCCCTATGCTCTCCCGATGCTCGTTCTACTCGATCGGGATGTCTGCTATACTCCCATCTGCTTTTTGCCTTATACTCTCCCGATGCTCGTTCCACTCCGTCGGGATGTCCGCTATGCTCCCATCTGCTCTTTGCCCTATGTCCTATGCTCTCTGCTTGTCATAAATCTCTGCAAGATTCAGTGTTGAGGCATCCGAATAGATCAGATCCACCCGGAGTGCTTTTAGCCCCGATGTGCCTTGCAGATCTTCCAGTTCTAAGCGTTCAATCCGATCCTGGACGACGCCGAGTGCCCGGAGATACTCAAGGTATTGCGTGTACTCAGTCGCTTCTTCGTCCTGGGAGTAGACGATGACAATCTTCCCTGGTTGTGTAGCGCGCTCTTGCGTGTTTTTGACATACGCTTTGTCGATCCGTTTCTTCATGATTTCATAGCGGATGTTATAGGCACCATCGACATCAAATTTCTTTTCATCCTGTCTGAATTTGATAGACAGCGGACTATTGTGTGCAAGTATCAATGAAGTAATCTCCAGTTTCATGGGCAGAGTGGCTTGCATCGTATGTATCCGGTTTTCAACATGTGCTGTGAGTAACAGTTGCCACAAACGCAGATTCCGGAGGTACAAAGGATCATACGGTCTTACCGGCTGCAGGCTTTGACCCATATATAAGTTGTACTCCACGCCATCCGTCTTGTATTTCTCAAAATAATGTGGATACATACCCTGCGCTTTCGCTTGTTCTGTTTCTACGAGAGCAGAAACAAACTCATTGATCTGCGTCACCGAAGATTCGTACCGCTTGCGTTCTTCATAGACGACATGCAGCTCAGGATCGAGACTTTGCATATAGTCTAATACGACTTTCTCCAACTCAGGATTCATTGCTGAGAGATGATTGAACACGGGATATATCTCCGATTTGAGAAAGTCCAGGATCTTGACTTCATCGCCTGCATTGATGCCATTCTGTAATTCTTTACGGTATTTCTGAATCCGGAATCTCAGATGATCATAGATAGGTAATTTGTTTGTGTTCCTGGCCGCATCCATGACGCTTTCGGCATGGCAGAGTTGTTTAATCAGATCCGCCTGAATTGCTTCGTTTCTTGCTGTAGAGGAGCCCCTGATGTCAAACTGTCCGTACAATGGTACAACATCTCTGAACACAACTTCATCCATTGGATCAGAAAGATTTTGAGCTCTCCTATTTAAGACATTTTCCGCTACTTCAAAAAATCGCCATGCGACTGACGGATGTAATGCGGTAAACTTCTCCTGGACGATAGCTTCGAGTTGAGTCTCGCGTTCATCGAGTGCGCGTTGCATGGCTACTGTGTACATCGGCAGAATATTACCGAGTTTACTTGCCACAACAGAATTAAGAACACCTATCGTCTCCGAGGCCACTTCCAGGAAGCCGACGACTTTCTCATCATACATTAAAGGTGCAACGATGAAACTCCGGATCCCCATGTTGCGCATCCGGTCAATGAGTGGACTATCCTTATGAGCAAACTTTGTCACATCAGAGACGATATACATGCCATGCTTATCAAAGACTTCATGATAAGAGATGTCACAAAAGCAATCGGAAGAATCCAGGATACCATCGGTCGTGACTGTGAAACAAGATGGATCGTTTTCACCCATGACGTGGACTTTCTTTGTTGTTTCATCAAAGGATGCAAATCCTACTTCGACGTCTTTGAGATTGAGATAGGCTTGCATGTGCATAGAAAGTTCCTGGCGGTATGTTTTGGATTGCAGTGCATGTTTTTGCAAGAGACTGTTTTTCATCGACGACAAGGCTTCTTCCTCTGTGACATCAAAGAGGGAGATAAGGCCAAAGCCCTCGAAATCGTAGCTATTGGGTGGAATTTTAGTTTTCCACAGAGCGATATCATGAAAGTTTTCTGTCAATAAGCGTATGTCATCAGCTGCCAGAGGTCTTGTGAGTTCATTTGGATGAAACGTGACGAAGTCTGCATTAAAGAAGGCGCGATATCGGCGGCTGATTCCCGTCACCGTATCGGGCATATCGAAATAAAATGGACGTTTGTAATCAATGCCGGCATTATAGAAGGTGTTTAACACTGCTATTGCTGCGGTCACATAGACCTGATCCACATCAAAATCGCTCATCTTCCATTGATAGTCACTTCCGGCGCGATCCTGGATCTTTTGAAACCGACGTGTAGGATTGAAAGTATACCCCGTGAAGGGCATACTCAGCGCTTTGATCTCGTTCGTCTGAAGCGGTTCCGGAAAAAGAGGGGCAAATAATTCTTTGATTTCGTCTGCATATTTCTCCAGGAGGGTGTAATCATCAAAGGGCTTTGCAAGCTCAGGGGCACCTGCCAATTTCTTCAAGAGGGTCTGTGCAACCCCGCTTTTTAAAGGGTCAGGATCGGCCGCAATTTCTCGCCAGTAATCGAAAAGAGGCTGAAAACTGACACTCATGCGAAACGGCAATTCCGCTGTAAACCTGCCAACATTAGTCACTTTCGTATTCATAGAGAGAGGTTTGAATTGATAACTATCTGAAACAACACCGACGACTTCAGGTTTTGAAAAGTAACAAAAATCGATCGTTTTATCTCAGTCGGTGCAAAAGTTGGACTGGTGTTAAGGATCAGGCAGCCCGATTATATTGTTTCGAAGGGCCTTTTTGGGATTTGCCGTTCGTTGTCACGAAAAGGGAATCAGGATTGACGCGGAATTAGCCGTTCGAACGGTTTAAACGGTTCAAACGGTTTAAACGGTTCGCACCCCACCGTGTAAGCCATTTTGGGGGATTAGCTGTTCGAAGAGCCACGAAAAGGGAATCAGGATTGACGCGGAATTAGCCGTTCGAACGGTTTAAACGGTTTAAACGGTTCGCATCCCCACGATGAAAGCCACTTAGGTCTCCGGTAATAGGCGCTCCCATAAACATTGTGTGTATCCATCGGCAACCTTTCATTCCTCCTTTGAATCTGAAAAAAGAAATCGCGCATAGTCGTACCCCTCTTGCCACCAGCCTTTCATTTGATCCGGATCAAAGACAAACGAGTTATCCGTGAGAAGTTTTGGGGTATGAATGAGATGAATTTTAATACCTGTATACCTGCTCTCAAGGAGTGCCATATTGATATCGTCCTGTCCGATCTGGTGAAGCATAAAGTGGAATCCTTTCATCAACAAGTGGAAGGCACTTGTGGAAGGAGGCATCTTTTGGGTCAAATGCCGGGGATTAAGGATGACGACATCCAGTTCTGTAGCGCCGATATTAATGGCTTCTTGTATGGGAATCAGATTTCCAAAGCCGCCATCGCCATACTCGCATCCGTTTTTAGTAACCAGAGTCATAAACGGGACCATATTTGCGGAGATCCAGATCCATTCACAAAACTCATCGTAGTCATAGTCGCGCGCATATTTGTATTCGATCACATTGTTTGTCAGGTTCGCAACTGTAATGATGACTTCGGCACTACGCGCGTGCAGAGTTGCAAATACTTCCGGGGTAATTGTACGCCTGATCAATTGACGCAGGCTCTTGCTTTCTCCCAGGGTCTTTTTTCCTTTGATAAACTGCCAGAGTATGCCCGCATGGTTGAAGCCGGTGCGAAAACCTTTTGATGTCTTTTTAATGACAAAGGGACAATTGCTAAAAATATCCGTCTGTCTGACATTGCAATACACCTGTTTAGCTCTTTCTACTTCCCCAGCTGCGAGCAGCGGTACAAGAAGACTACCTGTACTCGTACCGCAGAAAATATCATAGTGCCTTCCAAGTTCGCAAATGAGATACTCACTCACGCCACCGGCAAACGCTCCTTTACTTGCTCCGCCGGAAATTACAAGTGCTCGCATAAGAAATGGTAAAATCGGGGAAATAGAGGAAATAGAGGAAATGGAGAAACCGGTAAAATCGGTGAAACCGGGGAACAGCAGAAGCCGGATAAAATAGGATAAGAATTCGTAGCGGCGGACCTATGTGTCCGCCCTGCATGTCATAATACCCATGTGTCCTGCATACTATAATTCGTGTGTTCACCCACATGTGCAATGTTACCTTGAATCAGCGAAATGATAAAACCGGTAAAATCGGCAAAGTCGGAGAAAGGGGAGAAATCGGGAAAGCCGACTTTAGCCGCGAACAGCAATTAGCGATCTGTTATCAGTAAATAGTCAACCCTGAAGCACTTACTGCACTCAACTTTAGGACAAGCAGCCAACTGCAAACCCTGAAGGACTCGTTTCAGTCGCCTTTATGGCAAGCCATGCAGAGCAATTCTACAGGGCAAGCAGCCAATAACGGACATCCCTGACCGAACGAGGAGAGCATCGGGACAGCTGTTT
>DATDQA010000085.1:0-16020 GCA_035292505.1 Saprospiraceae bacterium | reverse complement strand
ACCACGCGCAAGCATATTGTCCAGCCAGAAGACAGATTCATCATTCTGTCCACCGAGAGCGATATGCATCATGATGGGTATGTCAGGATCTACCGCTTTTGTCCCTTCTACACCCGCTTTCAGGAGTCCTGCCAGTTTATCGGCATTGCCGATATGTCCATCTGGCCAGAGCAGTCCATGATTGATTTCATTTCCGATCTGCACCATCGCAGGAGAGGTACGCTGTGCTTTCAGTGCGCGCAACACATTCGTCGTATACGTTCTCACCGAGTCTTTGAGAGTCTCAAAATCGAGAGTTTCCCATCGAAGCGGTTTGTATTGTTGTTGAGGATCGGCCCAATAGTCGCTGTAGTGGAAGTCGAGGAGTAATCGCATGCCGGCATCTTTGACGCGCTTGGCCATCGCGAGTGTATACGTGAGTCCGCAATATCCTTTCTCCGGTGCATAGCCTTTTTCATTTTCGGGATTGACAAAAATGCGCAGACGGATGTAGTTGAATCCATGATCGTGCAGGAGCTTCATCGCATCTACCCCGACACTGTCTTCGCTGAATGTATTTCCCCTGTCTTCCAGTTGTGGAAGCCATGAGATATCCGCGCCGATCATCTGATCTAATTTCTTCGTGGTGCGAGGCAACTGCTCCGGCTTCGGTTTCATCATCACAAAATCCGCAAGTGTATGAATCTCGTGCCCCCCAGGCCAGAGTGTTCCTGAACGTGCTTCGACTTTTACTTTATCTGGTTCTGTTCCGGCCATGAATAAGAGATGACACAAACCATCCTTCAATTGACACACTGCATATTGGATGCCTGCAGTGTCTGTCAGCATGGCGAAATCGCTGCCATCTGGTGCAGTCACTTTTCCTTTTCCGGTCACATAGACCTGGATGGGATCTGTTCGTGAGGTGATCTCTCTACTCAGGCTATCGACAATTGCAATACGGAGTCGGGTTTGACCATTGACAGGAAGTGTGGTGCTGTAGGTGGTGAGCATAACGGAGACAGGTGTACCTGAAGCGATGCGACTGACCGCGTCGAAATCAGGAACGGATAACGGTGGAGATGGAGGGGTGCAACGGGGTAAGCAAGTCATTGTGAAAAGAAGAGGAAACAGGAATCTCATACCAAGAGCTTTGTAAAGTGAAAACATTAAGATACAGAGTTGTAGTTAGATTGTAGAGGGAGTAAGCGTTCTTTATTATATTTTCTACCAGATAACCCAGTGACGAAATTTTTTCGGTGAGTGATGTGTACAGAAAAACAAATTACTATACTTGTAGCAATTAAAACACACTCGTCGTGCTAAAGAAAATTCTCCTCGGTCTTCTTCTGGTCATCGTTGTCGCGGTGGTCGGCTTTCTGGCTTTCGTCATGCTTTCCTGGAACAAGAAATACGACATTCCGTATCCGGATTTGCATGTGAGTACGGATTCCGCAGTCATTGCACGCGGACAGTACCTCGTGAACGGACCTGCGCATTGTATCAGTTGCCACGTTTCAGGCGTTGATGATTTAATCAAGTCGGATAAAGGAGAACCCGTTGCTCTGAAGGGAGGTGTGCGGTTTCCGATGGGCCCTTTGGGAGCAATTTATCCGCGCAACCTGACGCCAGATAAGACAACGGGGCTAGGACAATACGAAGATGGCCAGATCTTCAGGATGATGCGGCATGCCGTAAAGCCCAACGGCACAGCAACGCTTTCATTAATGATGCCCTTCTGGAATATGGCTGACGATGATCTCGTCGCAATCGTTTCCTATCTGAAATCTCTCGGTCCGGTGCAGAATACTGTCCCCGAACCAGAATGGACATTCATGGGAAAGGTCATACGTTCAATATCTCCAACGTTTAAACCCATCTTGAATCCCGAGGCACCTGCTCAGGCTCCCCCGATGGCTCCTACTGTTGAACGCGGTGAATATCTTGCCCGTTTCGTTTGCAATTGCGTCGGATGCCATACAGAACGTGATCTGATGACCTATGAAGCGATAGGTCCCGAGTTTGCCGGTGGAATGGAATTCGAGCCGTTTGTAGAATTACACAAGGCCCTCAACATTGATACGACCCTATGGACACGTACCACGAACATCACACCACATCCAAATAGTACTCTGTCCAGATTTAAAACAAAAGAAGAATGGATTGCCCGCTTCAGACAGGGAAGAATTTTGCCGCATTCGCCAATGGACTGGGGGCCGTTTTCGAGGATGAGTGATGAGGATCTCGAAGCGCTGTATATCTATCTCAACAGCCTGGAACCGGTGGACAAGGAAATCGCGGAAGTGAATTTTAAGAAGGAGAAGAAATAGACGAACATTCAAAAATTTCTTCCTGTGCAAAATCGCGTAACTCTCTATTGAGTTATCTGTCAACTTTGATCAATAACAATGACTTTGGCCAGTTCAATATGTTTGTTTGTAAAGATATTACCCACGTTTCGTTTTTGAAACTGCCCAGCTTTTCTTCTATTTCATTCCATGGCAACTATTGATGCAAGGATCTCACTGTCTCGCATTCTCACTTTCTCACAACCAAACTCACCGCCAATCCCCCACCAGGCGCAAGCCTGAACTCCTTTTCCGTATCCTTCGTAATCACGGCCTTCTCAATTTCAATACTCGTTGCATTGTCCTTCCAATGCGCATCGGCACCATCCTTGTAGATCACTGCATCATATTCCTTTCCTGCTTCAAGGAAATCGAATTTGATTTTTAGACTACGTTCATTTTCATCCGTAATACTTCCAAGAAACCAATTCCCTGTCCCCTTCTCTTGTCTTGCAATCGTCACAAAATCACCGACTTCTCCATCGAGTACTACAGTCTGTTCCCAGTCCACACCTACATCATGGATAAACTGAAATGCCGGCTGCCCTTCATAATTCTGCGGAAGATCACAAGCCATTTGTATTGGACTATAAATCACAACATAGAGCGCAAGCTGCTGCGCAAGTGTCGTATTGATCTGATTGTTGGGTTTGTCTTTCAACGAAAGCTCGAAGGCGCCCGGTGTGAAATCAATCGGCCCTCCAAGCATTCTTGTAAATGCTACGATCGGTAGATGCTCAGGAGGATTCCCACCATCTGTTGCCCATGCGTTGAATTCCTGCCCACGTAATCCTTCCCGTGCAATCGCATTCGGAAAAGTCCGGCGCTCTCCCGTGTCCTTGATTGGTTCATGTACATCGACGGCAATCTGATATTTTGCAGCAGTTTCAAATACCTTTCGATAGTGATTGATCATCCATTGTCCATGATGATATTCGCCTTTAGGAATGATCTTTCCGACATAGCCGGTTTTGACCGAATGGATTCCAAGGCGTTTCATCAGTGTATAGGCTGTGTCGAGTTGCTGATCATAGGTGCGTGGAGCAGATGATGTCTCATGATGCATGATCAGGCTCACGCCCTTCTCCTTACAATACCGCACGACTTCTTCCAGATCATAATCAGGATACGGCGTGACAAAATCAAACACACCTTCTCTGTCATCAAAGCCGATCCAACGTTCCCAACCTGTATTCCATCCTTCAATTAACACACCACCAAATCCATTGGCAGCAGCAAAATCGATGTAGCGTTTTGCATTTTCCGTCGTCGCGCCATGCTTTCCCGTAGGTTTCATTTTCGAAAAATCAATGAATGCCCCCATGTCCTGAGAACCGACATAGTCCCAGGTGCTGACACCAAGATGCATCTCCCACCAGATACCGACATATTTCATCGGCTTAAACCACGACACATCTCCGAGCTTGTTTGGCTCATTCAAATTCAGGATCAGCTTTGATGCAATCAGATCTTTTGCTTTCTCACTGATTTGAATTGTACGCCATGGTGTCTGGAATGGTAATGCGCGTTTCACTTTATATCCGAAACGATCAGAACCGACGAGTTCACTCGTCATGGAAAGATCTTTCGCATCTACTTTCAAAGTCATATCCGCATAGTCGGTGAGTGCTGCTTCATGAAAACTCAGATGCAAACCATTCGCTGTGCGCATCGTCAGCGGTGTATTGACCGCATTTTCGGGGATATAGGTTTGTGCAAGATTCGGATGATTGCGTTTAGAGATCGCGTCGATTTTCGAAAATGGTGAAGTATTGTACAGATGTTCATAGATATCCCAGTCTCCGGGCGCCCACCAACAGAGGTGATCTCCTGTAAGATTGAACTCTGTGTTTTCGTCCATGATGATGACGGTGTCCACTCCGGGCTGTTCTCCGAATTCATACCGGAATCCTATACCATCATCAAACGCCCGGAAGATGACGCTGAACTTGCGCTGCGGTGCCTGTAATTCTTCAAGGTGTACAATCAGCTCATTGTAGTGATTCACGACTGTACGTTGTTCACCCCAGGGCATCTCCCATGTTTCATTAAAGGAGCTTGTTTTTGTATCAACTACTTTCAAGCCCTTCTGCAATGAAGGCTGATCTTTGAAATCGAATCCCATGGACGAGGTATCGATCACCAGGGTGTTATTGTGTTTCACAAGGTAATGCGGCGCGCCTTGTGTGTCCAGGAAAAATGCAATTGAAATATTTTCTGAAGGAGAGCTGACTTCAGAGGTGACGGTTTCTTTCTTCGAGCATGCGATGAGCAATAAAAGAAATGAGAAGGAAATGATAATCTGTCTACTCATCAGTGTGATTTTTGAAGCATCCGAAAATTCAAATGGGAATTGGCTACGATTTAATGAGTGTTTTCACTACATGTGATCCATCGCTAAAACGAAGAGCGACGAAATACAGGCCGATGGGTAATTCTGGCATTTCAAAGCTCTTTGTGTCTTGTCCTGTCATAACAGCTCTGCCATTGCAATCCAGTACGAGCACAGCAGAAATTGATCTCTGTGTGATCACGTCCAATTTTCCTTGTGTGGGATTCGGATACATCAATACATCCGGATCTTGTAAATCCAGGATTGCTGTTGAAGTTGCATACTCATATGCGCCTGCGTCAATTGTTCCATTCAATGATCTGGTTTCAGAATCCACAGGATGGAGGTATCCGAACTCCGGTGTCAGAGAACTTCCATTCACCGGATCGACTTCGATTCCGTAATCAATCGCCGGGGAATTGGATATGAGATGATAGTCGAAGTTCGCTTCGTCCACAAAACCGACGTCCGCAATGACTGTTTCAACAAGATTGTGATCGAAGGTTGTGATTGGTCCATTTGTAAGCGTACCTGGACCAGCGAAGATGTTGTTGATGATATTGACCACGTCCGGTTGACCGTCGATATCTACATAGAGACCTGATGCGATTCTTTTATTTACCAGCGTATTGTTGATGAAATAGAACTCATGCGGTCCCGGATTAGATAACCCTTCCTGCCCATAACCTACCAGGTTGCTGTTTGGAGAATTTTCACCCTCCATTAACAGATTTCCCATAACGATGGAATAACCTCCATTGGGCAAATCAATCAATCTGCTTGAGGCTCCGGTTTCTTCGTCCATGATCCGGTTGTAGTAAATGTAATTTTCATTCGCCCTCGATTTGAGATTATGTCCTTCAACGGCGTGATGTGAATAATTGAAGCGGAAGGTCAGACTATTCACATGCCCGATGTACAGGTTGTGGCTAAAGCCATCACCATAGCTGTTGTGATCAAACTCTGTGAATTCGATGAGGATGTCACCTCCGTTATTATTGGTGAGGATGCCGGTTTCATTTTCATGGAAGTAGCAATGTCGCACTGTGAGGCCCATTCCATCCAATCTGATTCCGGCACCGTTATTATCAGGCACAGAAGCATCAGAGAATTCAACATTTTCCACGGTGATATTATTTCCAGACAAGACCCAGATACCTTTTCCCAAAATATATGTGCCATCTGCGATGAGATGCGGACGTCCATTCACACCAATGATAAACAGGTTGTTCTTATTCCATACTGCAAGAGTAGCTGTTCCGGTATACGTTTCACCATCGATTTCGATCGTGTCTCCTGCCTGAACAACATTTGATGTATACAATGCATTTGGAGAGACATAAGGTTTTGACGAGCCTACCTGGAAAGTGGTTGCATACGCATTTATAGTTAGAGCAAGAAATATTATAGTTATGATTCGTCTGACCATAATTTTAAAAAGGATTTGTACACGAACTCTGCTACGCCGACAGGCTGGCACACGAATTTACAGTAAAAGAAGAAAGATGTGAATGAATCAAAAAACAGATCTATTCGTTTAATCGTGGATAAGTCACGCCAAAGTCCCCCACCCGTCAAACTCACATTCATATCGATCTCCCAGTTTGCACATCTCTTCTGCCCATTCCTGCACCATTTCTGTGAGGATAGGTTGAGGGGTAGTTAAGCCAATCACCGCCCATTTGTCAAGCGTCTTATGTAATTTGTATATCTCGTAGCCGTATTCTTTCTGAAGTATATCCGACAGTTTGATCGCCTTGTCCTTGTCGCTCGTATAGAAGAAGAATTCGAGGCTTCGTTGATCCCCGCATTTGACACCAAAATTCAAGAGATAGCTAACAGTAACAGATGTCGCTTCCGATTGACCTTCTTTGTTGTTTTTGTGTTTCATGTCAAGTCTTTGTGATGGCCAGTATGTACTTTTTGGCTGCATCGCGAAGATTCTTGTTCGGCTTCGGCGGATACAAGATATTTTTAATGAACACAATCAGATCTGTTTTGGAGGCAATGATTGTATGCTGATTCTCGATAACTTTCATATGCAATGAATCTTGATTTAGAGAAAAAGTCTATTATTTCAAAACAAGATAGCTCATTGATTGGAAACAATGCCCTCAGAAGAAGATCACATACCGCAGTACGAACTATATCATCTAGTCGCAGCCATGTGTTCTGTTATTACTCCCTACTCCAACACTACTTGATAGATTTTCTCCAATATCGCCTCCACATCTTTATGAATCGGGCTGTCCGTTACTGTCCCGAGATTGATACCAAGGAAGAGATAGATCTGTTGTTCCGGGAAGTAGTACAACTGACATCCTGCGCCAATTCCACCGCCACTATGTCCATACGCCGTTTTTCCGGCAAATGTGGCATGATCAAGACCCAGGCCATATGCAGGATTGCCCTTGCTATCAAGAGCCCATATTTTCATCGTGTCTAAAGTGCTCAATGATAATAAGCGTCCTTCCATCAGGCCTTGGAGAAAGAGGATCGCATCTTCAGGTGTCGCAACGATTCCATCATCCCCGATCAGGGCAGCGACATTATTACGTTGAAGTTGTGAAGCATTTTCGAGGATACCATTACTATGTCTGTCCCAATAGGCATTGTACAGTGTCGGATAGTTCAGATAGCCGGGCTCATGTCTATAAAAAGTATGATCAAGTCCAAGTGGCATAGACACAGAAGTATTTTTTTCATTACCAGTTGGAATGAGATTTTTGCATTAATCCCCCGGCACCTGATGATCAAAGCTAAGCACGCGTTTCAACTTCCACTCCCCATTCTCCAGTATCCACAAATGAGTAAAACGCGCAGTACTCGTCAGGTATTCATGCTTCTCGACTTCTTTTGCGTAAAACTTATGTACACCGGATTGAATTGCACCATAGAGTTTTCCTTCATTGTACAACGGAAACATCTCCAGGCTCTCGGGGTCTAATTCTCTTCTTGGATCATAGGGCAATGTGCACAGACTTTGAATACTCTGCATAAAGCCAGCCTTCGAATTGGTAATCCCGGATTGATCATGATAAAATTCAAAATCCTCGCTGATGAATGCTATCGCGGTCAGACTATCACACAAATCGAAGACGGCATTGAATAACAGACTGTCTTTAGACTTCAGGATATCATAGATCTCTTCTGAAGTCTGTGCTGTAAAGTTGACAATTCCAGAGAACAGAAGTATGGCTATCAGGATGTTTTTAAACATGGCTGATTGGTCTTTGATCACAAACATTAAACTTTGAACTTGGAACCACTCTCGCTCTCTCACCTTCTCGCCTTCTCGCTGTCTTCTTACACCCTCTCAATCACAATACTCGATGCCCCACCTCCCCCATTGCATATCGCTGCAAGACCAATCTTTCCACTCCTGTGTTGCAGGACATTATTCAGAGTCGTCACGATGCGAGCGCCGGATGCTCCAAGTGGATGACCGAGTGAAACAGCCCCGCCAAAGACATTGACTTTTTCAGGATCAATTTCCAGGATTTTATTGAAGGCCAGGGTGACTACGGCAAACGCCTCATTCACTTCGAAGAAGTCCACATCATTCAAGGTCAACTTCGCTCTTTTGAGTGCTATTGGTGCAGCCTTTGCAGGAGAGGTCGTAAACCACTGCGGTTCTTGCTCGGCATCCGCAAAAGATAAAATATGTGCCATCGGCTTAAGTCCAAGCGACTCCATTTTTTCTTTGCTCATGAGGATAACAGCCGCTGCGCCGTCATTGATGGTAGAAGCATTGGCAGCAGTGACGGTACCATCTTTTGTAAATGCAGGACGTAACGATGGGATCTTATCAAAGTTGACGTTCTTGAATTCCTCATCTTCTGAGATGATCAGTGGATCTCCTTTGCGTTGCGGTACTCCAACAGGTACAATTTCGTCCTTGAACTTTCCGGTGTTCGTGGTCTCTGCAGCAAGTTGATAAGAGCGTATTGCAAATGCATCTTGTTCTTCACGCGTGATACGATGCACCACAGCAGTGTTGTCGGCGCTGACACCCATTGCCTGGTGATCGTATGCGTCGAGGAGCCCATCTTTAGCAAGGCCATCGATGAGTTCACCGTTACCGTATTTATACCCCCATCGTGCATTGGGGACATAGAATGGCACATTCGACATGCTTTCCATGCCACCAGCGACGACAACATCATTATGACCAAGCATAATGCTCTGTGCGCCAAGCATGATGCATTTTGCACCCGATGAACAGACTTTGTTGATAGTGGTACAGGGAACAGTGTTCGGAATCCCGGCACCAAGAGCGGCTTGTCTCGCAGGAGCTTGTCCGAGGTTGGCGGAACACACGTTACCGAAGTAAACTTCATTCACTTCACCAGGATTGACTCCAGCTTTTTCAAGAGCGCCTTTGATTGCATATGACCCAAGTTGTATAGCACTTAAGCCTGCAAAGACACCTCCAAAGCTGCCGATTGGTGTGCGAATTGCGGAGATGATATAGACTTCTTTCATTTGGAATTGTATTCTGATTTTTCGAGGGACGAAGATAGAAAGAAGGCTAAGGCTGAGGCGAAGTCTAAGGAAAGGGTGTATGACCAAAGGCAGGAAATGTTGATTCCGTGGGAGGGCTTGACCTCGAAGCGTCCGCAGGACCTGCGAGCGTCTGTGTGGCTGAAGCGACCCTAAGAAAATCGCCCTGATGCACGTTTTTTCTCCATTGACTTCCACAAATAATAGCCCATCGGAATAAATCCTATAATCATGATGAACATAACGATCAATCCCTCATCCAGTTGTTTGTCCTGAGTGTCTTGTATATACATCATGATGAGAATGGAGATAAACACAAGAAGCATGACCAAATTAAGCATCCGCATCATGCGTAATGCCAAAGTATATTGACGCAATGCGTTTTCTGGAGTAATACGCGCGAGATAGTTGAAGCGATGTGGGTATCGTTTCAGATAATGAAATCCAATCACGGTGCTGATTCCGAGGAGTGCGAAGATCAGGCTTGTAGATTCCATGTCCTTGCTGCCGGTTGGTACAACAAACAGATAAGCAGGGAAGCTAATCATGCCAACAAGCAAAACCCAGACTGCAATATCCATGACCTGATCCCAATAAGCAGGCACAATTTCAAGCTTTGGCTGTTCTTCAACTTTCTTATTCCACACTTTCATGGCACAATAAATATCCCACATACTTGTGAAAAGAGTATAAGGAATTAAGAATCCAGAATCAAAAATTGTTTCACTCGTCAGATCATCTTCATCAAATCCTCCAGTCTATCCGCATCCTTTGCAAGTTTGTCGCGCCTCCAGCGATGAATCCTTGGAAATCGCACTGCAATACCGGACTTATGTCGGGTCGATTTTCCAATTCCTTCGAAATGCAACTCAAACACATGCACCGGAGGCACGATGTTCACTGGTCCAAATCTTTCAATGGTATTCTGATTTACCCAGCGTGTGATCTCTTCTAATTCTTCATCAGAAAGTCCTGAGTAGGCCTTCGCAAATGGCACGAGTTGATCCTGATCCCAGACAGCGAAAGTAAAATCGGTATACATGTTCGCACGTCTGCCATGTCCTCTTTGTGCATAGATCATCACGCAATCCACACTGTACGGATCTATCTTCCATTTCCACCATGCACCGCGCTTACGCCCAACTTCATACAACGCATCACGCCGTTTAAGCATCAGTCCCTCACAGTGGTATACCCTTGCCGCGAGCCGTTGAGCATTCAATGCTTCCCAGGTGTCTTCGTGTACGAGTTCGGAAAGAATCAGTATGTCTTTCACGTAGTGCTGAGAGACAAGAGATTCCAAAAGACCTCGCCGATCACGTTGTGTTTGTGCACGAATATCTTCACCTTTCCATTCGAGCACGTCATAGACAATCATCCGTACAGGAATTTCATGCAGTATTTTCTTTGTAAGATTCTTTCTGCCGATCCGCTTCTGCATATCCTGAAATGGCAACGGAGTGCCATCACGAAAAGCAAGGATTTCGCCATCGACCACTGTACCAGAAGGCAGCAAAAGGGCTAAAGGATGAAATTCGGGATACTTGTCAGTCACCAGTTCCTCGCCACGTGTCCACAAGAAGAGCTGCCCGCTTCGGACAATAAGCTGTCCGCGAATGCCATCCCATTTGCGCTCGGCAAACCACTCTCCCGGATCTCCAAGTTCCTGCGGATCCAAATCCAATGCATACGCGAGATAAAACGGATACGGTCGTGACAGATCATCCTCATACGCTCCAAGGATCAACGTCTGAAAATTCGTCGAAACAGGATCCCAGTTTCCCATCAGCCGTGCGGCAATTGCATTCTCCTCCTGTCCGGTGAATTGTGCAAGTGCACGCATCATCAGCTTTTGTGAAATACCAATGCGCAATCCACCGGTGATGAGTTTATTGAAAATAAAGCGCTCTTGTTTATTGAGTTCTTGCCAGACTTGAGTGATGAGAGCTTTTTTCTCCAGATCGCTTATTGTTTTCAGGGAAAGTAAGAGATGCATGTAATCGGATAGAGACCGCGACGACGTATTCATTGAAGTTTCTTCCGGAATCAACAATGCAATGGTCTCAGCATAATCACCTACTACATGGTAAGATTCCACAAACAGCCACTCAGGTAATCCCGCCATCTCTGATGCCCATGTACCAAGGAGTCTGTAATTCACTCCACGCGGTGGTCGACGATCTGAAAGCATCGCTATCGTCCACATCTTGTCTGTATCAGGAACATCTTCAAAATACCTGACAAGCGCCTCCACCTTAGCATTCGTCGCGGTAGTAGAATCAAGTTCGTTGAAGAGTTGCGCTAATCGTTGCATGCTCAATGAAAGATAGTATGCGTTTTTCGTTTCACACGACGATCACCACGATCACAACGAAAAGAATGGACACGACGAAGAATTTTTCAGCAAGAGGACATGAGGTAAATACAAGTATTGACAATTGGAAATTGAGAATGTTTCGTTCCGCCCTTCCGCCGTTCCGCCCTCAGGAGTATACAAACACCCTCGCCACTCTCTGCGAAATCCCCGTCAGAATTTCATAGGGAATCGTATCGCATACTCTTGCCAGTTCATCTACCGGGAGATTTGGTCCAAAGATGATGACTTCATTGCCGGGCTGGGCTTCAGTATGTGCGCTGAGATCGATCATCGTCATATCCATACACACTTTGCCGAGAATAGCGGCAGGTTTTCCATCGATGTGTACAGAATAGTTTTGATTCCCAGCAGAGCGACGTAACCCATCAGCATAGCCAATATTAATGGTACCGATTCGCATCGCATGTGGTGCTTTGAAGGCGCGATCGTATCCTACAGAAGCGCCCGCCGCGATATCATGAATCTGAGAGATGCGTGCTTTCAAAGTATGTACTGCCTGTAATTGTCCGCCCATTTCACCAACTCCGGCACCATACAAACCAATGCCGAGACGTACAGCTTCGTATTGATACTCCGGAAAATATAATACGCCGCTTGTATTCAAGACATGACGATCTGGATTATAATTGAGACCTGATACAAGTTTATAGTAGAATGAATTGAACTCTGCAATCTGTGCCAGGGTGAATTCTCGTTCACCTGGATCTCCGGCCGCTGCGAGATGTGTGAATACGGAAGTAACTTTGATCTTGTTATTATTATTTAGCCAATCCAGGAGTGCAGGAGCATCGGAAGCATGAAAACCAAGTCGATGCATGCCGGTATTGACCTTGATATGAATACACAATGCATTGTCCTTCCCGTATGCTTCGATTGCCTTCAGTAAAGAGAAATCAAATACTTCGGGCTCGAGATTGTGTGCATACAATTGATCTACGCGCGAGGGATCTGGATTCATCACCAGGATGGGAATCGACACACCTCCCTGACGTAAGTCAATACCCTCATCGATATAGGCTACGGCAAGAGCAGCCACATTGTGAAAAGCGAGAAACCTTGCGATCTCGGCGCCACCACTTCCATATGCTGCCGCCTTGACCATTGCAATGATTTTCGTCTTCGGATGCAGGCGCGAAACAAAAAACTGCAAATTGTTCAAGAGTGTATTGAGATCTATTTCCAACACAGCGGAATGATAGCGACCCTGCATATGCTCAGCAAGGTGTTCAAACTGAAATTTGCGTGCACCTTTTAACAAAAAAGCTCCGGGCATCAATGACTGCCAGGGTTTCTTTTCCACAAATGTCTGCATATCCGCAAACGCGCTGAAGGTCATTTGTGCAGGAAGCAGCTTGCCCAACTGCCCGATTTCATTCCCGATCGCAAGGACATGATCAATGTCTTTGTGGACAAAGAGATCTGCCATAGCCGGATACGACCCTGCGTGCTGATGATCGATATCTGAGACGATCACCGTGCGTGACATACCGGTACTGTGCTGATGCAGGGTCTCCAATGCGACAGACAACGATCCCATATCCAGACTATACGAGTCATTGATCAGCACGCTGTTGCCCGGCAGGTGATGAATGGCGAGACGTAAGGCAATCGCGTGCATTCCTTCCATCCGTGCCGCAATTACGTCAGGTTTATAACCCATGTGCAGCATTACGATGCAGCATGTAATACTATTCCTGATCGATGCCTGATCTGTAAACGGGATCCGGTATGTGCCCATCATTGCATGATACGTATATTGAACCTGTGCGGACCCTGATTGGACATGCGTATTATTGATTTTCAGATCTGCATCCCGGCCGAGCATGCTCCATGCAAGCAATGTCTTATGAGAACATGTGCGATGCACGACATCTGATATCCAATCTTCATCCACACAATAGACGACTGTCCTTACAGTCCTAAATAATTGCAGCTTTTCTCTCAGCTTTTCTTCCATCGATTCAAAGCCTGCCTGATGTGCGTCACCCATATGCGTAAGGATGCCAATGTCTGGTTGGATGATGTCAGATAATCCGGCCATCTCTCCCTTCTTTGAGATACCGGCTTCGAAGATGCCAAGTGTATGGTCTTTGCGGATCTGCAAGACCGAGAGAGGAACACCAATCTGTGAATTATAACTGCGTGGGCTTTTTACGATAAAGAAATCCGGCGCCAGAAGCTGATAGAGCCATTCTTTTACCCATGTCTTGCCATTACTCCCTGTGACACCAATGCATTTCAAGGAGAACTTTATGCGATGTGCAGCAGCAAGCTGTTGTAACGCATGAATTGTGTCCGGGACATGGAAGATATTGCTTTCAGGAAGGTTGGGAATAACGGTATGCGCTAGCACAATAAAGTTCCGCACGCCAGTTTGCCACACTTGCTCCAGATATTGATGCCCGTCGCTACGTAGTCCTTTCAATGCTACAAAGCAGATCCCTTTGCCTTCAGCGATCTGGCGGCTATCGATGTTGAGTCGTTCGATACGCGCACCAGGATCGTATAATACAACCTCTAACGGATGAATGATGCTGCGAATCTCGGATGCAATAAACATGGCGGCACAAAGTAACGGGAAGCAGGGAAATCGCAGCTCGGGCTAATTCTTAATCGCGAGGAGTGATTACCTCAACGTAGTAGTCGGTGAAGTAGATGCACAAATTGTGTGGAGTTTCGGAGGACTCATATTGTCAAGTCATTAAGAGATTAGTTAAATTTGCAGTCTCCTGATGAAAATTCGCATATTGAACCAAAATCAGTAACACACAAACATTTATAGATGATACGGAGAGTGATCATTCCGGAGCAGGAAACCATTTCTATTAATTTGCCCAAATCCTATATTGGCAGGCAGGTGGAGGTGATTGCGTTCACAATTGATGGCAACATCAACGACATGCTGCTGATGGATGAGCCATTGACTTATTTGGCGAGTGAGAAATCCCTGGCTAAAGATTGGTCAACACCAGAAGAAGATATTGCATGGAAAGATTTATAAAAGGGGATGTAGTGGTGATACCTTTTCCATTTTCTGATTTATCGGATGCTAAAAGGCGTCCCGCTTTAGTGTTGGCGGATTTACCTGATGACGACATTCTTCTATGTCAGATTACATCACAACATGGCAAAGATGACCTGACGGTGCCGCTACATAAAGGAGATTTTAGTGTTGGGTCATTGCCAGTAGATTCATTTATACGCCCAACACGTATTTTCACCGCAGACAAAAACATAATTATTCGGAGAGCAGGTGCTGTACACGCATCTGTTATTAACTCAGCGGTAAATATTATTGTTGATCTCATCTCGAAATAGGTACTTGTCTTTCTCCTCCTTTTAATATTCTTATAAACTTGTGCATCAATCTCAACAAATCACGACCGCCCTCCTCCGCGAAGTCAAACACCGCCTCTATAGCGAATGCCTCGCTCGGATACACTCATGCCTGAACAAACTCACAGATGATCAGGTATGGTGGCGCCCGAATGAAAGTTCGAACAGCATCGGCAATCTCATCCTCCATCTCAACGGTAATATACGGCAATGGATCCTCACCGGCCTTGGCGGACAGGAAGATCATCGCAGACGTCAACAGGAATTTGATGAGCGGACGCATTTTTCAAAAGAACAACTTTGGAATACACTGAATCAGACAATGCAGGAATTGATTCCTGTGATTGATAATGTCACACCAGAGGACTTAGTGAATAAAAGAGCTGTCCAGACATTCGAAGAATCGGGAATCACGATACTGATCCATGTCACCGAACATTTTTCATATCACACAGGACAGATAGCATGGATTACGAAGATGCTGACATCTGAGGATTTAGGATTCTATAAGGGTATAACGCTTGAGTAATGATTCAAGAAGAATATCCACGACATGCCTTGCTCCTCCGCTGAAGCTACGGCGGCACGCGGACGCTTGCTTCGGCAGTTAAAAACGACACGAACGGACACGAAGAAGAGAATACACGAATAAGCCCTTATAACTTCTCTGCGATAGTGTAATTTATTTCGTGAAAATTAGTGTGGTTACTGGATAAACACGGCAAGACCAATGCAAGACTCGATGCGATATGACCTCATCATCATCGGCGCCGGCGCTCTCGGTATGACCGTTGGCATCGAATGTGAAAAGCATGGCCTGAAATATCTCATGCTCGATAAAGGCATGCTCGTCAACACCATTTTTCACTTCCCGACGAACATGACCTTCTTTTCCACATCCAAACTTCTTGAGATTGGCGATGTACCGTTCATCTCTCATGGAGAAAAACCTACGCGTACTGAAGCGCTCGAATATTTCCGCAGGGTGCAGGAAAAATGGAAACTAAATATCCACTACTATGAACGTGTCACAGCCGTAACCGGGAATGATGACGATTTTACTGTTGCAACCACAAAAGGACGATACCAGTCAAAAAAAGTGACTATAGCCACGGGTTTCTATGATCATCCGGTATTGATGCATG
>DATDQA010000084.1:0-42980 GCA_035292505.1 Saprospiraceae bacterium | reverse complement strand
GGTATCTGCATGCAGGATGTTACACCAGGCTGGATCATGCGCGGCGATATCGGGCAGGATTTTACAGAATGTCTTTGGGTAGAGCCCTTTGTCAAGCTTGCTAGTAGCCTTATGGACTTCATCTTTGGTGGCAGATACGCCACGGGCGGTGTAGCGGTCTTTGGTACTCAAGGTATTTTTGGATATCAAGGCCTGCCTTTCGGTCAGGCAGGGGTGCGGAAGATAGTGTTATTTACAATTCCAGGTGTTGTATTCTCCATTCGAGAAGGAGGAACCTGACTTTGTGGAATAATTTTTGTAGCTTTTCTCCGTGTGCAACATGTTAGAACCAACCTGGAATGTGTTGCAAGGCATGCCTCATGCAGAAATTGTATGGGGCATGTCTTTTTCCAGCATCCTGTGAGTGTGGCAGGGATGGCTTCCAAAGCTGAGTAAGCGCCTGATTATCGCAAGCTAGCCCATGACCATTCTCGGGTAATACAGCGTAGATCAACATATGAGTCGGCGCATACGAACATGCTCAAGCTATCCTGTCGCTATCTTTGGGCTCTTCAATCTCAGGTGAAGTGGACAAACTTAAGATCAGCATCGCAGATTCTCAGTTCCTTATGCGCAAAGGATTGCGCCAGGTCGTAGAGAGCCAGAAACCGGAATACGGGATTGCAGCAGAAATCGATGATGAAAAATCACTGCTCGAACACCTTGCGAACGATCCTCCCGATGTCCTGATCATGGACTACAATCAACCGAGACATTTTTCTCCTGGTACGGTTCTCAAAGTACGTGACATCGCACCTGCAGTGGGAATACTTATCATGACAGCAGATGAACAAAAACAGCGAATCTATGAGGTGCTCCAGTCCGGTATTTCATGTTTTATTACCAAAGAATGCGGTGAAGATGAAATCCTGGATGGCATCGAAGCAGCCCGCACCGGTGGTAAATTTTTCTGTAGCAAGGTATTAGACTATTTATTGGAAAAATCCTTTGGCAGTGACACCAATAACTGCGCCCCCACTTCATTGACACCACGTGAGCGCGAAATCGTCATCCTTACAGCGCAGGGCCTGATTGCTAAAGAGATCGCAAATCAACTCAACATCAGTACACACACTGTATATACGCACAAGAAGAATATCATGAAGAAACTCAACTTCAGTAGTCCGGTGCAACTGGCAGTGTATGCTATCGAACATGGGATGATTAAAAGTTGATGCATTCGCCAATCAATCTTTATTTCCCGGGAGTAAACTTTTGTCCCTTGATCGTTTGAAGACAAGGCCCGCTCGTATTGAGATCACAAATCCGGCAGAAATATGGGATACCTTGTGCTGATACTCCTGTACTTCATTCGGATCCAGGTCAACCACAAGTAATGGATTCTGAATATTCTCAAAAGACGACTCTTCATAATATATGGGAATCTGAACCTGTGCATTAAAACTCACACATCCTGTGAATGCACGTATTCCTGTTCCAGGAAGTATTCCAAGCCTCCATACATGATATTCAGCTCCGGAGTGCGCCGTAATTGCTCCGGCAGGCATATCATCTATAAAACCACGACCGATTTCGGCGTTCATGGACATATAGTACATACCTATTGTGAGATAATGTATATACTGAGACTTGCTCCGTATCACATAACCGTACTGTGTCGAAACGAAATACCTCTCATGGGATTCTCTATATGTCCGATCGAATTTATTGCGTTTGATGAGCAAGCCACGACCGCCATATCCTGCTTCCAAACCCAACCAACTTCTTTCACTAGCCGCTGTCCAAATGCCAAGCGATACTGATGGAAATTTCAAGGATGGACCAGGGATCCCAAAATCCAATCCAAGATTATCTTTTAGCCATGTTTCCTGTGCGGATATTGTCTGATTGATCCCAACGAGAAAAACAAAAAGCATTCGAAGGATTAATGCCATATCAGTGGTTGAGCATCGTAAGTAAATTCATTACCTGCGTTGTCCACAATCACTACTTTAAAAGTATGGTCAGGTTTTACTGGTTTTTCAATAAACTGAAAGCTCATGCTCGAATCATAGAATTGTCCTGAACTGAAGAAAAGTGTAGTGGAATCTACAGATATGTTATAATCAGCATTTCTGAGCTTGGAATTCAATGACTGACCTGCGGGAATTTCATTAAAATCATTACTGCTGAGGAAAATAATTGATTCAATGGAGTTTGCCAAAGGCGTCACGCAGTCGAAAGTGAAAGCTTCAACCGATGACATAAGACCTAAATCCGGGATTCCGGCATCGGTAAATGATTCCACATCCAGAATCAAGTGAATGTAAAGTGTGTCAGCAATAATCTCCCCACCTTCTATCCTATCCAGACTTCCTCGTTCAAAGAACCAAAACTTCTGAATACCTGTGATTAAATAAAAATCCGGGCAATGGCATGCAGGGTAGCCAATAACGAAGAATAACGTGAGAAAAATAATGAGTTTAAGTTTCATGGAGAGATAGTTTGTTCCAGGATATTTGATCCGATCTATGCTTAAAACGCTGCCCGAAAAATAGCTGAAACCTCTTACTTGAAACAACTGATTACCTGCGAAATGCAGCTGAATTATAGCCAACTTAACTACTGACAATCAGCATTTTCAGTTTTCCCCACATCTGATTTGCCCTCAATCCGATAGTTAAACAACTTCCGAAAAAAAAGAAACCATGCAAGGCTAAATACGGCAATCGCCAATCCTGGTAAAGTGATGCCACCCCACCATTGATGTCTAAAGGCAACGACGAGAACGACAAAAGAAAGTAATCTCCCAATCTCAAGATAAAACGCCCATTTTCTCAGTTCAAACAAACCTCCAAGGCTCATTACAGATAGAAGTATCCAGGCACACAGGATAATTCTTGCATGTATCGCATATTTATCTATTCCGAAAAGAAAGAGAGTAGTGATCAGCAATACCACTGTGAACTGAGCCAGTATGTAATAATTTAGCGTACTGGGAATTGTGGTATTATAAATCTCTGCACCTGGTTTGACATCTTTCGGTCTCTGAAACCCGCCAAGTCGCGTTGGCATCCACCCAGGGCTTGCCCATACCAGTTTGAGGCGCTCTCCAAGAGTTAAGGGTTGTTTCAATGTTGCCCACAGGTCTGCGTAGTAGTCAAAATTTGCCCAGACCGGATTCCAACTGGCGAGAGGCTTGGTGACACCATAGACCACTTCTTCCTCTTCCTTCTGAAATGTGCCGAAAAGCCTGTCGAAAATGATCAGCGTCCCTCCATGGTTGCGATCTATATACTTTGGATTTCTCCCATGATGCACACGGTGATGAGATGGCGTATTGAAAATAAACTCGAGGACCGGATGTAGCTTGCTGATCAATTTCGTATGGATCCAAAACTGATATAGCGTCTGGAACGCATTCACAGTGACGAAGGCCACCGGATTAAATCCGATCAGGGCGAGCGGCAGATAAAAGATCATGCTGATAAATCCCTGGAAAGAAGATTGTCTCAATGCCACACTGAGATTGTATTCCTCGCTCTGATGATGTACGATGTGTGCACCCCATAGGACATTGATTTCATGCGAAAGCCGGTGAAACCAATAGTAAAAGAAGTCTACACCGATAAACAACAGAAACCAGGTCCACCATGTATCCGGAATTTCAAACAAGCGGAAATGTCTGTAGAGATAGATATAGCCAACAATTAAGGCTGTCTTCGCAAGTGCGACAGTAATCTGCTGCGCAATTCCGCAACTGATATTCGCCACGGCATCATTAAAGCGATAGAGGTGGGTTTTCCGGAGTTTGGCAATCAGCAACTCAACTCCGATCAGGATGAAGAAAATCGGGATACTGAGAATGATGTAGTCCATTCTGTGAATGAAAATTAAAATGAAAATAAAAATAAAAAGAAGGCTTTTACAAACATTACCTTCAGTTGAAGAGTAATTAAGCGTTGAGTAACGCTTCGCCGAATTCTCCTGATTTCCCGGTTTTACCGGTTTCTCCTTCTTGAATGTTATCCTTCCGAATTGCCTATCCTCTTTGCTTCATCTTCCAGGCCCGTCTTACGATTTCGCGACTTGACATTCTTATTACCGAAGTTCATACTGACACTCAGGGAAGCACGACGGCTGTCCCAGACTCCACGCCCTTCTGCATATAAGCCGTTGAAACGCGAATAGCCGCTCCATCCTGATTCGTAGAAGACATCGTTGACACTGAGCCGGACGTTCATTTGGTCTTTCAGGAACTTGCGCTGTAATCCCAGATTAAGACTCCAGCTCGTCTCATAGATAAACACTCCACCCCATACTCCGGGACCTGAAAACCAGCCTGAGATTTCACCGGTCAACTGTCCGGGCAATTTGAAAGTGTGCTGCTGATAGATATTATATGTCCATGCCTGTACATCGACGATCGCATCTCCTCCGTAGTCCGCCTGGTTATCCAGGTGTGTACCGCTCAGATTGACATATGCATTCCACCATTTGTTGATCTCCAATGGCAACGAAATATTTGCCGCATAGATCGTTTGTACTGCGAGATTATCCCAGGTGATAAAGCCTGCACGCGGATCGACATCATCCGGGGCTATCAGACGCGTAATCTGATCAAGGGTCCTGCTGTAGGAGAGCTTGAAATTGTAGCGATACTTCAGCGTATACCCCAACTCAAAATTGTTGACAATCTCCGGCCTGAGGAAAGGATTGCCTTTACTGAAGGACAGCTCGCTGAATTGTTCGCGGAATGGATTGAGCACATTGTAATCCGGTCTGTTGATACGACGACCATAATTGAGTGCAAAGACGTGTTCTGGTTTGTATTGATAGGTCAACCCCACGGTTGGAAAGGTATTGAGGTAATTCAATTCTACAGGAGGCTCCTGCAATTCAGGCAGAAATGCCATAAGGTCGCCTGTGGCATCTGTTTGTTCGAGTCGTAACCCTGCCGAGAAATTCCACTTTTCAGTGATTGACCTGGCAAAGCTCAGGTAACCTGCGTAGACATTTTCATCGTACAGGAATTGATTCGAACGCCGGTCGTTCAGGATACGCTCGGACTCCGGTATATCATAAAAGAGGAATGTATTATCCGTGCTTACTCTGCTCAACTTCATACCCATACCGACTGTTCCGCCTAATGTTTCGGTCTCATAATCTGTTTTGAATGTGTAGATATCAATCTCAACCGGTGTATCATATGCAGTCCTGATCTCAGTGAGTAAATCTTGCTCATCCGGGCTATAGTATTGATTGGGTTGAGTATGATTCGTCTCATTCCGATAGCGTCCGTAGTCCGCATCGATATTGAGACGTGTGGCTTTGGACTGATAGGAATAGTTGAGATTGTAGGTGCCATTATCCACAGACTGGACGGATGCATTTGTCGCATGAAGAATACTATCGACCATGGTACTTGATTCCGAACCAATTTCTATCCTGTTACGGGAGGCATGGTTACCAGATCCATTGTTACCAGTGACAAGAAATCCAATGGTATGTTTATCATGCAGAAAAAAATCGGTGCCGAGACGATAATCGATGCCATCGGAGTGGCGCTCAGAGTTGACAATCTCGTCCAGTTCTAATCCATTTTGAAAACTGAGAAAGAACATTTCATTGAAATAAATGCCTTCGTTGTAGCCCAACGATCCGAACGTATTTAATGTCTTATTGCGATAGTTGCCTGAAGCATTGACATTGCCACGCGCACGTTGCCCTTCACTATATGTGGCACTTACAGATCCATTCGCTCCATGATTTGTATCTTTCTTCAGACGGATATCGATGATTCCCGCATTGCCTTCCGCTTCATAACGGGCACCTGGATTCGAGATAATATCGATGCGGTCGATTTGTTCAGCGGGGAGATTTTCGAGATAGTTGGTGAGATTGTCACCTGAGAGAGGCAAACGCTTTCCATCGATATAGATAAGGACACCGGATCTGCTGAGGACGGAGATATTATTGTTGTTGTCTACCAGGACACCAGGAGCTTTACGCAGGAGACTCAGGCCATTGTCTCCAGCGCTATTGATGGTACCCTGGACGTTAAAAACCGTCCGGTCAGGCTTGATTTCCACCATAGCACGTGTCGCACTTACCATCGCGGTTTCGAGCTCAATAGCTGCAATGTTCAGTATGAGTTGACCGAGATCAAGATCCTGTCCTGTGAGGACCGCAAGATCCGGGAGAACGAAATCTGCATACCCGATACAGGTAGCTTCGAGGAAGTAGTTCCCCTCTTTGACATTGGCAATAGTAAATGTTCCCGTTTCGTCCGTTGTTTCAACCTTCACGATTATGCTATCAGGAGTATAGAGGACGATGCTGGCAAATTCGACAGGTTTCCCATCATCATCTGACAGTGAGCCGGTGATTAAAGAGTTTTGAGCGCTGGCATATAACGCGCAGTTTAGAAGTATTAATAAAGCTGGTACTCTCATACATCGAATATCTAATCAGTGCACAAAACGTTTTTGGAAATTTGACAAAAGAACCACTTCACGCCGTAAGTATAGCTAAGATGCGGACGAAAGAAACATTGATATATGTTAAACGTGACCCTTTTTCAATCTCCGAATATTCCTGCAAATGGACACCCCATGACTTCTTGCCATTTATTGATAGTCTACACCTCCACCTCCTCCAGCACCTCCTCATGCTCCAGGAATCTGAAATCCACAGGACTCAGATTAGAGATCCCTTGCTCTTCCATATAGACACCATAGATCACGTCCACGGCTGCCATCGTCTGCTTGTTGTGCGTGACGATCACGAATTGTGAATCACGAGAGAAGTTCTGTATAATCTTGTTGAACTTCTGGATGTTCGCATCATCGAGTGGCGCATCTACCTCATCGAAGACACAAAATGGCGCCGGCTTGAGCAGATAGAGTGAGAACAGTAATGCAGTGGCAGTGAGGGTCTTTTCTCCACCGGAAAGCTGGCTGAGTGATTTGGGTCTTTTTCCTTTCGGTTTAGCCATGATCTCTATCTCTGACTCCAGGGGTTTGGAAGGATCGAGCAAAATCAAATCACAAGTATCGTCCTCCGTAAAGAGATGGCGGAACACTTCAATGAAGTACTCCCTGATCTTCCCAAAAGCATCCGTAAATCGCTGTGTGGCTGTATTGTCGATCTCCTGGATCGTGTCGAGCAGAGATTGTTTGGCATTGAGGATATCCTGACGCTGAGTGTTGATAGAATCATAACGTTCTTTCATTTCATCATAGACCTCCAGTGCCATGGGATTGATCTCCCCAAACCCTTCGATGCGTTTGCGCATTCTGTCCACCTTCATTTCTAATTCTTCAAGCGGAACTTCCTCATTCGTCTCAAGGTTTTGCATTTCCTCGAGCGAAGTATGAAATTCAATCTGCAGGCGTTCCGATACTGCCGCCAGTTTGAAACGTATTTCATTGTGCTCTTCCTTGAGCTCATTGATGAGGAATTGTGAGTTTTGATGTTCGCGGTTGATCGAGCGGATTTTTTCTTCGAGCTCGTGTATCACATTCCGTGCTTCGAAATATTTCTGTTCTGAAGCGGACAAATCGGCCTCACGATTTTTTCTGGTACTATAGAGCTCTATCAGGTCATTTGTGATCGTCTCCATTTGTAAGCCGATTTCACCGATAGACTGCAGCTCTGTATCACATTGTGTTTTATCCTGTGTTAACTGGATACGGAGTTCTTCCATCTGTTGATTGCGGAAAGAGATCTCGTGCTCCATGCGTTCGACCGTGTTGCATTGCTGTACATATGCGAGATGGGCATCCTGGTGTTGCGCACTCACATCCGAGAAATCATTGAGCAATCGATGAAAATCTGCATCCATGTCATCGAGGTCCGAGGAGCTTTGATCCATCTTCCTGCGCAATTCTTCAGCTTCGGTCTGTGCCTGGCCAAGGGCACTCCGCACCAATGCAAGACTCGCTACCGTCTCTTCCAACCGGCGCTTTGCGGCTGTATATCCTGCTTCGGCATTACGGAGATGAGCATTACATTCTGCCAGCCGTTGTTCCTCCATCGACAATTTGCGACGTAGTGCATCGACGTCATCCGTTTTATCTGCATCCTGAAGACGTGTGAGTTCATCTTCCGATTTCCCCACAATCCGGCTTAGTTGTTCATGTTCGTTGCGCAGACGTGCGATCTCTTCCCTCAGATGCTCCAGATTCTTAGCGCGACCAAGCCGGTTACCTTCAAAGACGCCCACAGAACCACCTGATATCGTCGCCCCTGACCTAAACATGATCCCTGCCTGATCCGCAAAGGTGTATTGTGCATATATCTCATCGGCATATCGGTTATCCGCCGGCGATCTATCGGTGACAAAGACGTGTCCGAGGAGCGCCTTGACCAATGCGGTGTATTTCACATCAAACTCCAGGAAGGTCATCAAAGGCTGTGCATCGGGTGGAGCATCAGGGGTTTCCACGACAGGATGACAATGATCGAGGATGAAAAACTGTGCCCTCCCCTTCTGTGCATTGGACAATAACTGAATCGCACGGGCTGCTTCATCCACGGTCTCTACCACAAAATGATTGAGATAAGGAGCGAGCACAAATTCCACTTTCGCCCGATGTATAGGATCACAGTAAATGATGTCTGAAAGCAACGGCGCTTTCACATTCCACACAGTGGATCTGCTGAGATATTTGATGGACTCAGGATAGCCTTCGAGTTTTTCCACCATCTCTTCCAGAAGGTCACACTCATTTTGTTTTGAATCCCAGGCGCGATGGGTGACATGGAGCGAGTCTTTCTGCCGCACGATATCATCCTGTAATTCGCGTATCCTGTTACGTCTCGATTCTTCATCAGTTTCCAACACAAGGAGTTGGGACTTCAATTCAGCAAGAGTGTCAGAGAGTTCTTCCTGTTGTTGTTTTCTCTTTGAGATTTCTTCCTGGAGCTGACGCATTTCAACCTCATATGCAGATTTCAGTGTGGTGGATTGCTCCAACTGTGCCACATACGTTGCTTTGCGTTTTTCGAGATCCAGATGCGCATCCTCTATGTTCTGTTGAGTGGAAGAGAAATGTTCTCGTTGGGAGCGCGCAGAATCGTATGTCTGCTGCACCCGCTCTTTATGCGATTGCCTTTCACGCACTTCTTCTTTCAATGCTTCAGCTTTCTGTGCAGCGGCATTGAGAGTATGCGATTTTTCCTCGATAGCCTTACGCAGATCATCCAGTTTTGTGCTATTTGTCAGATTTTGCTTCTCGAGCTTCCTTACAGAGTCGTGGAGAAATGCGGTGCGCTGTTCGAGCAAACCTTTTTCACTTTCCATGCTGCGTATCCGACCGATCAGGATATTGAGTTCCCTCTGTTTTTCACTCACCACCTTTTCACCATCGAGGCTTTCTTTTTTAATCTTCTCGAGTTCCGCTTCTTTCTTGTGCAGATTCGCTTCATGCACGTGCAGCACATCCTTCTCATCTTCCATCTGCTTGCTCAATTCTTTATAGCGCAGATTGAGGTGGGCGTTCTTCCGTACGGCAAGTTGGAGTGACCGGTCTTTATATTTCTCCTTGAGATCGCGGTACTGTTTTGTTCTGCGGGCCTGTGTTTCGAGCGTCTTCAGATTGCCCTCGATCTCGAATAACAGGTCGTCCACCCGATCAAGATCAATCGTCGTACTCTTCAGTTTGAGCAGCGTCTCATGCTTGTGCTGTTTGTACTTTGAAATGCCTGCAGCTTGTTCAAACATGCGTCGACGTGCATTATCCTTGTCATGCAGGATGTCATCTACCATGCCGAGCGCGATGATCGCATAGGAATTTGAACCGATTCCTGTGTCCAGGAGCAACTCCCGGATGTCTTTCAGTCGGCATGTGACACCGTTGAGCCGGTATTCGCTTTCACCGCTACGATACAGCAGACGGGTGATCTCGACAGACTGGTATTCGGTCGGAAGAATGTTTCTTGTGTTTTCAAAGGTGATCGCGACCTGCGCGACATTTCCTCCTTTCCGTTTTTTAGTCCCGTTAAAAATGATGTCACCCATACTTTCGAGGCGCAGTTCTTTGCCCTTTTGTTCTCCAAGCACCCAGCGGATGGCATCGACGATATTGGACTTCCCGGAGCCATTCGGCCCTACGATCCCAATGACATCGTGGTCAAAATGAATCACGGTCTCGTCGGCAAAGCTCTTGAAGCCCTTGAGTTTTAGACTTTTCAGGCGCATATCGGGCGAAGATAGGCGATATCCGTCATATATAAGATGTCTGAATGTGTTTTAAATTGGGGCAGAAAGGAAAAAAGGGGACGGATCAAGGGATCAATCGCCTTCGCTGTAGCTACGGACGGTCGAAGAGGGATCAAGGGATCAAGGGATCAATATCGCTTCGGATATTGAAAGGGATCAAAGGATATTGTGATGATTCTTGATCCATTTCGACGCCGGAGGCGTTCGACCCTTTGATCCCTTGATCCGATCTTTAAAAATTCCAGAGGCGTGTAATGTTGAACCCTATGAGAAATTCATTGTCCCTGAAGCTGTTCTGATTAAATGAGTGATTGTATTGCGGAATGAGGCTCTTATAGTTTCCGATGAAAATCTGGAAGGCATGTGAGCTCGTGACCATTTCAAGACCGATACTGAGATTGGGTTCGGGATCCACAAATCGTTGGTCAGTGATCGGATGGTCATACGCTACGATGATTCCCATGACATTGGAAAATTTATATCTCGCGATCGCACCAGCAGAGAATTGTGCATTCTTATCCCGTCCCAGAGGCACACCTTCTGTGTCATATACCTGTTCCTTGAAATTCACCCAGGAAAGATTACCTGAAACCTGCAATGAAAATGATTCAGTAATCTTTCTTGCCAACATCAATTCATGAAAGGCAGACCATTTGTCTGTAGTCTCTGCAAAATTCGTTTTCGAATCTTTCCGGGTATCCACTGCGACATTGCCATAGTATGTTACACTCACCGGCGATCCGCCTGATCGACCCTGCCTCAGCAATGCATACTTTCCATAGAAGTCCCATAACAGATCTTGTTTTGTGAATCCGAATCCCAATAATAATCTCTCCACTGGTGCATAGTTTAAGCCAATACGCATATTGGATGGCGCAAAGACACCATAGAAATCATCATACCCTTTGTCCCAGGTTCCAAAGCGATGTTGAAAATCCATTTCAAAAGTGCCTTTGAAGGGTACCATCACAGTCTGATTGTCCATCAGCCAGATACTTTCGAAGGTATTCTTAACTGGCTTTTTATCTTTTTCCATGGCAGTTTCTTCCTGTGCCAGTACTCCTCCTCCTCCAATGAACAGTGCCACGAGCAGGAGCAAATAATAACGTGCATCAGACTTCAACTTCTCACGATGAAAATTCAACCATTTCATATGCCGGATTTTTTGAAATATTCTTGTGTACGTTTCTTGTCAAACAGGTTAAAGAAAAATTCTTTAAAAAGGTGGGCTTTTTAACAGCCCACCCTTATTCACCTCACATTCAAAAATTCTCTGACTATAACAACACGCAAAAACTCTATTACTGCATGGCAGCAATGGAGTTTACAAGCAGCGCATTGGCATATTTAAAATTATGGACACCTCTGCTAAAGTCGTCCTGAACAAACTTGTAGTTGAACAACGCTCCAGCTTCATGTCCCTCAAAACTGCCTAGAATCGCGAGATCCGTCGTCCCATTGAGAAGTCCGCGCTCAACCAGAAGAAGTCTAAGTTCTTCAAGTCTTGTCTCAATCTGCGACTGACGATCTACGACAAGGGCCAATACATCAGCCGCTACAATATGACACTCAACACAAGCTGCTGTATTAATGATACTGTCTTCCGTGATCACCCGGAAGGTATGTCCACCCGATGCAACTCCTTGCGCAGTAGCCATATGGCACTGTATACAGGCGTGCCGCACATTGTTCGCCAGAAGCAGTGTATGAGCAGAATTCTCATAAGGCAATGGTCCTGCTACCTCATATCCATTAAGACCTGCAAGCATTACGCCCTGAGGTCCATAATGAGGTCCATATCTTGAACTCGTGATATTGACTGTCCCCCCGGTAGCAGGGTCAAGTAACGCTGGAGAGTATATCCTGGTCTGGTGGCAACTAATACAGAGGTTAGCTTTCCCGAAATCCAGGGTTTGACCTCCCACCCATAATGTGACTGGTTCTTGCTGCGTAAACGCCCAATCCGCTTCAGTATACGTACGGTGAATCTGGTGACAGGTGTAACAGTTTTGGGGCAGGGGATCTTCGATTGTTGCCGCTGTGCTGGATGCACCTGTTGCTGCTCTCTCCAGAAATCCCTGGCTTGTATGACAAACAGCGCAGGTTGGAGTATTCCTCGAAAAATGACCACCCGTTGCATGGACAGAATGTTGCCATTGAAACAATTTCGCAGCAATCAACTGTGAATTGCCATGGCAGTCAATACAATTCTGAGCACCATTCTCACCCATTGGGCCCAATGGACCCTGCGGACCAATTGGACCTAGTGGACCCTGATCTCCTTCACAGGCGGTCATTCCAAGAATTATTGCCACACATAGGGTGAATAAAATACCAAGATTACTTCTCATAAGTTTTAGGATTTTTAGTACGACTGAAACATTTCTAAATATATTTCTGATCTATAAGATTTCAAAGAACAGCCCTAAAAGTCCAATTTCTGAAGCTGAGCACGGATGATGTTAGTCAACGGTTGCACTGACGTTGCTCATTCTGCATAATTTTCTCATTTACAATATATTACACGGTATTTTTTCTTAAAAACATAACACCAACTGCCACGATCATGAGCAAAGAACCACAAAAAAACACTGCATTTCCAGGTTGGTGAGAGATACGAATTGTGATGTTGTCGGGATTCTGAGGATCATATGCGGCCTGGCTAAACCGATGCCCTCGTCCGGAGAGGCAGTATGGGTCGGTACGATAAGTTATTGCCTTCCTATGTGTGAGGGTTTGTGTTTTTATGTCATCATTTGCAGGATCCAATAGCGTTAATGTGCTTCGAGTGTATTGCAATTCATGTGGCTGAGATATCCCGAGGGTAAGTGCATACGATGTCCCGGGAACCTGGAACTGCCCTCCTCTTCGCCCTTTTAGGTCAGGATAAAGAAAGGCCTCCTGGTACCCTTGACCATGTTTCCAGATTTCGATTTTCGCAACAGGATTCAAAAACTCATTGCCTTCTGTCTTTGGGATAGCCTGTAAGTAAGATGCATCAGGAAAAAGATGTAACATTCTAAACCCCATTTCTGCCTTACCCGGAATCTCATAGAATGAAGTGTTATCCAACTGACGTGACTCAATGTTACCATCGAACAGGTAATACACCATACGATCGCTTCCGGAAAAAAGAATTTTGTTTCCGCTTCCCTCAATGTTTGACCTTATCGCGGCAAGAGAATCCTTAGGTAAGTCCCAATGGAATTCCAATTCAGCTCCGAGATTTAAGATGTCTGCGAGCTTGTCACGGTTTGGCACATCAGAACGCAAAGTGACTACAGCATTTCCTTCTGCAGTTTTGAGTTCAAGCATGATCCCCGGCGCTTTTGGTTGAATTGTGTCGGTGTCTTCCGGATAGCTATAGGAGAAGCTAAAATTGGGATATAACTCCTTCAGTCGAAACCGGAAATCTGTCCCCCGAATTTTATTGATTTTCATCTGTTCTGCCGCAAACACTGCTATTCGTCGTGGTATAGGAGTCTCTCCTTCAGCCAGAAATGCAGAATACGACGGGTCTTGCCTCCACAACTGAATCTCATATAACTGTTCATGCGGTTCAATACTCAGGCTGTCCAGTCTGATGATAAAATCAAGACTTACACGATCCGCTGGAATACCTGCCTTATGATGATCTACGTACACATCACTTTGTCCTTGACCAAGGGTCAGCAACATTGTCCCCCGCAGGCCAAAGAAATAATTGATGGAGACTCCTGCAACGATGAGCATAAGACTTATGAGAAGAATTCCGGCAGGATTCCGAAATCCCCTCAAAATGGACCTGCTGTCAAAATGAATGCGTCCATTTGGCTTATCTGAGATTGCTGACATACTCAAAGATACTTAGCATGCCCAATGATTCTACATGTAGTGCGTATAACAAATTGCACAATCAAAGAGGCCAGCCCCCGAGACGCTGGTTCCAAAGGAGTCCCTTTGGGACAGGTCCTTCTAATGCCCGCCCGATCCGGCAGGCTTCGAGCCTGTCTGCCCCAAAGGGATGCCAATGGCGCCGACAAAGGCAGGCTCAGGCAGCCCTTTTTAAGGAAGTACAATAGTCCGATCCATTGTACACACCAGCACATACATCCCAATCTCAGATCGCAGTCATATCAGACTTCTGGTGTCGTCAGAAACGTACTATTCTTCGAATGTGCGCACGTAATGCACAAGTTGCCAGATATCTTCCTGATCCGGGAGTTTCTTTTTGAATGATGGCATATCATCTCTTCCTTCAAGTGTCTTGTAGAAGAGCGATCCATCACTCTGCTTTTGAAAAGTGGCGGTTGTAAAATCTCCACATTTAGTATCGAGTTGTGCCGCTTTAGGGCCATCTCCTAATCCTTCCTTGCCGTGACATGACTTGCAATGCGTCGAATACAATGCAGCGGCAGCGGTTTTATCAAAGGCGACCGGATTCTTCATGGTCTTGTAGTTATCCGGAACCGGCCAGGGCGCTGGTTGTTGTGGTGTTGTCGTAAAAGCCATGACAACTATCGCGATCATGGCCAGACCAGACAATACAGAAACGATGCTTTTCATATTCAAATGTTATTTATTTGTAAATAGAGTTAACAATCAGGTGACAAACATCCTTATGCGCAGAATGTTTCAATGTACCGTTCTTCATATCCAACAGATTTTGGAGACGTTATCAGAAATTACTTGGAAAATACGAGCTCCACCCGCGCAAGGTCAGTAAATTATTTGAACTATACTTTAATCATCTATTTTGATTTTTCTCTTCCCAATTTTCTAATCCAGAATATTTGCCTGATGACGTCTGCAATCACTGTCCAAATGACCAAAATCAAAACATTCACCACAACAATTAAATAAATGGGTGCATTAGCTCTTGAGGACCATAGCTCTCTGATTTGAGATTTTTGATCAACCAGCAATGGGATACCCCAACTGGGTGTGAGTTCATACACAAGGGTTCCATATACCTCATCTTCCTCAATTTTGACCTCTACCGCAATTTTACCATCCTTGTCTCCCGGAACATCCTGAGGAAATTCAAACCTGAGTAGACCTGTCTCATCAGTTGTTTCAATACCTTCAGAGACGAGCATTGACCCAAACATCCGCTTCACATAGATTTTTACAGGTATGTCAGCGATAGGTTGACTCATTCCATTTGAATCAGCTTTCGTCAGGGAAATAGACAGTACCCAAAGAGAATCCTCTTCCAACATATCAACCTGTAAGGTCGCAGGTGTAACTTCCAATTCCTGCGTTGCGTCCTGGAAATTGGGATCATTCTCTAAAGAAACCCCATACAATTGTACTCCACCCTGATGCACAGTATCCAATGTATCAGGCACAGAAAGCAGGGCGACTCCCTTCGTATCGGTAGCAATCGAACCAATGAAATTATCTTCATTTATCTCATTCCGGTAAAAGTTCAATTTAACTTCAGGAATGCCGACATAAGACCCTTCCAACTTGGATTTCACAGTGGCTTTTAGTTGATTACCCTGTACGTTTGAAGACATATACTCGAGGGACAACCGGGCTCGCCTCTTTTCTTCAGGATCCTGAGCGGCCAGACGGGTCAAATCAAATAAAATCAAAAACACCGTAAAGCACACAGCGAGCCAAACCCCTTGATACATGAATTTGATGTTCATGGTTCGGAGGCTTGTTTGATTTGTTTATGTTTTATTTCGATTGTTTCCGCCATGGGGACGATAGGAAAAAATCTCACAAGAAAAGTAATGATCAAGAGTGCTCCGGCCAATGTACCAATTGTGATACTCCATTCTGCATAGGTTGGAAAATAATGTTTCCATGACTCCGGGACACGATCCATAGGAATAAAAGGCTCACTCAAGGTAGGCACCACGATCAAAAACCGCTTAAACCAGGCTCCGGTGATTACCAAAATCGAAACAAAAAACATCGGTGTCGGCCTGCGTCCCTTAGGAAAGAGAAGAACAATAATCGGAATAATCATACCACCAATTTGTACAGACCAGAAAAGAGGGGCATAGTTACCATAAAACAACTCGTGAATATGTTCGGCTTCATATTCCTTCATTTTATAGGCTGGAATGAAATATTCATTCACATTGAAATACAGATACACCAACGACAACAAGACAAGAAGCTTGGCCATGTGATCAAACAAGCGATCAGTAAAATATTTCTCGAGATGCATAAATTTTCTAAAAATATACATGGCTGCAATTACCGCTCCGGCGCCAACCATGAAAGCACCAGACACAAAGTATGGACCAAAATTCGTGCTATCCCAGCCAGGGCGCAGCGTCGTTGCAAATAACCAGGAAGTGACGGTATGAATGCCAAAGGCGACAGGTATGATTAATATACTTAAACGCACTTCGGATCGCTTTAGAAGAGATATCTGCCTCTCCGTTCCTTTCCAGTTCATCGCCAATATGCGATACATTTTTCTTTGCCATGCCGGTATTGTTATTTCACTATCCCGCATTATCGCAAGATCGGGCAGCATGGGCAAATACAACAGTAGAATGCTAATGACCAGGTAAGTTAAAATCACAATCACGTCCCATGTAATCGGCGATTGCAGTCGTGCATGAAGAATGACGTTCAAAAATCGATCTGGTCTCCCCATATCGATGATAATCACGATGGCGGCAAAAGATATTGAGGCTACGGCAATCATCTCCGAGATCCGGGTGAGGGGTGAACGCCAGTCGGTATTTGTGAGTTTGAGAATCGCGCTGATCAAAGAACCTACCAGACTAATGGCGACGAAAAACACAAAATTGGAAACATAAATCCCCCAGATACTGTAATCACGCATTGCTGTAATCGACAGTCCTTGTTCAATTTGTTTGAGGTAATAAAATACGCCTGTCGCAAAAAGAGTGAGAAGAAATAACACCCATAACATGCCGAGCGAACCAAAAGGTCGAGGCATCAAATCATGGACTACCTCATTTTTAAGATAGGTATTTTCTTCCGGCCACATGGTTAATCTACTTTTTGCCCGCCGGTAAATTCATCATCCTCGAAGGGAAATGCTCTATTTACAGCTGGCAAATAGTATAATCTGGGTTTTGTACCCAAATCTTCCAAATACCGGTATCCTGCCCGATCCCGCAGGAGTTCGCTAAGTCTGACCGTTATTGTTCCATTGCTTACGGCATCTTCATTCTCATCTCCGAAATAAAATACGCCATTTGGGCATGCCGTCACGCATGGAGGTAATATTCCTTTCCTGGACATGTCAGGACAAAAGTCACATTTGGAGACGGTTCCCTTTTTGGGAGGACAACCTGTCTCCGGGGAATATGGCACACCTGCTACTTCAGGCGGAATCTCGGGCTCACTCCAATCAAATACTCTTGCAGAATAGGGACAAGCGACCATGCAAAATCGACAACCAATACATCGTTCATTATCGATGAGCACAATACCATCGGTACGTTTAAAGGTTGCATCGACCGGGCAGACTTTGACGCAAGGAGGTTCATCACAGTGAAAACAGGTCGTCGGTTGCCAGTATGGAGATGTAAGTTCACTGTCCTCCATTTTTAGCACTTTCAGCCACTCTTTTTCAGGACTTAAATGGTGCATGGCTTCGCACGCATCGTGACATTTTCGAAGATTTTTACATTGCGCCAGATCGATGACCATCACAAATTTTTTGCCCTCAATCCCTTGTCTGGCTTCAAGCCTGTCAATATAGGCATCAGGAACAGGTTTTAAATACGCTTTATCAATTTCCACAATCTCTCCATGCTGAGAAAGTAACTTCACTTTTTCACCGGATTCCTCAATTTCGTCTTGGGTAAATGCTGTCAGGCCGACAGTTGTGGCCGCTGCAGCAGCGCCCCATGTTAAACCGTCACGAAGGAGGTTTCGTCGACCTGAATCTGTATTTCCCATCTTAGCTAATTATCTATTAAAGTTTTTTCCATTCCTCAAGATCTTTATTACTAGACTTCTTTCCAGTGGATTGGGGCAAATATTTTCTATCCACGCGGACAAGCTTACCGTCTGATGTAATCAAGACGACTTCCTCAGGCGTAGTTAACTCTTTGACTACCTGTGCCCCAAGTAATGTACCTGCTCCAAGTGAAACACCCGCAACAAGAAATTTTCGTCTTGATTTCTTCCTGTTATCTTCCATCACTAAAAATTTTAAAGTGTGGTACAGTTAAATTTTATTCCTCTTCCGTTTAAAGCCCGGGCATCTTACCGGATCCTTTAAGATGCATTGTATCATTACTTTTCGGATACCGAAAGTTAACAAAACTTCCTTGTGACCACCTTCAATTGAAACGGCAAATCCATACTTTGCACCATCGCCTCATTTCACTGTGAAAATATTCTCAATCCAGGTTGAATCAAGCAATGTACCCGAGGACACATTCGGGTATTTTTACTGACAGGAATCATATCTCAGTCAATCATCGGACAACACGCGCAGAAGTGAGACAGCGAAGGGACTGACCTCAAGCGCTGGTTATTCTGCGAACGTGCGCATATAATGCACCAGTTGCCAGATATCTTCCTGATCTGGTATCTTCTTTTTGTACGATGGCATGTCGCCACGTCCTTCAAGCGTTTTATAGAACAACGTTCCATCACTTTGTTTCTGGAAACTTGCTGTGCTAAAATCACCGCTGGGTGTATCTAGCTGTGCAGCTTTCGGACCATCCCCTAATCCTTCCTTTCCATGACATGACTTACAATGCGTCGAGTATAATGTCGCTGCCGCAGTTTTATCAAATGTCACCGGATTCTTCATGGATTTATAATTATCCGGTACAGGCCACGGTTTAGGATCCTGATCCACCATGAAAGCCATACCAACAATAGCAGCGATCACCACCAGAAGCGCAGAAAAAACATGAATTTTCATTCTCTAGAATTTTTATCTTTATTTAACGAGATCAAACACTTAAGGATTTTTCAAAAATTATGAAATCCTATATTGGAACACAAGAGTGCATTAAAAAGCTCATCCCTGCGCGGTACTTTTTTTTCCAATCCGTAAAATTCGTCTCATCTTAAACACAATAACAACATAATGACCCCATACAGCCACCATAAGGACTGTAAATGTGATAGTCATCCACATTGGAGGGACAGGACTCCAGAGAGCCGGGGGTAGATCTTTGATTTCAGCAGATACAGGTGATCCCCAGGCTTGTGTTGAGGTTGAAACCAGGTTGCCATATTCTTCTGTCTCATCGATTCTCGCAGTGATATATAGGTTTGAATGTTCATCACCCGCCAGGTCAGTGGGAAATTCGATCTCCACCTGCCCACTTGAATCGGTAATTCCTTCACCTACTTTGAGCGAACTGAACATCCTTTTCACATATACCACAACAGGAGCTTCGGGTATTGGTTGTGGGCCAACCGGAGACTCTGCAAGGGCCTGGAATGTCAGCGAAAGTATACTGTCCCCTTCCACCGGTGTCATTTCCAATGTTGCAGGGCGGATCCGAAGATCTCCCTCACTCTCAGAAAGCTCATCATCACCTTCGAAACGCGCAATAAATGACATATAACCCTCTTCATCTGGCGAAAGACCGACAGCTTTTAAATTCATCGTGGCAATCCCGGTCTGTCCTGTTTCACTCTCACCAAGTTGTGTCTCTGTTCCATCTGCAATCAAACGATAAAACGACACTTTCTCCATTGGCACCGCCTGATACGAACCTTCTATCCTCGCCCTCAAGAGTCCCTCCAAAGTGATTGTCCTGTCAGAATATTGATTTGCTGTTAAACTCATTCTCGTGCGCGCAACTTCTTTTTCAGCTTTAGCCTCTTCTTCTTGTCCAAACACAGGAGATAACATCCTCAGGCAAAACCAGAGCGCCATCACCATTTGCATCGACCTGATGCAAGGCATTGATAATCGGTATTTGCTGTTGTTGATCATGATTTCTGATCTGATTGAGTTGTTTGACGTCTTGGCCAACCAGTAACCGGCATTATCGTCATAAACTTGCCTGCAAGTGTAAACAACAATAAAAACAATGCGATCCCGGCTAACGTGAGACCCCACTCAACCCATGTGATCGAATAATTGACATAGTCGGAACGGATATCCTGCATCGGTAGCAAAGGCGTTTCGAGAGTTGGAACAACGATTAAGTAGCGCTTTATCCACATCGCCACCACAGCGATCAACGCTGCAAACACGATCAACCCTGTCTTCCGCAGTGCAGGCACAGCCACCACCATCACGGGTACCAGGATTCCTACGGCATGTGCAAAAAAAGTATACCAGCCATATTGATGAGCAGAAAACAACTTTTCAATCAGCTCACCGTCCCATTTCTCTGAGCCATACCAGCTTGTAAAATACTCCGAGAAAGTAAAGTATCCGTAGCCTGCGGCAAATAACAGCATGAAATATCCAATATATCTGAAATGGGTATCCGTAATGAAATTTTCCAGCTTGTAGATTTTACGATAAACCCACATGATCAATATTAACGCAGCACTACCGGAGTAAATCGCACCAAGGACAAAATAAGGTCCGAAAATCGTACTGTGCCAGCCCGGTCTTAATGTCATTCCAAAAATCCATGAAAGGATGGATGCCACAATCACTGATAACGGGATAAGAACGAGCGACAACAGGTTCAGAGACATCATAAGAGCTCGCCTCTGCTCTTCTATATCATTATATCCCAGTGACAATACCCGATAGAGCTTACGCTTCCAGTTGGATAGCTTCAAATCTGACTGGCTATACAGGGCGAAATCCCTGATCAATGACAGATAGAGAAATAATACACTGCCGGTCAGAAATGTGACAACAGCAACGACGTCCCAGATCATTGGTGATTGTAACCTTGGATAGATGAACAAGTGGTGTAACCGGTCAAGTCGTCCGACGCATAAAAGGATGAATAAGGGACCTACGATCACCGAGGCGATCGTCATCATTTGTGCCAACCGGAAAAGCGGCCTTCCCCATTCAACCTGCGCGAGAAACAACAAGCCTGCAATGAGAGCTCCTGCATAACTCAGACCAATCAGGAACATGAAATTCGAGATATAAACACCCCAAACGACATAGTCACGCATTCCGGTGACGCCATGCCCCTGGGCAATCTGCAGATATAACGCATACATCCCAAATGCCATCATTGCCAATAAGAAGCCTATCCAAATTTTCTCGCGAGTACTGGTCCGCTCCAACTGCGGAGAGAATGCTTTCAGGACATCGTAACCAACATCTGACGTTTTCATTACACGTGCACTAGCTGTTTTAATAATGGTATATCATCTCTCTGTCTTATAATTCTTCTTATTCCAGGATATCTTTGAACCGATCTTTGATCTTGTCCGGAAGTTCATCCAGACCACGCTCTACGGGGAATATTCTGTCGCGTGGCGGAAGATACCAGACACGAGGTTTAGTACCTAACTCTTCTGCAAATCGATAGCCGCCACGATCTTTGATGATCTCACTGAATCGGACAGTCTCATCTCCATTCGTCACGACGTCTTCATTTTCATCGCCGAAGTAGAATACACCATTGGGACAGGCAGTAACACAATCAGGCAACTGACCAATTCGTGCCATATCAGGACAGAAATCACACTTTTCTACTGTGCCGACCCTCGATGGAACACTGGTCTCGGGAGAGTAATCCAGGCATTTAATCTCCTCTGGTAGTTCGGGTTCATTCCAATTAAAGACACGTGTAGAATATGGACATGCCGCCATACAGAATTTACAACCAATGCAGCGCTCATTGTCAATCAGAACAAGGCCGTCCTGCCTCTTGAATGTCGCATCGACTGGACAGACTTTGACACAAGGTGGATTGTCACAATGAAAGCAGGTTTTTGGAAACCAGTAAGGAGCGGCCTCCGGACTATCCTTCATAAGCTTGACCTGCAGCCATTCCTTCTCCTCCGGAAGATGGTGCATCTTCTGACATGCTGTCACACATTTCCGTGCATTCTTGCATCGCGCAAGATCAATCACCATCACAAACTTGCGTCCGGGAATACCTTTACGTGCCACTTCAGTGGAAACTCCGACGGTTTTATGAACATATCTCAACTCAGAAGAATCAATCTCAACCAACTCTCCATCCGGTGAAAGCAACTTCACCTTCTCCCCTTCTGCTGAACTCTTATTCTTACAAGAGCAGACAGCACTTCCACACGCAGCTGCCGCAACTCCCAGAGCACCTGTGATCAGAAAATCCCTGCGTGGATTCGATTTTTCCTCGTTGGTATCTTGCATCGCTGGTTACTTTGATTTGCCCGCTGTTTTTGACCATGTTAAAATATCCTCATTGCTTGCCTTATTCCGGTTTTCACTTTGTGCAATGGTCTGTTTGGTCACCTCTACGAGCTTTCCATCAGGCGTCAACATCTGCATTGTCTCGCTGTCTTCCGGGTCAGGCACCTGAGCTTCTACTTCAGGCGTATTCAAAGCGGCACCACCAAGCAGGCATAACGACAGGAATCTCCTGCGTGTTCTGTTGGTTGTCGGAGTTTTTTTCATTTTCTACTTAAAATGCGTGAATAATATTGCATCAGAAACTCCACAACCTCGTGATATTAAAACCAAGGAGGATATCGCCATCTCCAAAGTTGTTGTTGTTGAAGACGTTATTACGTTGTGGAGTGATATTGTAGAAGTTTGTGGCGAAAATCTGAAACTGATGCGAGCTGGATGTGAGTTCGATTCCGAAAGCAACGTTGGACTGCGGGTCCAATACTTCGTGTTCCGTCAGTGGCTGATCATAGCTTGCAATCAGATTGACCCACGAAACAATATGATAGCGTGCGGATACAGAAATTGCAAGGTGGTCATTGTTCCATCTATTCACAATTTCGCCTTGTGGATTCTCGAATGCGTCTACGGTATTGAAATGAGAAAGACTCCCCGCAATCTGCAAGGAGAACCTTTCCGTAAACTTCCTCGCAAACATGACCTGGTGGAAATATGAAACACGGTCGACCGTCTCGACGACATCCGGATTTGTGAAGAAGTCTTTGTCCCGTGTATCTATTGCCGCATTCACAAAGTAGCTCATGCTCAAAGGGCTTCCTCCGGTGCGCGACTGTTGCAGTATGGCATATTTCGCATTCAGATCCCAGGTCAGGTTCGTCTTTGTAATCCCGAAGCCTACCATCAGCCTTTCGAAAGGGACATATCCAAATCCCAGACGGATATTGGCCGGGGCATAGAGCCCAAACAGATCCTCATATCCATTGCTGACGATCCCGAACCGATGCTGGATGTCGAATTCAAATGTCCCTTTGTATGGTACTACGACTGTCTGATTATCGATAAGCCAGATGCTCTCGAACATATTCTTTACAGGCCGGCTGTCAACATCACCAGTCTCAATATCCTGTGCCGAAACAGACAACATCAATGCAGAAAAAAGGACAACAACATGAAGTTTCTTACAGAGGTAGTTGATATCAGTTTTCATTTTACGGCAATTTTTCAAATTATCAATTGTCTAACGCACCCTGGTCAATCCATTGGAGGACCGTCGAAACATAGCCCGCATTTACACCTTCGACAGGCATGGGAATACCCCGTGCGCCAGACAACCATAAGTAGAGCTCACTGTTTTCCGGAACGAGTGTGTCAATATATGATCCATTCCACAACGCATCATATGCTGTACCTGGCCTCAGATCTGGTGACGGCCCGGAGCCATTATGGCAACTGGACAGGTTACAACTGCTATTGAAGATCGGGATGATGTCGTTATTAAAACTAATTTGCACTCCAGGGTCTGGCTCCACAGGTAGTACTTCATCGTATTTGCAGGAAATGACAAAAACGATGAGTCCGAAGCAAATCAGGATTGAGCTAAATGTTGTCTTTCTCATAATTAATTAATAGGATACTACTCCTGCCAACAAAAGATAAAATGAGCTTGTCGAAATCAAAAGTATCGGGGCACCGATCATCATTTGATGAGATTTATCAATGCTACATGTGATAAAGATCAGTCCTCAGTCCTCAATCCTCAGTCTTCAGCCCTTATTTCTTTACTGGCCTTTACTTCCTGTCTTAAAATCAACAATTGACAATCGAGAATCTTCTCACACTTCCATCCCATACCACCTGCGCGAAAAAAGATACCAATGTGTGAGTGCAATGGCGACCAGCCAATAGGCGATCTCTGCTCCCCAGACCCAAAGTAAGCTCGCATGAACAACATTGACTGCGATAAAAATGTAAGCGATATATACGACCGAACATACCAGTTGGACAAACAGGGCTTTGCCTGTAGCACCTGTTCCACTCAGGCCATTAAAATAAATACCACCGAATGAAAAGAGACCCAGGATCACAATGAGCAAGAGGAGTAAGGGCTGAGCATCTGTGAGGATAGACAGATCGGTACCCCCAAAGAGCGGATACAGGAAGAACTTAGGAAGAAAAATGACGGGCAGCGCAATAGTCATCGTGGACACAAGTGTAATTTTCGCCGTCTTCAATATAAGTGGTACGACAGCCTGTCGCTTTTGCATGCCAATGAATTGACTCACCAATGTATTAATGCCTGTGGCATATCCCCAGACAGGAATACTCAGGATGAGGTAAACAATACGACCAACATTAGATACAGCCAATGCCCTTTCTCCCATGTTTTCGATAACTCCAAAAAAGATAAACCAGCTGCCAAGACCTACAATACTTTGGACGACTACCGGAGAGGAAAGGCTCAGTAACTGACCTATCAACCTCAAGCTGATTTGGGGCCATGCAAATAAATGGAACTTCCTCACATGCTTGTCAAGTAAGATGTAAATGATAAATACAACAAAAGCTACTACCTCTGCAATCGTACTTGCTAGTCCAGCGCCTGCGATACCCATCGCAGGCAGTCCCCAGTGACCAAACACAAGTGCATAACACAAGATACCGTTGACCACTGCGAGGATGATAGTATCTATAACTATAAATGCCGTGCGTGCAATACCAGTGTAAAGTGCAATCAGCGATACACCGAGATAACTGAAGAAGATGCCATAACTCCGCGGCACGAGGTATTCCAGACTCTTCTCATAAATCCCAGGTGTCTGGACGAAAAGCCTGAACACATGCTGTGCACCATACTGCATAAACAGGAACATCACCAACGCCAGTATAAGAGAGAAGTATAGCATTGCATAGAAACTCCTACCGACTCCCTGCGTATCGGCCTCTCCCGCCCTTCTCGCGATCATGATCTGCCCTCCTTTCGAAAATCCAAAGCCAATCGCTGCAATCACCAGATAGAAAACCCCTGCAAAACCCATTGCGGCAAAGTCCGTTTCACTGTGGTGGTAGAGGAAAATGCTGTCGGTAAGCGCCACAATATTCTGTACCGCGCTACCGAGCATGATGGGCAACGAAATTGTGATGATCTGCTTATATGATGTGCGGAGCCTCAACATCTATCGTAAACACAAACAGTAAACATAAAGAAAACGGAAGCTTTGAGAATTCGCCCTGTATGTGGGTCTGTTGTCCATGCCTCATAATACCGGTGGCTAACACATGTGTAACGTCATGGAATGATCAGCGCGTATGACGCGTATTTTGTATGGACAGGCATATGCGTCCTCCCATCTCCTTTGGATACTCCTTCATCCTGATTCAATTATCTTCGCACGCTTCTCTGAAAAAAGGAAAATGTATAAAGTAATCGCATTCATTCTTCCGGCGGGCGCGCTTCTGCTGAGCATGTGCCAGACCGAACACAACCAAAACGCTATGCCAAGTGAAATGTATTCGAAGGTTGTCTCACTACAACCTCCTGCATGTATAAAGAAACCGAAAGAACTCACACTCCATGGGGACACGCGTGTAGACAATTACTATTGGCTCAACGATCGTAAAAACCAGGAGGTCATCACCTATCTCGAAGCTGAAAATTCCTATCGCGAAGGGGTCATGTCTCACCTCAGCGACTACCAGGAAAAATTGTTTGAAGAAATGAAAGGGCGTATTAAGCAAACGGATATGTCAGTGCCCTATCTGGATAATGGCTTTTACTACGTAACCAAACACGAGGAGGGTAAAGAGTACCCTATTTACGTCCGTACCCAAAATGCGGAGAACGCTCAGGAAGAAATCCTTCTCGATGTCAATGCACTCGCAAAGGACTTTGAATACTATCATGTCAGTGATCTGGAAGTGAGCCCAAACAACGACATCCTTGTATATGGCGAAGACACACTCAGCAGACGCATCTATACTCTTAAGTTCAAAAACCTCACCACAGGCGAACTTTATCCCGATTCCATTCCAAATACAGACGGTTACGGTGTATGGGGCAATGACAATAAAACGGTGTTTTATCTCACGAAAGATCCGCAGACACTCAGACCAGATATGATCTGGAGACATACACTCGGCACAGACCCTTCTCAGGATGTCATGATCTGGCATGAAAGTGACGACACTTTCTATCCGTTCATTTTTAAATCCAAGTCTAAAAAGTACCTCGTCCAGGGTTCATTTCAAACCCTGACATCTGAGTATCGGATTCTTGAAGCAGACAATCCAACAGGCGAGTTTCGCACATTCCAGCCACGTGAGCGAGGACTTGAATATGGTATTGAGCACATGGCAGACAAATGGTATATACGCACAAATCTTGAGGCAAAAAATTTCAGGCTCATGGAGTGTCTTGAAACTCAAACAGCAAAAGAATCCTGGAGGGAGGTAATTCCGCATCGCAGTGATGTTTTGTTGGAAGGCATGGATTTATTTTCAGATTACCTCGTGCTCTCAGAACGGATCAATGGTATTCTCAACCTGCGCATCTTACCTCAGGAAAGTGGAAAAGAACACTATATCGATTTTGGAGAAGATGCCTACGTCGCGTATGCCACCACGAATCCTGAATTTAATACTGAGATCCTGCGCATTTCTTATCAATCCATGACGACACCAGCGACGGTCTATGATTACAACATGCGTACCCGGGAACGCAAGCTGATGAAGCAGACTGAAGTTCTCGGCGGATTCGATCAGACGAATTATATTTCTAAACGTCTGTATACAACTGTACGCGATGGTGTAAAAGTGCCGATCTCTCTTGTCTATCATAAGAATACACCCGTAGATGGTACAAGTCCATGCCTGCTCTATGGTTATGGCTCATATGGTGCCAGCATGGATCCTTCTTTCAATCATACGAGACTTTCACTCCTTGATCGCGGATTTGTCTATGCGATTGCACATATCCGCGGTGGTGAAGAGATGGGTCGGCATTGGTATGAAGACGGTAAGCTTCTGGAAAAGAAAAACACGTTTAATGATTTTATTGACTGCGGACAATTCCTGATCAATCAGAAATATGCCGCATCGGACAATCTCTTTGCTTTCGGAGGCAGTGCCGGCGGACTCCTGATCGGTGCCGTGGTAAATATGAAACCTGAAATGTGGAAAGGTGTGATCGCAGCGGTGCCCTTTGTCGATGTGGTTACAACGATGCTCGACACCGACATCCCGCTTACCACCGGTGAATATGATGAATGGGGAAATCCAAATGACAAGGCCTATTATGACTATATGCTCTCTTATTCACCATATGATAATGTAGAAGCGAAGGACTATCCTCCAATCCTGGTGACCACTGGTCTTCACGACAGCCAGGTCCAATATTTTGAACCTGCTAAATGGGTTGCCAAACTACGCGAAATGAAGACTGACAAGAATCCTCTCCTGATGTATTGCAATATGGAAACAGGGCATGGCGGTGCCTCCGGTAGATTCGAACGCCTCAAAGAGACGGCGATGGAATGGGCTTTCCTTATTGATCTGGCAGGGAAGCGGGAGAGCGAGCTGAAGGGATGAATCATGAGTGATGAATCATGAATCATGGGTGATGAATCATGGTTGATAAATGATGGGTGATGGTTGATATGGTTGATGAATGATGAATGATGAATCATGGTTGATAAATGATGGGTGATGGGTGATGAGTCATGGTTGATAAATGATGAGTGATGGTGGTTCTTATCATTCATCATCTATCATCCATCATCCATATTTAGTTCTTCCCCCACATCAAGTACGCTTTCAGAAACGCGTCGAGATCGCCACTGAGAACGGCGTCAGTATTGCCTGTCTGATATTGCGTACGATGATCTTTGACTCGGCGATCATCCAGGACATAACTTCTGATCTGCGAGCCCCATTCGTTTTTCATCTTGCCAGCTTCTACTTTTTCACGTTCTGCCAGCTGCTTCTGCAATTCGCGTTCATAAAGTCTTGACTTGAGCATCTGCATCGCTTTATCGCGGTTCATGTGCTGAGAGCGTTCTTGCTGGCATTCGCAAACAATTCCACTGGGGATATGCTTCACACGGACGGCGGTTTCTGTTTTGTTTACATGCTGTCCGCCGGCGCCGCTGGAACGGAAGGTATCCCACTCGAGATCCGCAGGATTGATATCGATTTCGATAGTATCATCTACTTCAGGATGTACGAAGACTGAGGCAAAACTTGTCATCCGCTTTCCTTGCGCATTGTAAGGACTTACACGCACGAGGCGATGGACGCCGTTTTCTCCTTTGAGCATGCCATAGACATACTCGCCCTGGATCTCGAGACCTGCCGATTTGATACCGGCGACATCACCATTCTGTCGCCAGAGTTCGGACACTTTATAGCCTGATTTCTCACCCCACATGAGATACATTCGCAAGAGCATCTCCGCCCAGTCACAACTCTCTGTACCGCCGGCACCAGCGTTGATTTCCAGTATTGCACTGAGTTCATCTTCAGGATTGTCGAGAGTAGAACGGAACTCGACATCGTCAATGATCTCCAATGCATGCCGGTACTTTGCATCCACTTCATCTTCGGATGCTTCTCCGCTTTGCTGAAACTCCATGAGGATTTCGATCTCATCTACAGCTTCCTTCACAATGTTGTATTGTGCAATCCAGTGCTTATGTGTCTTGATTTCCGACATCACTTTGCGGGCCGTCTCCTGTTGGGACCAGAACTCAGGATTGAGCGTAAGCAGCTCTTTTTCTTCTAGTTGAATCTTCCGGTGATCGACGTCAAAGATACCTCCTTAAGACATCCGCACGTGTTTGGAGTGCTTTAAACTGTTCCGTAGTCATGAATAGTTATTATTATCAATTGATTAAAAAACAAGTAGTGTCTCATTTTGCTTACTGTCCCTGCCTGCTCGGTTCCATAGGCAGGAATTTTCACGAAATAAGAAATACACGAAACCCTTCGTGTTGTTAGATTTTCGTGTCTATTCGTGTGGTTAGTGGAAACCCCCAATAGGTCAACTTCCAGATTATCAAAGTGAGACCTTACCAAAAAACGCTTAGTCCAGATCCCCAATACCAACCATTTCAACATAGAAGATCAGAGTTGCATTGGGTGGAATAACTCCGGCATAGCCTTGGGCGCCATAGGCCAGATCAGCAGGCACAAGGAGAACAGCTTTATCTCCTTTTCCAAGGAGAGCAAATCCTTCATCCCATCCCCTCATCACCACGCTCTGTCCCAATGGAAAGTCATAGGTACTCCCACGGCTAAATGAGTTGTCAAAGGGTTTTCCATCATCTGCAAAGAGGCCGTAAGAATGCGCCCTTATAATCTCACCGGGTTTTGCTTTTAAGCCGGAAGGACCTTTTTCCAGAATGATATACTTCAGCCCTGATGAGGTGGTTTGCCATTGATTATCCTTTTCGCCACGTTTGAAGGATTCATAGAATGTGGCCATCAACTGACCCACCTCCTGTTCACGCTTCTGCGTCTCTCTCATTGGAGCATTAATTTTCTCACGTTCTCCATCCATAAATGTCTGTAGTTCTTCCTCTGTTTCAAAAATGTCGAGGACGACGATGTCATAGGTCACTTCTTTGAAACCTTTTAATCTCGGAGGCTTTGTCGGAAATGAATCCACCGGGTAATACAACCGTGCACTATCACCGATACTCATAAGCTCGAGCAAATCCTGCACCGGAGCTGATCCGCCTTTGCGATCCACCGCATTTTCCTCTACCTTGACCACAGTAGGCCTTCCGGGATTCACGCGCGTGTCTGTGATCACGGAGTCCTCATGACTGAGGACGGAATGTACCAGGGCAAATTGACCGGGTTGAATCGCAGTACCCGGGACATTTTTGGAAATACTATATCTGTAGCCCGATTTCGTCATCTGTATCGTCTCCTTTTGTGACTGCATTTCCTGACATGCAAGCAATGCTGTAAGACAACACATCGTAGAAAATATTTTTTTCATCAATTCGTAATTAATATTTTTTTCTCACACAAGTTGTCATCACGTGACTGTGAGGAATCCTTGTTTCTCAAGATACACAGGGAGGATTTGTTTGAACTCATGAATCACTTCCTGCAAACTCTTCTTACTGCTTCCACCTGCTGCATTCCGATGCCCTCCTCCACCAAAATATTCACGTGCAAGCTCTTGTACCGAGATGTTTCCTTTCGAACGAAACGACAATTTGATCACATTGTTTTGATCTGTTATAAAAGCGGCAATACGCATATTGCGCACCATCAGGATATAGTTCACTATTCCTTCGGTATCTCCACGGCCAATCCCGAATTCTTTGAAATCTTCCTGCGTCAGGTGAATGATACCTGTGCGATACTCCGTGAGTAGTTCCAGCCGGTTTGCCAGGCAATGTCCGATGAGTTTCAGTTGTTTTTCCGTGAGGCTATTATAGATCAGGTTCTGAAGCCTGTAATCATCGACACCCTTTTCTTTTAATTCTGCACAGATCCTGAAGACCCTGGGATTAGTACTGAATTTGAATGAACCTGTGTCAGTGATAATTCCAGTAAACAACGCCTCGGCAATGTCCTTTGTCAGCCGATGCGTCTCACCCAACATTCTCAGAAATTCATAGAGTAGCTCAGAAGTCGAGCTTGCAGAAGAATCGGACAGCGACCAGTCAGCGATATCCTCGGGTTCCAGATGATGATCGATAAGCAACCTGGGAGCTGAAGATTGAATTACAGCGGGGCCCATCTCATCGACACGATCGATGGAATTCAGATCCAGCAGGAAAATGATCTGCGCATTTTTCACAGCATTCAACGCACGCTCCCTCTCCCGATCGTAGATCACGATGTCGTGCACACCTTTCAAAAATCCATACATCGCCGGCCAGTCACTGGGAAATACCACCTGCACTTCATGTCCATCAAGCTCAAGATATCCGCGCAAAGCAAGGCTTGCCCCTATCGCGTCACCATCGGGATTGCGATGAGATAAGATGACGATGCGCTTCGGTGTTGCAAACAACTCGCGCACTGCATTGATATCCGGAAGCTTATTCAAATTCAAACTCAAATTCAAGTGCAAACTCAATTACAGACTTCGTGCCCTTCGAGCTCTTCGTGGTAACCAACTCAATACATCTCCACTCCAGAAAAATGAAACGCAGATTCGATAGCCGCATTTTCATCACTATCAGAACCGTGTACGGCATTTTCACTTACATTCTTCGCATAGAGAGCACGAATGGTGCCGGGAGCTGCTTTTGCAGGATCCGTCGCTCCAATCAAAGAGCGAAAATCTTCGACTGCATTTTCTTTTTCCAGGATGGCAGCGACAATGGGACCTGAAGACATAAATTCAACGAGTTCCTGGTAGAAACCACGTTCCTTGTGCACGGCATAAAATTCACCTGCTTTTACCCTTGACAACCTGGTCAATTTCATGGCAACAAACCTGAAGCCCGCCGTTTCTATCTGTGCGAGGATTTTCCCTGAATATCCGGCCTTCACCGCGTCAGGCTTGATCATTGTGAATGTTCTGCTCCCTGCCATTTACTCAAACTATTTATTAAAAAGGTGGGCAAAGGTAAGAATCGACGAGCAGAGAGCCAAAGTCTATCCATCCTTAAACACATGTCGAATGTTCTCAACATTCTCGCCTCTAATTGCGACGAAATTAGACGCTGCATGGTCACCAACCCGCATTAACCTGTGCTAAACACGCCCAGGATAGCCTACCCTGGACCAAAGACCATGTCCATGGGTCAGAATGGAATATTATAGATCTACCACCGTGATCCCGCTTCCACCTTGCTGATCCACAGGCTGGGTGATTTGTTTGACCGGGTATTCCTTCAACTTATCCTGAACAAGCTTCTTGAGTGCCCCGGTGCCTTTTCCGTGTATGATGTAGACAGTATGCGCATTCGATACCAATGCCATGTCCATGAATCGTTGCAGAATTTCCAGCGCTTCTTCCGGACGCATGCCTCTCAGATCGAGGCGAGTATCAAACCTCTCCGGAGTTTCGATATCTCTTCTGATGGATCTTTCTGTATTGATATCTAACGGATCTCCGGCTGGAAGCAAATCACCGACGGACACATCCATTCGCAACTGGCCAATGATGATCGTCGCTTTGTCCTTTGTGAGCCGTTCAATTTTTCCTGTTTGTGTTCCATTATGCATGCGTACAAAATCTCCGAGCTGGAATATGGTCTTCCCACCCGGCTGTCGCGCTCTGATTGTTTCATTGATTTTTCCTATTTCATTACGCGTCTCAGACTGCAGTGACTTCACTTCTTTGAGTTTCTCTCTCGCAACGGCCATGTCTTTCTCTTCGCGAATGGCACGGATAGTTTTCTCGAGCTCCCGGTTCAATTGTGATAAATGTGCATAGTCTTTCTCTTTTTGTTCCAGTCGTATTCGATGCCTCTGGGCAGTAAGGTCATTTTGCATCCGTTCATACGATTGTACTAGCTGATCAAGTTGTTGGCTACGCGCTTCTGCTTGCCTGAGCGCCTCATCCAGCTTTACTTTTTGTCGATCCAGATCCGAGAGGAGTTCTTCCATGGCGCGCAGATGTTCGCCGGTTTTATTGCTTGCATAAGAGAGAATTGCTTCAGGGATTCCGGACTTCCTGGCAATCTCGAAGGTGAAAGAGCTCCCCGGTTTACCTACTTTCAATTCATAGGTTGGTGACATATGCTCTTTATCGAAAACCATCGCGCCATTCACAATACCACGCTTCTTATACGCATATACTTTGAGCTCTGAATAGTGTGTGGTGATGACGCCAAACACCTTCTTCTCACACAGTTCTTCTAGGATACCTTCCGCTATTGCCCCACCAAGCTTTGGATCAGTACCGGAACCAAACTCGTCGATGAGGACAAGTGATCTCTCTCCTGCATGTTCGATGCATTGTTTCATCTCTATGAGCTTTGAGCTATAAGTACTCAAGTCATTTTCAATGGACTGATGATCGCCGAGTGAAGCAGAGATCTGACCGAAAATGCCAAAGACAGAATCAGACGACACAGGTATAGGAATACCAGATTGCACCATGATTTGCAACAGGCCAACGGCTTTCATCAGAATCGATTTTCCTCCGGCATTCGGTCCGCTGAGCAATAAGAGACGATTCGGGGGATGTAATTCCAGGTCAAATGGAACAGTGATCTTACCGATGGTAAGATTTTTCAACAACAATAAAGGATGATGTGCTCTGCGGATACTCAGACGAGGGGTGTCCTCGAGAACAGGTATATGAGCACGCATGGCACTGCCGAAACGTCCCTTTGCCAGATGAAGATCCAGTTCCGTGATATGTATCTGTGCTTCTCGTATGTGATCGTTTTGTGACCGGAGGGTATCACAAAGGGCACGCAACAAGCGACGGATCTCAGCTTTGTAATTCGCACGCTGATCAAACAGATCATTGTTGATGCTGATGACTTCTTCAGGCTCGATAAGCACTGTCCTGCCTGAGGCGGATTGATCGTGCAGGATACCACGTACCTGTCGTTTGTATTCTGCTTTCACGGCCAGAACACGTCTCTCATTTCTGATGCTCTCAAGAGTTTCTGCCAACCAGTCCTTTGATGCATAGTGTCTGACCAACTTCTGAAACTCAGCATCGCACTGATGTCCTACGCGCTGGATCTCCTGAGCGATGCGCAAAAGTTCTCGCGAGGCATCAGGGCGCACATTCCCTGCTTCATCAAGGATTCGTTGGATTGCGTGAATTATCGCCGATGGATCATGAAGCCGTTTCGAGATACCGGCGAGTTTCGGAAACTCCTCACGCCTCGATTCATCGAAGAACGATCGTACTTCTGCTGCCAGATCGAGGAGTCTGAAAATCTCCATGATCTCTTCACTTTCCAGGATGTACCCATCTACTGAGAGACTATGGAGTATTTTATCAAGATCGGCATAACCATGTGAAAGGAATGTCTGACCGCTTTCAACAATACGCTGTGCTTCCTGTGCACACTGCAATTCATAGCGAATCCAATCGATGTGTGTTTCTGGTGTGATATCGGGACAGATCGCGGCCGCAGTCGGACCGGTACAAAATGCCTGCAAGCGAGCCAGGACTTTATCAAACTCCAGGATTTGATAGACGTTGTGTGGAATACAATGCATAAACAGTCAAATCGATGGAACGGAACATAGAACCGGTTTCTTCAAAGAGTACGGAATCATTAAACCAGATTATATCAGACACCGGAAACTATGAGATTATTCTGTTTCCGGTCCTGGTGGCTCAGGCTCTGTTTCTTGCTCTTCTTTCGACAACTCTTCAGAATGTCTGCCTTTACTGTTGGCCTGATCAAGGGTCCAGCCATCGGTAGCAGTAGTTTGCAGCCAGAGGTTACCTGAACGCCGGAACACCTGTGCATATAACCCAAATTCTTTTTCAAGCATGGATTCCAGACCGCTGATTTGCATCTTACTGTCAAAATGCAATTCATGCATCCGGGGTGATTTAGTGACCTCACTCAACGCGCGAGTGCGATTGAGTTTTTCGCGGTCCGCCGATCCTTCTCCGGCCTCGTGCGGTTTTTTATAGAACTCAAGGCGCAGATGCGAAAACTGCTTGCTGAATGCATCCTGGATATCTGCGAGCCTGGTTTGATGATCGATTTTCATTGTGCGAGAATTTAATAGCAAGTAGAACAAATTTCAAGTGAGAATAGTTATCCACGAAAGACAGGAAATTTCACGAAACGAAAGTACACGAATCTAAATGTGCAAGTCAGTCAAGATATACTTGAACTTTGTACTTGTATTTTGTTAATGACTGAGTTTACGCAATGCATTCAGATCTTTTACAACGACGTCATTCCCGTCAATTTCAATCAATCCATCCTCTTTGAACTCAGATAAGGTACGGATCACTGTTTCCTTTGCAGTACCTGCAAGACCCGCAAGGTCCTCACGCAATAATGGGATGCGCGAAATACCATTACGTTGATAGCGGTCACTCAGCATGACAAGCGAACCAGCCACTTTCTCACGTACTGCATCATAAGCGAGGTGCAGGAGATGTTGTTCCGCTTCTTCGAGTTGTCTTGCGAGCGCTTTGATCATATTGGCAGACACTTCCTTCTGGGAAAATACGAGTTTTAGAAAATCTTCTTTTGGAACCAACCTGATTTCGCACGACTCCAACGCCATTGCAGAATCCGTGTACTTGGTATTCTGCAGGAGTGGGATCATACCTAGAAAATCACCTCTCGTGGAGACCTTGGTGATCAGTTCTTTTCCAATGTCATTTGTGCGATAAGATTTGACTTTGCCCGAGACAATAAAAAACAACCAACGGGCAATCTGTCCTTCTGTAAAGATGGTATCGCGTTTTTCATACTTCCTGATCTCACGGTTGTCTGTGAGTGCGAGCAGATTGTCTTGTGCCTTTGCCTCATTGAAAAAATGTTGCAGACCTTGTTCCGTGCCATCGAAACTCGTACGCAGGCGATTACTGCGTTTCAGACGCAATTCAATGGTATCGAGAAGCATCACATCATCGAATGGCTTTGTGATGTAGTCGTCTGCACCGAGACCCATCCCTCTGCGGAAATCATCTTTCTCCGCTTTTGCCGTCAGAAAAATGAAGGGAGTGCCGGCAGTGGCAATGTTTTTACTGAGGATCCGCAGTACACCAAAACCATCCAGTTCCGGCATCATGATGTCGCAAAGTATCAGATCAGGTTTATGCAGCAGTGCCTGCTCCACGCCGATCTTACCATTCTCCGCCACTGAGACATTATAGCCTGCAAGTTCGAGGATTTCAGCAATGTTTTCGCGGACATCTGTGTTGTCCTCGATAACCAGGATTTTGTGCATGTTCCGATTCATTTAAATGGAAGTATAATAGTAAAAGTAGAGCCTTTTCCCTCTTCACTCCTAAAAGAAATATTACCTCTTAAGAGTTTGACATATCCGCTCACGATATAAAGCCCAAGTCCTGTACCCTGGATGTTTGTGGCATTATGCGCCCGGAAGAACCTTTCGAACAGGTGCTTCTGCTCAGAAAGTGGAATCCCCATGCCCTGATCAGTCACTGAAATCGTGATATGTGCATCGGAAGAAGTGGTCTGGCATCCGATGACTCCAGGTCCGGAATATTTAATTGCATTCGAAAGCAAATTGAACAGAATGTTTTTGAGCACACCTTTATCGGTGTCTATCACCAATCCGTCTGTTTCATCCCGGCTACGAAGCTCCTGCCCTTCCTTCAAAAGCCCTTCTATCTCGTCAAATGTTTCGTTTAAAAATTCGCGGATCGGAATCTGTTCCGGTTTCAAAGCCACCTCACCCTGTTCAAGTTTACTCAGCGAGAGGAAGTCATTCAAGATGGTGTTGAGTATACTGACTGAAGACTTAATTCGGGCAATATGTTTTTCGCGCTGTTCCTGCTGCTCTGTCAGTGCATACCTTCCGATGAGCGCAGCTGAGGATTGTATCGTACTTAATGGAGTTCGGAATTCATGGGAAGCCGTAGAGACGAACCTGGACTTAAGTTCACTGAGTTCTTTTTCTTTTTCCAGAGCTTCTCTCAGGTCCTGTTGTGACTTTTGTAAGGCAACTTCAGCGGTGCGTCGTTCGCTGATTTCATATTCAAGCTTTTTATTGCTATGTAATAATCTATTGACCGCTACCTGCAACTCATCTGTACGCTCGTGCACTTTTTTCTCAAGTTCATGTGTCAAAGCCACGATCTCACGTTCATGTGCTTTGATAGCGGAGAGATCATGCAGTACACCTGTGAAATAGCGTTGTTCACCGAGTAACACTTCGCTCACTGCCAGCCATACAGGAAACCTGAACCCATCCTTGCGCACGGCGATTACCTCTCGTCCTATACCAATGATTCCAGGTACCCCTGTCTGGAGATACTTTTCGATGTAACCATCATGAGTGGAATGATGTGGCTCTGGCATCAGGATATTGACATTCCTTCCGACGACTTCGTCGGCGGTATAACCTAAGAGCTTTGAAGCAGCAGCATTGAACCTCATGATTGCTCCTTGGGCATCAATGATGATAATGGAGTCAATAGCCCCCTCTATCACTGCGTCGAGGAACTGACCATAGGCTACGGGTATAGAAGAACTGACTGGCATCAAGTGCGAAAGTACTGAGACACAACATTATCAAGACTGCAACTTAACTCAGATGATCAGGATCATATCATGTCCTGACTGCAATCATCCACACCCCTCTGGCATCACTCTAACTTGCCGGTAAATTCTCTCTTCAATAAAATTCACGCAAGATGAACGCTTTTAACCTTTCACTGGATGCTTTTGTATTGCGGCTATTTCTGATGATGCTGGTGGTAATTGCCGCCGGATTTACTGGTGCCTGGCTTTTAGCATTTATCGCACTTCCCCTCTTCCTCTCATGCCTTCTGGGGATTAATCTGAGTTTGAAGCAATGCAATCAATGGATACATGCGCGGACTCCGCGAATCTTGTCCTGGATCAGGAATCTCCGTACACCTATTCATCATACTGCCTAAAGACCTGATAACAATGAGAACAATGATTACAGAAATACAACCTGCACTGAACTTTCTTGCGCCCGTGTCTTCAATCATGACAACACAACTCCTGACTGTTGTACCGAAAGATTCGCTGAAAGAAGTCAAAGCAATTTTCGACACGCACAGGATACACCATATTCCTGTCCTAGAAGATAAAAGGATCGTCGGCATGATCAGTAAGGCGGATATGCTGCAATTTATTTCCGGCATGTATCATTCGGCGTATGACGCAATGAGAGAAGCTTCACGACTTGAAAATTATCATGCCGAAGACATTATGACAAAGGGACTTGCAAAACTTGAGGTCGACGACAGGATCAATGTGGCTATTGAAGTGTTTAAAGAAAATCTGTTTCATGCACTCCCTGTGGTGAAAGATGGTGAATTAGTAGGTATCGTCACCACCTTCGATATAATCAGGATGTTATCCGATGAAGACAATCAACGTATCGCAGCGCTCAGGTCGTAAAACAGTGCATAAATCCATGCCAGTATCCATTGAGATTTTCGGTGTGCGGGGATACGTCTACGATGTGATCAGATCCCAATTGCAGGAAAATCTGGACAATGCCGGTATTGATTATCTCATCCAGGACGTGCAGAAAATAGATGAATTCATTGCTGAAGGCCTTGAAGGTGTCCCGACTGTCCGCGTAGACCATAAAAAGAGTTTTACAAAAACAGAGAACACCACCGCGCAGGAAATCGTCAATGCGGTGGTTGAGTACGTCCTCCTGGGACAAAATGTGCAATATGTCGTCTGCCCTATAGATTTTTCGGAACATTCTCTTCATGCCGCTTCCTGGGCGTTTCAGTTCTCCAGGCAGTTGAGGATGCAACTGAAGCTGATACATATCTTTAAACCGATTGCCGAGGGTTCTTATTCACTGACAGTGGATATAACGGATACCTTGCTGACTCTGAAGTCTAAAATCACCGAAATCGCCAAACATTTAGGTACGGGAAGAACCCCTGCCACAACCATAGAAGTTGGTGATCCACTCCAGGCCATCGTGCGTATTTCAAAAGACCCTTCAACCGGCCTCATCATCATGGGCACTCAAGGAACTACCCAGCTGAGTAGAAGGCTCTTCGGTACCATTTCTGCTGCCGTAGCGAGACATACCTATGCTCCTGTTTTACTTGTGCCGCCTCAAGTATCCTTTAAGAAACCGAAACAGATCATGATTGCGTTTCATGAAGAACTTGTCACTAACGGTGTACTCAATAAACTGATGGACCTCAATCATCCACTACATGCTCACCTGCAGTTTGTACACGTGCAGGAAGGCATAGGAAACTATCACGAGATCAGCGACCGACTCATGGAAAAACTGACACGTCATGCCTTGCCTGAGTTTTCCTTTGATGTGCAGGAGATACAAGCCGAAACAGAACCGGTTCTTCACGCGTTGCTGGCATATGCAGAAGAAGCCCAACCAGATATCATCGTTTTTGTCACGAGACATAGGAACCTTATCCGCAGATTATTACATCCGGGCCTCACGCAGAAAATGGGAGCGCATCTGAAATGGCCACTCCTGGTGATGCGCAATGCGTGATCATATGTAGAACACTGACAAAACCTGATCGGTAAGATAACAGGGAGTTACAGATACAATTATGCCCATCATGTAAGTTCAAACTTATCATCTGTATCACCATCACTCCACAGGATCAGTACATCATTCTTTTGAGAATGATCATACAGGCTAAATCGAGTGTTGTGTCCGGTAATATACACTCACGAAATATGATCCACTATTAACTGATAGCTACGGATGAGAATTTGAATTGTGGCTTCAGAATGAAAATTTCCACCTACGATCTCTTGTCAGCGAGCAGATAGAGTACCGCCATTCGGATCGCCACTCCATTCTCTACCTGTTGCAGAATGATAGAGTGATCCGGTGAGTCAGCAACTGTACTCTCAATCTCCACCCCCCGGTTGATAGGTCCGGGATGCATGATGACAATAGGCTTCTTCAGACTATCGACCAGCTTGCGGGTTACACCAAAATACTGCGCATACTCCCTGATTGATGGAATGTACTTGATATCCTGTCGCTCCAACTGAATCCGCAAGACATTGGCAACATCACACCACTGCAGTGCTTCCCGGACATCATGCGTGGTCGTGACACCTAACTTCTCGATATACCTGGGCATGAGTGTTGGGGGTCCACAGAGTTTGACTTTAGCTCCGAGCTTGAGCAGACAGAAAATATTGCTCAGGGCAACACGGCTATGCATGATATCACCGACAATGGCCACTTTGACATTACGTAATGCACCCAACTTCTCACGGATTGAAAACGCATCAAGAAGGGCTTGTGTAGGATGCTCATGCGTCCCATCTCCAGCATTGACAATACGCGCACTGACATGTTTTGACAGAAACATTGGAGCGCCGGGAGCAGGATGTCTCATCACGATCATGTCTACTTTCATCGACAGGATATTGTTCACCGTGTCAAGGAGGGTCTCTCCTTTCTTCAATGAACTTGACGACGCACTGAAATTCACTACATCTGCCGACAACCTTTTTTCTGCGAGCTCAAATGAAATGCGTGTCCGTGTAGAGTCTTCAAAGAACAGATTCGCAATCGTCACGTCCCGAAGCGAGGGTACTTTTTTAATTGGGCGGTTTATCACCTCTTTGAAGTGATCCGCTGTCTCAAAAATGAGATTGATATCTTCTGTTGTCAGATACTTGGTGCCGAGAATATGTTGTGTACTCAGTTCGCCTTGTGCCATAGCAATCAGTTCATCTTTGAGAATAATCTAATGCAGTCCTTTCCGTCGGTTTCCTTCCATTCTACTTTGACATAGGCTTCATCAAGAGAGTCCACCGCCATACCCGTGTAGTTACACTGAATAGGAAGATGCCTGTTGAATCTGCGATCAATCATTGCCAGTAACTCCACTTTCGCAGGTCGGCCGAAGTCCTGCAAAGCTGAGATCGCAGCGTGGATTGTTCTACCGGTGTAAAGGACATCGTCAATCAGGATCACCTTTTTGTCTTCGACAAGAAAGTTAATGACAGTGGCATTTCCTGCAATTGATTTTTCACGGTGACGGAAATCGTCCCGGTAGAAGGTCACATCCAGCTTGCCATAATTAAACCGTACTTCCGGTATTAATTCGCGAAGGCGCTGTGCGATGCGATCTGTCAGAGGGATACCATTCTGTTGAATACCGATCAGGCATGTATCCGCAAAGTCACCATAATTCTCGATGAGTTGACGGCAGAGACGTTCTATCGTGAGTTGGAATCGTGCACCATCAAGGATGACTTTACCGCGCGCCATGGCCGCAAATGTACTAAGTAGCTCCTAAGCATGCCCTGAGCTTGTCGAAGGGTGGCTTGTAAGTAGCTGTAAGTGGCTGTTAAGTGGCTTGTAAGTGGCGGCTAAGTGGCTTGGTTTAACCATTGCATATATTGCTTTCTTGCACTTGTGTTTGAGTTTGTGTTTTCTACTTCTCTCTCACCTTGATATCATCCACCCGATAACTCGTTGTCTGACCACCCGGGCCACTGCCGATGTATCGGAAAGCGATATACACAGGTTGTGAGAAAGCTTCGAGGTCGATATCGCCGCTGGGCACCCATGCGTGATTTGCATCTGAAGAACCAGCGATGTCTGCTCCAACGAGTGGCGTCCAGGTTGCCAATTGAATATCGGTTCCATTGAAATCAGTAGATGAAAAGACTGCAAGTCCATCGTGTACCCAAAAGGCTTGTGCTGTTTGAAACGAAAGCCATTTCGGAGTGGAAACATCGATCGCCGGAGTGATCAGCCATGTTTCCATCTCAGTCTCAGTATCGTTGAATGCAGTGGCTTGTGCATAATGATTGTTATCAAAAACCTGGGCACGCCAGATACGTAATCCTTTTACTGCGAAATTAATCCAACCGGAAAGAGCGATGTCTGTATTGTTTGGAATGGACGTGAAGCTTTCATCCAGATTGCTTCCGCCTGTTCCGCCACCTGTAACATCGGCAGCACTATTGATAATCAACTGAGGTGCATTGAAATCAGAGAGAATGGCTGTGACATCAACCGCTCCGGTAGGTACTGCAGACGCAGCAAATGTGGCGGCACTCCGTGTAAACATGATCATGGCACCTGTAGCATCTGTGACCGTAAGATTTCCATTGAAAGTCGTCAATCCACTCAATGTCACGTTCTCGATTGTAATCCGCGTTGATTCCCAGGCGTTGGCATTTGTCAGAACATCATTTATGGTCGCAAGCCTGGGAGTTGGCAATGCAACCTGACCTTGTTGAGCTGCATTCGAGAGCGGAAGATTATTAATCTGAAGGAGACCGCTGAATTCTGAAAGCTCTTGCTGTGAAACTTCGATGATTACCTCATCACCCAGATCGAAAGAGTGTGTGGCAGTAAACCGAACGGCAATCCCTCCGGTTGCATCCTGGATGAACAGGTTACGGTCTACAGTATTCAATGTCGTCCTGTCCGAAATTACAACACCACGAATCGCTCCTTCCGGAGCAATCCCTTGTCCTCCGTTGAAGGCATCACGCAATGATTGGATAGTAAGTGTGACCCCTCCACCCGGCTGACAGCGCTCAATGGTCATGTTGACATCGTCGAGATCACGGATGATCAACTGCAGATCCGTTCCGAAGACACTGAATACTCCGGTGATACTCCCTTTTCCTTCAGGGGTCAGGCTGCCTGCGAAAGTGGCAAACCCACTTGTCCGTATGATAAGACGGTCTTTATTGCAATCCTCAATCTCCAAATTCAGAGATTGCTGATTGACTGTATCGGCATAGGTCACACCTGCGTAGATATCAGGAAACTGCACGTCATTGAGTTGAACCAAGGTGCTTACATGAGATAGATTAAATTCATCGATGCTCAATACATGCGGTACGATTTCATTTCCAAATGTTCCTTTCAGGATAGTCTTATCGAGGAGTGATTCCGGAAGCCGTGCCAGTTCCCTGTCACTTCCCTGTCCTGTTA
>DATDQA010000083.1:0-2981 GCA_035292505.1 Saprospiraceae bacterium | reverse complement strand
GCTGAGTGTCCGTGTCTTGCTGTCGGCATATCACATTTGCGCGTCCACATGTTTGTTGCCGGATCGTATTCTTCGAGGAGACGAAGATTCGTGCCTGAGCTTCCATCATGTTGTGTGAAACCACCTATCACGTAGAGCTTGCCCTGTAGTGCAACCGACACGCAGCGACTGCGGGCAGAACTCAAGCTTGCGCCCGATGACCATGCATTGGTATTAAGATTGTACGCCTCTACTTTCGACGTTGCGGTATTGGATGTATTAAGACCTCCGCAGAGATAGAGTGTATTGTCAAGGATTGCTCCTGCCGGGAAAGCCCTTGCAGTCGGCATCTGTTGTAGTTCCGTCCATTTCCCGTTTCGGACATCAAATTTTTCAAAGGCGCCTGCATTCAATCCTCCGACAACATAGACGTGATTCTGATCAGCGCATGCGACGTGATAAGCATAGTCATGAGAGGGCGGAGGACCATTTTCCCATTCAATCTGTTCGATGTGCTGAGACTGACATGATGTGAGGCTCAACACTAGTATTGTGACATTGATAGCAATGTGCATTACTTAATCAATTAACTCAATTAATCAATTAACTCAAGTTTCTGCACTTAATTTCCGTTTCTTACTTTTTGCCTTGACGCAAAAAGTAACAAAAAAGTCAAGGCTGTGAAGTCTTGACTAACAGCGAGTAAGCCAGCTCTTCTGCCCGCGATCAGAGCCGTTCGGCCGCTTGGCTGCCTCATTTACGCTTTGCTACTTCCTGCCTCTCTTCGCTGATCGCTCTTCTGCCCGCCCGCGCTAACTCGCTGTGCCAAAGGCATCCCTTTGGGATAAGTCAACCCTTCAAGGCCATCCCATTACCCCTGCACTCTCGGTGAATGTATTTGGATTCTTTTCTCTCATGTGGCTTGCATAACAGTTTACTAAAGCCAATATTTACGGCAATTCCTTCCTCTCGCATACCCCACAACGTGTGATCTCATAAGGCCTTGCCGTACATCATTTCGATCATCCCTCGTTACCATCTTATTCCTTCAAATTTTATTTCAGTCCAAAAACATTCATGGCAATGATTCTATTTGCTTCATAATCAATGTTTTAATAATCAGTTTCAAGTACCGAAACTTGAGTCAATTAATCAATTAATCAATCAATCAATCAATCTTCACACTAAACGTCCCATAACAGAGCATCGACAAGATCTGCCTCGTCCTCAAATGCCAACTTGCCCACGTCAACGGCGTATCGCAATTCATGTCCTTCAGTGTTTTATCAGCACCTGCATTGAGTAAGAGTTGTATTGTCGTGGCATCACCGTATGCGGCAGCCCGATGAAGAGGTGTTTCTTGTCGCGTACGAATATCACGCATGAAAGCTTCTGTTTCTACACCTGGCTTTGTCTGCGTGTTAGGATGAGCGCCGTGTTCCAGAAGAAGGCCGACAATCTGATTGTTTACCGGCCGGTTTGCTTTTGTCAGGACGGCATGCAAGGGAGTTTCGCCTGTATCAGGCAAAGGATGATTCGGATCCGCGCCTTGTGCCAGGAGGAACTGACAGAGTTGAAAATGTCCGTGGAATGCTGCACCATTCAGGTCATAGTTTTCACCAAGTGAATCCAGTGATGCTCCTTTTGAAAGCAGGAATTTGATCGCGGTGACATCGCCGTAATATGCGCACCATTGCACGAGCGACACACCATGTCCATCCACAGAAGTTGGAGAATGCCCACTTTCTATGTACTCAAAGACGAGATCTGTTTGACCTGCAGCGATTTTATCTATCATGGACCGGGAAAACAATTAAAATGAAAATTAAAATCAAAATAAAAACAGGAACCGACTGTCTATGCTTTTCTGAATAATGATCTCTTCGAATGTCATGTAACGCGAAACGCACAACACGCGACACGAAACATGTAACTCGCAACGCGTTCTCACCATTTCGACTCTACCAGGTAAAGCGAGTTTCCATCCGGATCAGTGAAGGATGCAAGTAATACTTGTCCATCATCTTTCACCACGAATTGTAGTCCTTTTTGCTGAAACACGCTCACACTTTTTTTAAGGTCATTGACTCTAAGGCCAAGAGAAAGGTTGTTCCCTGTCTTTACATCCTTATTGGCGGGATGAAGGCCGATTGCCATTCCCGGCGCTTCGACATCTGCCCAATGATCACCATACCTGTTCTTAAGATTAAATCCCAGCACATCGCAATAGAATTTCACTGCGTCATCCATGCTTTGTACCATGATGGTCACATTGCAACCGAGTATATCTGTCATGTTCTTGAATTTTCGTTCGCTATAGAATATCTCATAGATTCTTTGAAAGGTAGAGAATTTTGTTTTCCAACTTTCCCTGTTTCACCGATTTTTCCGGTTTTCCTGATTCTTTAGTCATCCCCAACTGTAATCTTACATCCATTGCAATCGCGTATGACAAATTCAAGGTTCCGTATACACGTTTTACGATCCCTTCTACGATATCAACTCCCCCCTCCTTAAGCTCTTCATAAAACTGATCGATTTCCGGTAACCAGAGTATGAAGTCAGTGCCGATCTTACGCAGCTGTGCATTTGAGCTGGTTGCCCGCTATCATATTTTCCAAAATGGATCTGAAATCCATCTCTTTCCGCCATTGCATATAACGGCGGATCGAGGAAGTAACCGATACTGCTGAATCCCAATTCATCGCGATAATATTCCGCTGTCCGGACAACATCCGTTACCACAACTTGAGGTGCGATACCGATCACCTTTATTCTCTTCCTCATGTGTTGTTTTGTCCTTAAATACTTATGTAAACTTCGTCTTTTCAGTACAATTTAGCATGTCAATTCAATAGCCCGTTATTGTACATCAGACGACAATTGCAATTAAGGAATCCTTAAAGTACGATCACCAATAAATATGTAGAACACAACAGCCGTATGAGCTGTGAAAAAAATCTCAAATCATGACAAAGACAATTGCAGCACTCTCCCTCCTC
>DATDQA010000082.1:0-6008 GCA_035292505.1 Saprospiraceae bacterium | reverse complement strand
AACTTGGTGGACAGAATAAGGTACCGCGGCTTTCAAATGACAGGAGATACCTCGATGAATTGTTACATTTTGTTTCGGAATCCCCGAGTGTGCGTGGTTTACTTGCTGAATAGAAATGTCTACCGAAGATTTCGATATCACACTCCGGGATGTCTCACTTGAGCAACTCAAAGGTCCTGAACTGGAAGATCTGATCAACGCACTCGCTGAGCGCATCTCCTATTTGCTGGACAAAGAACCTGAATTACTTTTCAGCACGTTGTACAGGCTTGATGTCCTGGAACATAAGATAAACGCTGTCCTGCACTCCGGTTCCGAAGCTCCTGCGCATGGTCTCGCGCGTCTCATCGTAGAACGCCAGATAGAAAAGACAAAGACGCGCGGACAGTGGCATAAAGGATGGTATGAAGATGAAGATGACGTATAGGCTTTTCGGGGCGGAATACCCCCTCGAACGCCCGCCTGAACGAAGTCATTCGGGGCAGGATTTCGATTCGGGCGAGAAATCCCACCCCTCCCTGATCACATAAAACCAGGATCAACAACATATCCAGCAGGACATTGCTTCAGGGCGGGAATAAATCCCGCTAAACTTGTGTGAAAAAAGACTCTTACGCTCTCGCTTTACTGAGATACAACTGGTCCTTTCCACGGTACGCCTCTAAAGCCCGCGGTAAAGATTTTGCATCGATGACCATATCTTCAAAGTCTACTGACTTCAGACTGATAGATTCAGGTACATAGTGTTCCTTCTGACCGATAAGGACGCGCGTATATAAAATCAGGTATTGACCATCTGTCGACATCTGCCATACACCGTCATATGTGGAATGATAATGATCTGGCCCTGTCTTCATCCTGAAGGTGCCATCATTCAGGAGTGATAACGAAAACTGTGCCGGATAAGCTTTTCTGGATTTTTCGATTCTATAGTGCCAGAAACCCAAGAGCTGAGCCCGTAAAAAATCCTGTTGCGCTTCTGACATCTGTGTTTCAGCACTCACGAACAGAGAGGTAGACTTACCCTGTCCGGTGGCGGAGATCCCACTACAAGTTGGGGCGATCATAAACTCCTTTGCCGTCGATGGACCGAAGAAGGCAAGCAGGGCCCGCCCATCCGCAACTTCCACCGACCACATATACGTTTGGACTTTCTGCAGGGCCGCAGGGATTACAATCACAAGCCCGTCATCCTGAAAGTACAGGGTAGACAATGAGCCAAGCAGGTTGGTCCTCCAAATGTTCGAGACAAGATCTTTTTCAAAACTTGCCTTGAGGTTGGCCATGTCATAGAAGGCCAGACGCTCACATTTAGGGTCGGCAGACAGGGATAAGGCAAGGCTCAGGGCAATTACCAGGCTGGCTAAGGTTTTCATTTGGCGATTTTTTGGACTTTTCTGAAAGCTGTCTGGTGAAAGACTCTTCTCTAGCGTATTCAGACGCATCTTTCGTTCTCGTTCGGGTGTTAAAGTCGATATTCGGTGGTGAAAATTCGATGAAGAGCGAACTTGTTGCGGGTTTCGGGTTTTGAGTTACGCGTAAAAGTCAAAAGAACCCGCAAACAGTAACCCGAAACACATAACAATCTGTTAACATTAGGGCCCTATTCGAAGGCTGAAATTCCATATGCTGACAAAGACAAAGGGCATTGTACTCCGGAAGTTGAACTACAGTGAGACAAGCCTGATCGTGGACATTTTCACCGAGGAGCATGGGTTGATGTCGTATATCATAAGCGGTGTCAGGCAACCTAAATCGCGTACCGGTTCGGCCGTATTGCAGCTCATGTCTATTGTCGATCTCGTAGCATATCATAGTGAAAAGACTAAACTGCATCGGATCAAAGAGGTGCAGGCTGCATATGTATTCCGGAACGTCCCCGGGGATGTACGCAAGAATGCCATCATCCTTTTTCTTGCGGAACTGTGCAGTAAGGTGATACGGCAGACAGAACGGAACAAAGAACTCTATCAAATGATGGAGGATACCGTCCGTGCATTAGATCAGGCACAAGAACATTTTGCAGATACGCATTTGCTCTTCATGATCCGGCTTGCAGACCTCTTAGGTTTCGGACCTGAAGAAAGAAAAAGCAGTGAATCCGGTTTCTTTGATCTGCTCGATGGACGTTTCACGTCCAGGATGCCCGATCATGAATATTATCTACGTGAACCTGATTTGTTCAATCGATACCTCATTACGGCAAGACAGCAAGGCGTCAAGAATGTCTCCTCCGACCGCATCACACGAAATCGCATGCTTGATACCTTGCTCTTGTATTTTCAATTGCACATCGATAAGATGCCGGAAATACAGGGGCATAAGGTGCTGAGGGAGATATTGTAATTGTATAAGACTCGTAGTCCTCAGTCCCAGTCTGTCAGTCCTCAGTCTTCAGTCTTCAGTCTTCAGTCTCTGTACCTTGTACCTGCCTGAAATAGGTTAAAGGCAAGTCGAAGAGCTACAAGTAGGGACTGCGGACTGAAGACTGCGGACTAATTCTTCCTCCTCCTCTCCAAAATCTTATAAAACGACTTCATCCTGATCTCCTCCAATGTCAATCCTGTCTCCAGCACTTCATCTTCCGTGATAGCACCACAATTTAAAGCCTTCAGAAAGAAATTCAATAAGCCCTGGCCTGTTGCAGCATCATCAAAAATATCGCCTGTCAATGTGGATAACGCAGAACGCTCCATGAATGTCTTCAACCGGTATGTCGCATCGTCGATACTGCTAAGGAAGAAATTGTATGTCGCTGCATAGCGCATGGGCAATTGCGCGGGATTGAGATCCCAGCCCTGGTAAAAACCATTGATCAGTGAGTGCATCGTGTGACCAAAACCGATACGCCAGGCGTTGTGGACTGATTCCGTGTTTTCTTTCAGTTGCGCATCAGTGAGATTCTCACTGCGATGCGGGCCGATAGGTATCACATTCGTCGCTCCGTCCGACAAGAAGATTCCGGTACCTCCTAGTGCAACTTTCGTCATGTGATGTGCAAAGTCACACACAGGATGTGCCATCGTTTGATACTTCGCTGTGATTCCATTCGATGCTGTGTAGTCATAGGTACCGAAATGCGCGGCGATGCATCTGCCTTCACTGGCACGAATTATGCGCATCAAGGGTACACGACCTTCATCGTCCATGACGATCTGCGTCGCCTCTACCATGATCTCCATCTTCAATGCACCTGGCGCGAGGTTCTGTGCCTTTTCAATCAGCTCAAACAGTTTTACTAAAGCAGTAACTTGTTCGGGTATTGTCACCTTAGGTAGCATCACCACAAAATTGTCCGGCAAGGTTCCGTGTGTCTGCGTGAGCAATGTGGTAAGAAACAGATCGAGTGTCCTCACACCACGCAGTTTCAGATCTTCAGTAAATGGTTTGACACGAATACCAATAAAAGGAGAGATCGTCTTCTTCTCCATACCTGTTGCTAATTCCTGTGCAGTATGGATTGCAGCTTCATCTTCTTCTGCATCCGGGCGGTTGCCGAAACCATCTTCGAAGTCGATGCGAAAATCCTCGACAGCTTCGGTCTGAAGCTTCGTGATGATTTTGTTGTAAACGGAGAATGACAGCCATGTTTTTTCTTTCCTGCGCTCTTCTTCCGTCATCTTTTCCAATCGAATGGTGAGTTCGGTGATCTCCTTTGCAGAGGAAGGCAGATGTTCGTTTCCATCGAGATTCAATACCCGGGCGAGCACTGTGAAATCAGGTGCATATGTGCGCAAACTTCTCAATGCAATTTCTCCCATCCTGATACAGGTATCCGATTTAAAGAGGTTAGCACCTCCATATACTGTATGTACAGGCTGACGATCAGGCTTATCTCCGGGGTACTGTTGTTGAAAAGCGAGGTTGGCGGTACGGAGGGTGTTGAGGATACTTGATTTCTCAGTGTCGTCGATAGTGAGTTTCATAGGAGCAATTTCGGAAGAAGCTTGAATTATCGTAGCAATTATATTAAAGTCAGGCTCCGTCGTGTGCGATTTGATCGTCGGCGCACCAAACTGTGTATAATTTCGTGATAGTATTGGTAATTGATCGCGGTGTTTACTGATCAATGCCTCCTTCTTCTTCCTGCTCCATCCTTGTACTTGTTTCTCTCGATTAAAAGCATAGTCGATTCCATCAAAAAGCTCATAGTATACCAATTTTACAGGCAGTCTTTTCCTTGTATAATTGGGACCCTCGCCGGCTACATGCTGTTGCATCCTTATTACAAGATCTATTGTGCTACCTGTGTAAATAGGTCTGGTCTGCACATTCGAGAATGTATATATATCCAATCATGTGGTTTGAATTATGTTGGTTCAACACGAATATAGTCGTTTCGACAAGCTCAACGACCGCGTTTCGACAAGCTCAACGACCGCGTTTCGACAAAATGAAAGAATCGTCGTTTCGACAGGCTCAACGACCAGCACTGAGCTTGTCGAAGTGCTGAATGCCCAATTTGAACTGAACGGTCCCTGAGCTTGTCGAAGGGACTTGCCCTTGGATTACTTCAGACAGGCCTCGCTATGCAAAATCATGTCTTTCAATCGAAGAATAGCAGTATCCGGATGATATCCATTTGGCACGGAAAGCAGAAACAATTTATTCTCCTCAATAGCATTATTCATGTGTTTCTCAAACTCTGAATAGGATTCATAGCCCGTAAAATCATAGAGGACTTCAAGTATTGTATAATCCAATTCATAGGCCAGCGGCAAGTAATTGTTAACTCGAACGAGAGCTTCATTTAATATTACACTATACTTGAAATGCGAGTCCCAACTCCATAAATCAGTGAGTTTTTTAAAATCACTACGAAATCTTGTAATCGAGAAGCGCTTGGAATACTTGTCTAGTCTTCTTTTAAGCGCGTTTTGCGCAGCTTTTGGTAATTGATTGAATTCATTTCGATGGAGTCGCAGTGCAGTGATTCTAATTCCATCTTTCAAAAGTTGTTGTTCCTGTTTTTTTGCTTGGCCAACAAGAGAAAGTTTTACATCATGCCAGTATCGTATGTCTTGTTCATATTCTCTATTATCCTCTCTAAATCCGACAAATCGTACCGGATTAAAGTAGGCGCGATTCCACCAAGCCATGTCACCAAATGAAAATCCTCGAACACTATCCTTCGTCGCTGGTGGGTATTTCTCCGAGTCAAAGAAATTACTCACTTGTCCTTGAACAAATTGAATGGTAAATAGTAATGGTAGAATTTTGAAAAACTTATAACAATTTGGCATTCTTAATCATTAATGAAAAAATATGCATTGATCTAAGTAATTATCTCATTTCTCATGAATGATGTAAACCAATGTAAACCGTAAAATACATCCAACAAGTTGACTCGTATCGACGAAAACACGAATTGATGCAAAAGGGCAAAATCAGAAAGAGGAATTTTGAAGTTTCAAACTTCAGTGGACAACAGGGTTGCGGCTTCTCTAATTACACAGTCGCCCATTTTCGCATTTCATCATTTCATCATTTTCGCATTTTCCTATGACCCGCGATACGTCGAATACCCAAACGGACTCAACAGCAGTGGTATGTGATAATACTCACCACTGTTGATATGAAAAATAATCTCAACAACCGGATAGAAGGCCACAGTACCTTTCTGCTCGAAGTAAGGACGTGTTTCAAACACGAGTTTATAGTTGCCGCGCGGTAGCACTACATCCGGATCTGCGAGCGCCCCTGCCCTGCCATCTTCCTTGGTGACATCTCGTCCAAGTTCAATCCAGTGATGATCGCTTTCCATAAATAAGATCACAGGGATTCCGGTTGCCGGTATTCCTCTGGATGTATCGAGTACGTGTGTTGTGATTCGACTCATGATGTAAAGAGTTTTTGTATGCGAAGTTTGGTGATCTTAAGCTGTTCCTGTGCTGCAATCTGCAGTTCTTCTGTACTTGAATTCTTTAATCTGTGTTGCAATGCTACTAACATCTCTTCAGAAGACTTTCCCGTAGCGCATACGATAAAGATAAAGCCGAATTTGTCTT
>DATDQA010000081.1:0-6365 GCA_035292505.1 Saprospiraceae bacterium | reverse complement strand
ATGGCGGAGTTTGGTGTGGACATACAGGCATCGAGGAGGGCATTTGCTTCTGCGATGTGAGCAGTCTGCCGACTTTCGATCAGCGTAATAGCACGGCTGAGTGCAATTCTGTCACCGTTTCGAATCTTCTGAAACAATTCTGAAGGCTGTTTAACTGTGTTTTCGGCACTCATTGAGTAACGTCCCGTGTTAAATCTGTCTCAATGCAAGATATTACAATTCTCACAAATTTGTAGAGAGCATGTTTTCAGCGCTTTAGAGGGATTCAATTTGGTTTACTCACACCAGTCGATTGTTAAGAGTCAATATCCTGTATTTAATAGTTCATTAATAAAACTGCATGTCACGGTGAGATACCTTGACACGTCCATCAGAATAACGGTGGCCGGGCTCTGTGATTGATCACATGAGTATTGAGATCGGACATTTCAGTGCTTCACCGGCCGCTGTTTTTCGTTAGTAGCTATGCGATGATGGCAATAGCCGATCTCCGAAGAGGAAACACCACTGTTGTTCCGGGACGCTTATCTTTAGTTGAGAGAAATGAGATCCAATGAATATCGAAGCCACAAAAATCGACCTCGTACAACGTCTCCTAACGATTGACGATGAAGAAGTCTTACATCGGATAGAGGCGCTGCTGGATATGAATGTAGAAGTCAATCCGAATCTGACGGAGGCTATACAAGCTGGTCTTGACGACATTTAGGAAGGCAGAGTTCATCCACATTCTGAAGCCCGGAAACTTTATGAGAAGCCAGGTTGACACTGTGCCCCATTTCACCGTCCGCTTTCTTTCATTCTCTGCAGCAACCTCTCCCATACCCGGTCCACAATTTCACGCGTGAGTTTGTCGATATAATATGCCCCGGACACAGGATCGCTAATCTCCGAGAACTTGCTCTCATAACGCAGAAGATGATGAATATTTCTTGCGATATGCCTGTAGAAAGATTCCGTATGATTCATTCCAACAGATGGATGTATATAGACACGGTCAGCTCCTCCAAGCACTGCAGCAACTCCCATCACTGTACTGCGAATCATATGTGTATACGGATCATCCTGAGATGAACATTCTTTTGTATGTGCCTCGATGGCAAATACAGGTGATATGGGAAATTGCAAAGCCGATACAAGATTTGTCCACAGAATACGCAACGCACGGAGTCTTGCAATTTCAATGAGATAATGCATGCTCATACTTACTGCCAGATCGCGCTGCTTCAATTGATCCCGATCCCATGAAGCGGAATCAAGTGCATCGAAAAGTGTTGAGGCGACTCCATCTACGACACGCTCTGTCACGATAGGCAATGAACTGAAACGCACGTTCGGATATCCAACAGCAGTTCGGAAATACAGGGTGATGCGCAATTCATCAAACTTCCATCGGTTGTCTGCAAATAACATTAAATCATGTAAGGATTGATCTGCATCACCCTTGATATGCAGGCCAATATGTATGAAGGGTAATTCTACATCCGCAAAGAGTTGTTCCCACTTGACCGTATCCGTGCATGAAGTGTGCAATGACTCTGCTCCACCACGTAGTGCTTCGAGAATCTGTCGATTGGATTCCTTTTCATCAATGACAATAAAAGATTCTCCGATCTGCCATTTTCCAAAAGAAGGAACCTCAGGCATTGCCTCAGGAACATCATCTCCATGGACATATGGATGGACGACGAGGTCACCATCGGGCGACCATTGCATCTCTGCAGGGCTGCGCCCTTTCAGATCTTTTGTGATCTGTGCCAGCCACTGTTTGGACGTGGTATACGGGAATTCTGAAAACAACTTCTCGCTCATGCAAATGCTTTCCTGATGATCTCTTCTTGTTGTTTGTCATGCAATGCCTTATAGCCGGTTGCAGGCGATGAACTCGCCTTGCGTGAGATAAGTTCTAACCCATCGATCTGCAACAAATCTTTGACATAATTCCAGCTTCCCATATTCGATGGTTCTTCCTGTACCCAGGTGGTTGGGATGTTCTGATACTTGTCCAGAATCGCCTTGAGTTGAGGCGCCGGGAAGGGATACAATTGCTCGAGTCTTACGAGTACGACATCGCGGATATTTTGTTTTTCACGATACTCACTGAGATCATAATAGATCTTTCCTGTGCAGAACAGGACCTTGCGGAGCTTCTTCGCACTCTCTGATCCCAATACAGGATCATCATAGTATTCATAGAAGGAATGACCGGAAGTAAATGCATCCAATGAGGATACGCACTGCGGATGACGCAACAGAGATTTCGGAGAAAAGATGATCAGGGGTTTACGGAAAGGTCTTGCAAGTTGTCGTCTCAGGATATGGAACAGATTTGCAGGAGTTGTCAGATTCGCAACCGTGACATTGTACTCGGCACAGTTTGCCAGAAATCTGCCGATGCGTCCACTGCTGTGTTCCGGTCCCTGCCCTTCGTATCCATGTGGAAGAAGCAAGACGAGTCCGCTCATCCTCCTCCATTTCGATTCGGCAGCCATGATGTATTGATCTACAATTGTCTGCGCACCATTATAAAAGTCTCCGAATTGTGCTTCCCACAGGACAAGTGTGTTCGGCGTGGCAAGGGAATATCCGTATTCGAAACCAAGCACAGCGAATTCGGAAAGCAATGAATTGTAAATCATAAATCTGCCCTGCTTCTCACTCAATCCTTCGAGGCGGTTATACTCTTTGAATGTCTTTGCATCATTGAGCATGGCATGACGATGCGAGAATGTACCACGCTTGACATCCTGTCCACTCATCCGGACATCCTGGCCGTCCATAAGAATAGAACCATATGCGATAAGTTCGGCAAGCGCCCAATCCATGACGCCTTTCTCAAGCAGCTTCTGTTGCCCTTTGAGCAGGCGGTTGAACTTATCCAGTGGTGTCACGCCTTCCGGGATAGTATGCAGATGTGTAAGAAGAAAATCTCTTCTTTCAGCGGAAAGACCCGTATCCGGAGACAATTGAAAATCCGACTCATCCACTATCTTCTTGAGTTGCTTCCAGGCGAGTTCTGACTCCTGGTATGCATAGGGCAAGGGTTTCTCCTTCACCATATCCAGGCGCTTTTGCATTTCATTCCAGAAATCCTGCTCCATCTGTTCCCCGAGCGTTTTTTCGACATCACCGCGATCAATCAGTTTTTTTACATAAATCTCACGCGCATTCGGATGATCCTGGATGAGCTCATACATCTCGGGCTGCGTAAACTTGGGGTCATCGCCTTCATTATGTCCATGCCTGCGATAACACACCATGTCGATGAAGACATCATTATTGAATTTCTGCCGGTATTCTCCTGCAAGTTGGATTGCATAAATCACGGCCTCAGGATCATCACCATTCACATGAAATACAGGAGCCTGCACTACATTCGCTACTCCTGAACAATAGGTCGAAGATCGGGCATCATCAAAATCAGTCGTAAAACCAATCTGGTTATTGATGACAAAATGAATCGTCCCACCGGTATAATACCCATTGAGCTGACTCATCTGCACAATCTCATAGACAACACCCTGACCGGCAAGAGCAGCATCACCATGAATGAGGATCGGTAAGATTCGTTCATAGTTACTACCGTACAGGACATCTGCCTTGGCGCGGGCAAATCCTTCGACAACAGGATCAACAGATTCAAGATGTGAGGGATTCGGGACAAGTTTCAGATGCACCAACTGGTCATGCAGGGTTTTGATTTGTGAAGAAAAGCCAAGGTGATACTTCACATCGCCATCGCCAAAACTGAGGTCAGGAATCGATGTGCCCTCGAATTCAGAGAAAATCTGTTCGTAGGTTTTTCCCAGGACATTTGCAAGGACGTTCAATCTCCCGCGATGTGCCATACCGATGACAAATTCCACGACGCCATTATCGGCACCTTGAGTGATGATGGCATCGAGTGCGGCGATTGTAGATTCGCCACCTTCAAGCGAGAATCGTTTCTGGCCTACGTATTTCGTATGCAGAAACTTCTCAAACATCACAGCGCCGTTCAGTTTTTCAAGGATGCGTTTTTTGGTAGTAAGATCCAGGCCATAATCATCTTTCAGCGGACGCGTCTCGATTTTTTCGCGCAGCCATTTCCGTTTCTCATTGTTTTCGATATGGGCAAATTCAAAACCGATATTTCCACAATAGATCTTTTTAAGCCGTTCGAGAATTTCTGCAAGAGTTGCTTTGTCCATCCCGATAGTCCATCCCGCAGTGAATTGCTTCTGCATATCCTGTTCTGTGAGGCGATAGTCATTGAGATCGAGATGAGGACGACGATCTCGTCTTTGCCTGATCGGATTCGTCGTTGACAGCAAGTGTCCGCGCTGGCGGAAACCGTGGATGATCGAGAGGACATCGAATTCGTGATGGGTATCCAGTCCTGTTGTCCCATCCGGAAGAGCCCCTCCATTTTGTCCGAATTCAAAACCCTGGAAAAAGGTCTTCCACCCCTCCTCGACGCTTGTGGGGTCTGATTTATAGCGCAGGTAGAGCTGTTCGATATACTCCGGATGTGCATTAGTGACGTATGAATAATCTTTCATTAAATTAGTCTTTGTGATGAGGTTGTAATATCAGGAACGATCGGCATATTTGTGCCTGAACAAGAACACGTTACAACAAAACCAGACAGGGACAAAGATAATCCAAAGGCAATGTGCGAAACAACGGAGTGACGATACCAGACGTTGTGCTAAAGTACACGGGGAGAACCTTTATGCAGCAGAAAAACCCTTTTATGGCCTGATTTTCTGGCTAACAATCAAAAACATCAGAATTTCTTTTCAAAACTCTAAATTGAAATTGTATGAAAGAACGTTTTACTAAAATTCCGCCGCTCATCTTCGGATTGATGCTGGTGGGACAGGCTTTGCTGGCGCAATTCACCGCGTCGGGCAAAGTTGTGGATGAAAGTGGTGAGCCCCTGATCGGAGTCAGTATCAGTGCCCGTGGGACGGCCCTCGGCGCTATTACGGACATCGACGGAGAATTCTCGCTCGAGCTTCCCGGTAATGAAGCCATACTTGAGTTTACGTACGTCGGCTATGTGACAGCCGAAGTAGATGTCACGTCCGCCTCAGAGCCTTTTCAGATTGTGATGGAGGCCGGCGCGACCCAACTGGATGAGGTAGTCGTCACCGGCTTGGCGACCTCAGTAAAGAGAGCGAATCTGGCAAACTCAGTTGCGTCTATTCCGGCCTCTGAGATTTCTGGAATTGCCGTGCCGACGACTACAGATGCTGCATTGTATGGAAAATTCAAAGGTGTCAATATCAGTGCAAACTCAGGCGCTCCCGGTGGTGGTATCTCGTTCAGGCTCAGGGGGACGACATCTATCAATGGCTCGTCCCAGCCGCTCTTTATTATCGATGGCATCTATATTGATAACTCATCGATCCCTGCCGGTCTGAACATTGTTTCTGCTGCAGCTGGTGGAGGTAGTACTTCAAACCAGGACAATCCTTCGAACCGTCTCGCTGATATCGATCCAAACGATATTGAAAAAATTGAAGTGCTCAAGGGTGCTTCTGCTGCCGCCATCTATGGATCTCGGGCGTCAGGTGGAGTTGTCATCATTACGACGAAACGCGGACAAGCTGGTCGGACAAAAGTGCGGCTATCTCAGTCAGTCGGCTGGACACAGATCCTCAATCCACTTGGCGTACGTGAATTCACTGAAGCGCGCGTAATGAATTCAAGATTTGCATCAAGCATCGATCTGTTCAGGGCTTCAGTGGCGAACGGGCAGATCCATGACTACGAAGATGAGTTGTTTGGCAATAAAGGCGGGTTGTATAATTCAAGGCTTACGATCTCAGGTGGAAACGACCGCACCCAGTTTTTTATCGGTGGGACCTATAAGGATGAGGACGGAATTGTAAAAAACACCGGCTTTGACAAACAAGCGGCAAGGATCAATCTGAATCATACTTTCTCGAACTGGCTGGAAGCAGGGGTTTCGACAAATTATATTCATTCATCTTCGGACAGAGGATTCTTTAATAATGATAACTCTACCTACACGATGGGCATTGCCCTGAGTCAAACGCCGTCCTTTGCACAGCTTTCCGCTGATGAGAATGGCAACTACCCTGTAAATGTATTTGCTGGATCGAATTTTCTTGAGACAGCAGATAGAATCACCAACAATGAAGAAATAAATCGTTTCATTGGCGGTGGTATTGTAACTGCAAAGCTCTTTACGACTGGTTCCACGAGTTTGAAACTGATCCTGAATGGTGGCGTGGACTACTACAACCTCAACACGACAGCACTATTTCCAAACAGCCTGCAGTTTGAACGGGGTGGAAATCACTTAAACGGGGTATCAGTACAAGGAGCTACCAAAAATTTGAATACGAATGTCT
>DATDQA010000080.1:0-8315 GCA_035292505.1 Saprospiraceae bacterium | reverse complement strand
GACCTCGACGCTTTCAGGCAATACAACACTGACGATTCCTTCAGGCAGCACCTGGAACTGGGCAAACGGAACCTTCGCCATCAGTGGTGACATCACAAACTCCGGGATCCTCAACATCAGTGGCGGTAATAATCATCTCATTGCGAGTAATATCGTGAACAGCCTCTCAGGGGTCATCAACCATACCGGAGCTCATCTCGATTATAATGGTGGGGGAATGCAGACGCTGATGAATTATGGCGTTTTCAATGCAGATCCGGTCACTACTCTAAATAACTACATGACCATCGAAAACCATGGTACTATCCAAAGCTCTGTTTCCGGCACAGTCAACCTATATGCTGACCTCAACCATCATCCGGATGCGCTATGGGACACTGATGATGCCACGGTGCATTTCAAAGGCGGTGTGCTGACAAACCAGGCACAAATCACCGGGAATGGTGTGACCTTTTCTGGAAGTGGCGCACAAGAGCTTGCCGGGGACGGAGATTCCATATCGAATCTGACAATTTCAAACAGCGCTAATCTTTCGATATCCGGCAGTCAGAATATTGCAGGAATTCTGAATCTCACCAATGGAAAGCTAATTCTGGGAGGCTCTGACCTGTCTGCGGGTTCGATCACCGGGAGCAGTTCAAGCAGATATGTTGTCACAACATCCACAGGTAGGCTGATCCTGAATGTCGCACAGACAAATGTCTTGTTTCCTGTCGGACCCACTGTATCGAGCTACAATCCGGTGACCATCTCGCAAGAGGCAGACAGTGATGACTATGCGGTTGCGGTGCAGACGGGATTTGATCATCCCCTTGATGTTGACGGAATGGTGGATAGGGAGTGGACGATCGACCGTTCCGGTGGAAATATGATGGATGCCACCATTGCCTTTCAATGGAATACGCCCGGACATCAGACGGGTCCGTTCGATCCGTCTATGTGCGAGGTCTTTCATTGGGATGGGGTGGAATGGGATCCATTGGGTGCCGGAGCCGCTTCCTGTGCCGGTGGTATCTGTATCCGGACTGAAGAAGATGTCACGCAGTTTTCTCCATTCGCCATCGGGGACAATGTCACATTGCCTGTCGTGCTACTTGACTTCACTGTCATTGTGGATAAAGATCAGAGTGTGGAACTTGTCTGGACCACTGCAGGGGAAGTCCAAAACAGCCACTTCGAAGTCGAGCGCAGCACAAACACAGTTGACTGGATCACGATTGGCGAGGTAAAAGGAAATGGTACTGTCACTGATGTCAAGTACTATAGATTTTCCGATCCATCACCACGGGTTGGCAGAAATTACTATCGCTTGAAGCAAGTAGATATCGATGGGCGTTGGACATATTCTCAGATCAGAATTGCAGACTTAGATCAGGAGGATGTGCAGTGGTCAATTGGCCCCAATCCGGTACGAGATGCCCTTTCTATTCAAGGATTGACCGCTCCTGTGTCCTTGCATCTATACGATATGTACGGAAAAGGTATCCGGGAATATCTCGTTTCACCGATACAGGATAGGATTGATGTTTCGAACTTGCCCCCGGGGATATTTTTGCTTAAATTGTCTGACAATGCGCTGGAACAAACAATACGCATTGTGAAAGCAGAGTAGTATATAATTTGCTGATATGATTGTAGAGCTTTTCAGGATTTGATCCTACGATGCACACACAAGTCAATAGATATTTCATCCTGGGCGTGTCCGTCCTTCTGTTGTGTCACAGCATGGCGCAGAGTAATACGACGAATATCGCTAACCGGGATCAGAAAACAACCAACAGCAGAGCAGAGATTCTTTTACAGTCATCACTTCGGTATGCACTCGATCATGATAGTTGCCGGTTTTATCTCGAAGCGTTGATGAAAGATGCTGAAGAGCATCAGCTTTCTCACTATGCGATCAAAGCGCATTATCTGCTTGGCAAGCATTTTTTGCTTACACTCCAAACTGCAAAGGCAAAGCATCATTATCATCAGGCATGGCTACAGGCTGCAGAGGTTAAGGATTATGAGCAGCAGGGCTTCGCCTCGGATGGCCTTGCCCTAACGTACCTCGAAGAAAGGATCCTTGATTCAGCACTCATGTCTTTTCAGCATTCGTATCAGGTATTCCAGAGCAAAGGGTTTCCACAAAATCTTTGGGCTCCATTACTGGGAATGTCAAGAGTGTATAAGAACCAGGGGAACTACGCAGCCGCCAAAAAGTTCGGAGATGAAGCATTGGCGCTTGTCGATGATACAGATCACATTTCCCGGACTGTTCTGCTTAACCACATGCTGTCGCTTACACGTGATTTTAAAAAAGTACGGGACTATGCGTTCTATTTCGATCAGTACGCCGAAACTATCGATCCGCTGAAAATGAGTTTTGACAATACACATAAGATCGCGCATTATGTCGTGACTGAAGATCCTGTCTTACGCGCACAGGAAATACTCTCTGTGATCGCTGACCTCGGGACAACATCCGGGATGACGGCTATTTCATCCTATTACAACCTGGGGTCAACCTATCTGGACTTACGTGAATGGAAAAAGGCAGCAGAGGCATTTCAACACGGGCTGCTGCGCAATGAGCAAACAAGACGATCCCTGGCCTTCAGGCATGCATTGTATGCTGGACTCATCGATGCATATTCCGGGATTGGAGATCATCAGGAAGCGCTATACTGGTTTCGCAGGAAAATTGCCTCTGAAGACAGCATCGCCCAGAGTGCCAATAATGCGCTGATCAATGAATTGCAGATTAAATATGAAACGGCCCGGAAAGAACAGACGATTCTCACACAGGAGCTTGCACTGGAACGAAGCATGCGACAGCGTAGAATGACCCTGATCAGCCTGTTGTTGGTCGCCGGGCTGGCAATTAGCATCTTCCTTGCGCAAAGCCGTCGATTACATTTTCAGCGCACGATCGCACAACAGGAATCTGAACTGCATCGGCAACGCATCCAGGAGCTTCAACATCAGAATAAACTCCTTTCACTCACTGCAATGATCGCAGGTCAGGAAGAAGAACGGAAGAGGCTCGCCAATGACATTCATGATGGTCTTGGAGGCACCCTTGCAATGGTCAAAATTCAATTTGAGCGGCTCGGTGAACTATTGAATGACCCTGTTGCAATCGCAGAGTATCAACGCACCCGCGTAGTACTTGAGGAAACGGGGAATGAAGTAAGACGGATCGCGCATAACATGATGCCGCATACGCTGATGAAAATGGGCCTGATTCCTGCCCTGGAAGATCTTGCAAACAACATTCAGTTTGTCAATGGACTCCGGGTATCGCTCAAATGCATCGATATCACCGGTCAGCTCAGTGAAGAAAAAGAAGTAGTTCTCTATCGTATTACCCAGGAGCTCTGCAACAATGTCATTAAACATGCTGAAGCAAGCAAGTTACTGATTCAGCTTTCTCAATACAATGGCACCTTCTCTCTTGTCGTTGAGGACAACGGGAAGGGCTTTATCCGGGATGATAACAAGCAACCCGGCATGGGAATCACAAGCATTTCGTCAAGGGTCGACTATCTCAACGGGAATCTCGATATCGCTTCGCAACCCGGAAAAGGTACAAGTGTCACAATAGAATTTCCTGCGTAACAAATGAATACTATGGATCATAAGACCGACCATATCATCAAGATCCTGATAGCCGATGATCATGAGATGTTGCGCCAGGGGATTAAGACGATTATTGCGGATGAACCGGATATGATTTGTGCAGGCGAAGTGTCGAATGGAAACGAAGTGCTGAGATTTCTGCAAGACACACCGGTAGATGTCATTCTGATGGATATTAATATGCCACTGATGGATGGATTGGAGTCAACCAAATTGGTTAGTGAGCATTTCCCCGATGTGCGCATTCTCGCCCTCACAATGCTGGAGCAAGGCAGTTTTATTAAACAAATGCTGAAAAGTGGCGCCTTAGGATATTTACTGAAGACGGCAGGGAAAGAAGAAGTAGTACATGCAATTCGCACAGTGTTCACCGGAAAACGATATCTCGGTGCCAGGGCAACAGAGCTCCTGATGGATACCATCAAAAGGCAGGTAACGCTTGAACGCCAATTCGATGCTGACCTTACACGACGTGAACAAGAAGTCCTGCGGCTGATCGCAGAAGGAAGTTCCGATGCCGAGATTGCCGAGAAATTGCATCTCAGCCCGCTGACTGTCGAGTCGCACCGCAAAAATGTCCGTCACAAACTCTGTGCAAAGAACTCCGCAGAAATGGTCAGGATTGCAATGGAACGGGGTTTACTATAGACATGCGGGACCTTCCATAGAAGGTTGGGGATACAATACGATCATTATTGACGATGAAGATCCGTATGCGCATGGATTTGTAGTATAAGTCTTCTTGTTGTATAGATATCCGGTGCATCTTTGAAGGCTGATACATTAACCGGCGACCTATGAAAACATACCTGAACAAGGTCTTCAATACCACGGAACGCGTACATTACTTTGACGAGCTCCCGCTTTGGTCTGCGCCATTTGGCCTCAAGCTGCTTGCAGCTATCGCTTATAAGCGTGGGATCACCGCGCTCGATATCGGATTTGGCACCGGCTTTCCCCTGGTTGAACTGGCAATGCGGTTGGATGAACAATCGATCGTATATGGCATCGATCCCTGGAAAGAGGCGATTGACAGGGCTTCCAGGAAAGCCGAATACTATCAGATCTCAAACATCCGGATCATCGAAGGTGTTGCAGAATCAATTCCATTAGCAGATACCACGGTCGATCTTATTGTCAGCAATAATGGTATCAACAATGTCAATGACCTTGACCGGGTTTTGTCGGAATGCGCACGGATCGCAAAACCGGGTGCACAGTTTGTGCTTTCAATGAATCTCAACAAAAGCATGTTTGAGTTTTATGATCAGCTCGAACAGGTTCTGAAGCAACTTGGCCTTGAGAATGAAATAGCCCTCATGTATGAACATATCTATCAGTGGCGGCGTCCCCTTGCTGAAATGAAAGAACGGTTGGAACAACATGGTTTTGAAATCAAGCACATTGCGGAAGATGAGTTTCAATACAGGTTCACGGATGCCACAACCATGTTCAATCATGGGTTCATCGGTTTTGCCTTTCTTCCGTCCTGGAAAAGTTTTCTGCCATCGGAACGGCACGAGGAGATCTTCGACCTTGTAGAGTCAAGATTGAATACACGTGCACAAGCAGAGGGAGGCCTGACGCTGAGCATACCATTCGTGGTAATGGATGTGCGCAGGAAATAATTCTTTTCCGGAAAAGGAACGGAAGATGGATCACCGGTTACACAAATTACTTGCTGAAGTTCTAAGCGAAGAAGTGTTCACGTACTCTTCTCTTTCCGGAGGGGATATTTCCTCCGTATACCGGATTGAGACAAAGGACCATCGGTTTGTGCTCAAAATCAAAGCGGGACAGGATGCACTGCCTTTATTTGAAGCAGAACGGACCGGTCTGCAGGCTATTTCGGATACCGGTACGATACACACGCCGCGGGTCATGCATTGTGGAGCCCTTGCTGAATGCGCCGTGCTGATCATGGACTATATAGAAACAAAACAAGCATCTTCAACAGATCTGGCAAACCTCGGTCATCAGCTCGCGCGACTGCATTGGATCACAAACGCACAATTTGGCTGGCCATCGGACAACTTTATCGGAAGCCTGCGACAATGCAATACCTGGCACAGCGATTGGACGATGTTCTATACAGAACGCAGATTGATACCACAGTTCCGGATGGCCCTTGATAAAGGATTATTGACTGCTTCAGAAATTCCCGATGAGGCTGTGATAAATGATGTCCTGCGAAACCTGTTTGGAGAGATCAGACCCTCATTGCTTCACGGTGATCTTTGGGGAGGCAACTATCTCATCGCATCGGATGGAACGCCTTATCTGATTGATCCGGCCGTTTACTATGGACATCATGAAGTTGATCTGGCGATGTCAAAATTGTTTGGTGGATTTGGCAGGAGCTTCTATGATGCATTTGCAGAAGTGATCCCGGAGAAGGAGGGCGCCGAAGCGCGGAACGACATATATCAATTATACTACCTTCTCGTGCATTTGAATTTGTTTGGTAGCGCATACCGGCAGCTTGTCATGCGGATAGTCAGGAGATATTTCAAATAAGAGCTAGTATGAGCAAAAAGTGATGTTCGGTCACGATCGGTGGTGGGGCTAAAGCCCGGTGGTTCTATTCTATGCCTTGCCCCCGAGCTAAGGCTGCTGGGAAAATCATTGATTGCATCGCTTTAGCCAGTGGCGTATCAGAACTGTCCGCACTTGTGCGAAGTTTGCCCCGAAGGGATGCCTTTGGCGCAACTTCGCACCTGGTAGATCGCCATCTGTGTATTAATGCTGTGACATTGGAACAGGCGAAGTCACAGACTTCGCCTAAGTTGTTTTTTTAAATAACCAGTGAGCAAAGTTTGTAACCAGCGAAAAGCCAACGGCGAACGGCTAACAGCCAATAGCCAACGGCCAAGAGCTTCACTCCAGCGCGATATTCAACCGATATGACTTCTTTCTGAGTTCAGCGGGAGTCAGGTCTTCATCGCTCAGTAAAGATGGAGGAGCTTCTCCCCGCCTCAATACTTTCGAGGCCGCCTTCGCATCTGCCGCATTTTTGATCTTGCGAATCTTCATCACCTGGTTCTTGTCCTGGGAAACTTTGATTGCTTTGATGCCGCGCCAGGTAAAGTGCAAACCGGTAAGATCTTCCAGATAACCGATGTTGACCTGGAATACTTTCCGGTATTTGAAATCGGCAAAAGGGCTCACACCCACGCCCTCACCAGATTCAATCATCACAAGACGTCTTGGAGTCAGAAACATGCCATGTTCGATCATCCGTTGTTCATGGCTCATCACGAATGCAGTTGATTTCAATCCCTGAGGAGTGGGAAAGACGATGACTTTGTAAAACAAGAGCGGAATATTGAAGGACGGCGCGAGTACATACGCAGGGTCATCCTTTGCGAGAAGAGGTCCGGTAAATACGCAAATGCGTTTATTGGTCTTCAGTGAAATGGCTTCAGCCATAATATAAGATTCCAATGACCTCCAGATGCCTGTGTTGAGATTTTCCGCCTGAGGTACGCTATTCGGAAAATGAAAAGTCTGATAGGCTTTGATTTGCGCATCATTCCCCCAGGCCATTTCATTGTTGGCGGCCATATGACCGATTTCGAATTCAGTGATGTCTGTGCGTAAATGATAAAAACCGTCTTCACTAAGTTGAATATCCTTATCAATGCGCGGATCGGGAGCGAATCCACCGGGGCGTTTTACTCCTGTCGCTTTCTTGCGGCCATCAATGTTATACGCCGAGACAAACGGCACGCGTCGCCCGGCATGGTAGAGTACGCTGAGGTTTGTATAGTGCAGCAATCCTTTCTTGTTCCCATCGACCTCAGGAAGATACTTCCGGAATTCGGAAGGAAGAATTTTTTCATAAGGGATACAAGTCGTAGTATCAATAAATGCAGGATTAAAACCCTGACATGCAAGCAACGATGCTTTGGAGAAGGCGATGTCTTTGATTGTAGTCAAGATGGTTTGTGTTTGATATGCGAATGTACATCGTCCCGGCGAAGTTGGAAACTTCGCTATCTGTGCATACTATAAAGTGACATGGGAAATGGCGAAGTCGCAGACTTCGCCAAAGCTTGTAAGAACTCACCCCCTGCCCCCTCTCTTTTTTGGCAGAGAGGGGGATGAATGAAAAGTTTCAGTATATAGTGTAGCAAGGACTTCCCCTAACCAGTACATCGTCATCTTGAAGTTTGTCCCGAAGGGATGCCTTTGGCGAAACTTCGCCCCTGTACAGCTTTTACCTTCAATAAAGTTTGCATCTTCGCAAAGTATCACCTGGCCAATTGTCAATGACCAACAGCGGAAAGCGATTCATCAATGCGCAGTCTCTTCAAATGCATCGACGCCCATACATGTGGCAATCCCGTACGCCTCGTGATCGAAGGTGGTCCTGACCTGCAAGGAGAAGATATGCCTGCGCGACGACAGGATTTTATCGCCCGTTATGACTGGATCAGGACGGGATTGATGTTTGAACCACGTGGACATGCAATGATGTCTGGCGGCATTCTGTATCCTCCACATGATCCCGCGAATGATACCGGCGTACTCTATATCGAGACAAGCGGTTGTCTGCCGATGTGTGGACATGGGACGATCGGAATTGCGACGATTGCGCTTGAAGAAAAATTGATCACACCGAAAACGCCGGGAATCCTCCGACTCGAGACACCTGCGGGACTGGTCGTCATCTCTTATAAGCAAGAGGG
>DATDQA010000079.1:0-13523 GCA_035292505.1 Saprospiraceae bacterium | reverse complement strand
ACGTATTCCCGCAATCATCTGTTGCTGTATAAGTCACCGTGGATACACCCTGGTTGTAAGTCAATCCACTCGCGTCGTTTTGACCGAAATTAGAAGTGGCACCTGTCACGATATAATCGACGAAGGGAGTACTACAGTTGTCTGTTGCGGATATCCATGAAAGTCCATTCACAACTATAGAACAAGGTGCTGGAGTGGTAGCCGTGACAGTCACATTGGGCGGGCATTCAATAACCGGTGGGACATCTTCGATAGTCTGCACTGTTGTTGTGCATGTGCTCGTATTCCCGCACCAATCCGTGACGGTCAACGTCACAGGGAAATCTCCGCATCCGGTGAGTATGCTGGGGCTCACGCTCATCGACTGAATCTGACAATCGTCAAAAGAGCCGCCATCAATCAAACCCGGTGTGACAGTGAACATGCAATTGGCATCCAACACAACACCAATACCCAGGCATAGCGCCACTGGTGGCGTATTATCAACAATCGTCACGCTGTGACAGATTGTGTCGCTACATACAGTACCGATCCCTGTTCCGGTCACCGTCAGGCAAACATCGTACGTGTCACAGCCAGGAAAGGTGACCACCGGATTTTGAGCAGTAGAATTTGGCGGATTGCCTCCGGGAAAAGTCCATTGCCAGCTGGGTGTATTTGGAATAGTGGACTGGTCGGTAAACGTGACTATCCCACAATTGATCTGAAATGTAAAATCAGCAATACAGACATCCTGGGCGAGGTTTTGTGTAGCAGGCAAGATCACCAAGGCGAGGAGCAGCAAATTTGGCAACGCAATTCGGGAATAGGAGTTTTTCATTTACCGGATGTTTTGAAGGGAGTAAAAGAACTCGTACAATATACAATATGATTGAGGGATCAAATTGTAAACAGGACTTTGAAATCCTTCGATCGCATCACTCTGTATACTGGCAAGGGGCCGGCGTATGAGATGACACATGACATAGTGCGAACCGAGAGGTATTGCATTTACTTCTTTGTTTTCCTTTCAAATGGTGAACGTCATCTCGTCTCCCGCAATCTGAAAGAGTTTGAAGAAATGCTCACGACACCAGCATTCTTTTGCCTACATCAATCGCATAGGGTGATACTTCCTTGGTCAAAAAATTCATCAAAGACGATGGTGGTCACGCCATCATGACAGACGGCTCAAAAATTCCTGTGGCGCGAAGGAGAAAGGAAGATTTTATGGAGCTGTTGAGGAAGTATTTTCCGTCGGTGTCGTGAGTGGAAAATCAATCAAAATCAAAATCAAAATGAAAATTAAAATAGCCGGACGTCCGGAATAATGAACCTGGCATCTTTCATCGGAAAGGTGAAACTCGCGCCCCGCATCCAAACGCTCGCTCCAAAGGAGTCCCTTTGGGATAGGTTAGCCCGGGCTCCAAGCCCTGCCAACGCTTCGAGGTTTTCGCCACAAATGCTTTCTGATTAGCAGAGGGCAATGAGGGTGGCAGTACCAGCAAGGTTGAGCGATGGCTACGCGCCAGACCGATTTCCCCGGCTTCCCCGATTTCCCCGATTTTCTTTGTCCATCGAAGCTTTCTTGGAGCGACGAAGCTCGGCGCAGTCGCTAGCGAAGGTGGAACCGATTTCCCCGATTTCCCCGATTTCCCCGGTTTCCCCGGTTTCCCCGATTTCCTAATTTCCCCGGTTTCCCCGAAACTACCAACATGTTGGTAAGTTTCGATTGCTACGCGCCTAATCGATCTTCACAAATCGTTTTTGCAGGATCTGAGAACCGTCAGTGACCATTGCGATGTACATACCTTCCTGCATCTCCTGGGGCATCGTCAACGAAACGATATTATTGCCGGGCAAAAGTCTCAGCGTCCTGTGCAGGATGAAACGACCTTGCAGATCGATGATCTGCAGCACAGCGTCTCTGGATTGCCGCGCTTCGATCCGCAGACTGGCCTGATATTGCACGGGGTTAGGATACATGACAAAAGACAACTTCTCAGTGTCTTCCGGCGCATTCGTCGAAGAGACAAGTGGTTGTGCTATAAAGATATCTTTCTGGACAATCGTGGCCGAGGTATTGCGCTTGATGACATCTGAGAGTCTGGTCTCCTTGATCCAGGCAATTTCTTCCGCGGTCAACCACGGGTCGCTTTCATAGTAATACCTGTCACCGTCACGGATGGCCATGAACTGTTTCTTGACTATTGTCATGGCTGTCTCGCCAAACAGCGCGTCGTCCATATGGTCTTCCGCAAGCATGCCTACCCATGGATCGATACTATTGATATCACCATATACGAACTCCAAGGACTGATTCATCAGGGGATCCTCTGAAATCTCATCGAAAAATGTATGCGGTTGCAGTCCAAAATCAGTACGTATGGTATTATAGTCTGGCAATCCCCGATCGCGGCCCCTGTTGATGTTAAGCGCTACGAGATCCATCCCTCCGCTGCCTGGATTGCCAAAGAGAAAATTGCGTAAGTCATCGATCACCTTGCAATCGAAATCCTGCTGGACAACGGTTGCCATACCAATGAGATAAGGTTCTATCCCGCCCACGGACGTTGTTGCCGAAGGATTGAAAAAGGCATCGCGCAGGAGAATGTCGCCCTCGGGGATATAATTCCCTTCATTATCCATACGTACAAGAAGACTCGTTATGGTGGTGTGTCCGTATCTGTACGCTGCGGCATTAAACACATTCATGATACCGGGATTTATGGAAGAGTCATATCCATCGTATGGTGCTACCTCCATTCCAAGTGTCGGAAGCCATTCTTCATATACGATCGCCTGGAGAAGTCCGCCAACGAGTTTTCGTGCGTATTGATAGAGATATTCATCAGTCCACGATGGATGTTCAGTGGATAAGACATCGCAAAGACGATTGTGTTCACGGACAAAAAGCGTATGGAGCGCGGTCAAAAATGGATTTTCATTTGCCCGTACATCACCTGCCACAAAATAGACTGTGACAAAAGGGAAAGGCATTGCCATTTGAGGGGCCAGCGGGTCTATTGCGCCATTGTATTCACCGGTCAGTGTATTAAATGGTAGTAGATTACCTGTCGACGTTTTCAGCTTACCGTCGGTGAATGTCCGCAACCACCGTGCATGATTGTCATCTGAACCATAGACCGCAGAACCATCGATATATGCAGTAATGCCATTATAATGCGCCCTTGGATTTGAAATACCAGTACCCGTCGTTGGATCATAATCGGACCTGTTCATCGGTATGATCTCGGTTCCGGTACCTATCGGGTCAAAGTATGGATCGTTTGAAGGAACGAGGATATGCAAGATCTCATCCGGATTGTCCGGAGAGAGGGTGATATCGTGATCAATAAACTGTCCCCAAACCCAAGTGTAAGCACTCAGAGTCCGCGGATCATTCTCAATGGTATTTTGAGCAAACAACATATTGCTGATAAACCTGGCATTTGGCCGTTCTGGTCCAGAGGGAGCCGATATCCCGTCCGCGTAGCCTACCGTCCCATTAAGTACATGCACGCCGGCTGCTCCCCAATCCAGATGGATGAGATTGTTAGCAGATCCGTCCATCGGCCTAAACTCCTGCGCATGTATTATTTGCAGTGGTAAGAGCAGGATTGTGATCGTCTGAAGGCTTCGTATCATTGTTTTCATAGGTAAATTTTTTTCATTTTAATGCGTTCATCATCCAATAGGGTGCATTTCTAAATGTTTTTTTTCGGGTCGGGAATAAATCCAGCCCCTCCAAATAATCCCATGAGGAGCCGGGAGATTTATTCTCACGGCCTCAATGGGAGCGACACTTAGAAATGCGCCCCGTCCAATACAACCCCTCTTTAAATCTCATATCAGTTCAGGTTGAAATGCTTCCTCTTCAGTCGGTACACTGGTCGTTGCCGTCTCTTCCGGCTTCCATACTTTCATGGATCGGATTCTCGTGATCACAAACCAGGTCAATGGGATCACACCTCCAAAGAAAAAGATGCTTGCACCGATACCGCGGAGCCAGGTGAACGTCAGAAATGTATTGCCTTCAATAAAAGCTGCGGAGCGACCATACCACAGGCCTTGTTCTACAACGGATTTGAATTGAATCGCACCCGCGGGGAAAAGATCCAATACGACCATGAGCATGAGCCCGATATTGATAGACCAGAAAGAGAAGCGCACAAGCAGTGTGTTCCATCTTCCGGGCTTGAGCAGCAAACGTGATGCAAACAGGAAAGCAGCGAGTGAAATATTTCCATAGACACCCATCAAAGCAGCATGCGCGTGATTGATAGTGAGGTATGTGCCATGCTCGAAGTAGTTCATGATCGGAAGATTGATGATGATACCCATCACTCCGGCACCGAAGAAATTCCAGAAGTTGACTGCAATGAGGAAAAGAAAGACTTCGGTGAAGCCGAAGTTTCCGAGACCCTTGTATTCAACTTCGCCAACAGAGAGCCGTGGCATGTTCTTAAATCTCCACGCTTCTACTGTCAAAAGAATCAGGGGAACGAATTGCAATGTAGAAAAGACGCTGCCGAGGGCCATCGTCGCGACAGGCTTGGCATTCCAATAGAAATTATGTGAAATCCCAAGCAATCCTGTACCCAGAAACAGGATCGTGGCAAAGTATACAACGCGAATCGCAGCTTGTCTGCTGACGAGGCCCATCAGCACCATCAGATAACTGACAATCACAGTGATAAAGACTTCAAAGAAGGCTTCCACCCACATATGTATCACCATCCATCTCCAGAAATCTGCGATCACGAAATTCGTTTCGGGTCTTGCAACGAAACCCGAAAGGAACAACAATGGAATGCCAACTACTGAATACATGATCCAGTTCGGAAGATTCCAAGGTTCGTGCCTGACGAATGCCGGTCGCAGACCTCTGAAGACAATAGTACCCCATAAGACAAAAATGACCATGAGCAGGATTTGATAGATCTTTCCAAAATCCACAAACTCCCAGCCCTGATGTCCGAGCAGATTCCACCATGTACCCAATAAACCAAGCGGTCCTGCTACCATCCCAAATAATGAACCACCAACCAGGATAAACAAGAGCACAAAGAGAGTATTTATGAGTTTGAGTTGTCCCGGTATTTCTTTTTTAGCAAGGATGGGAAGAATAAAAATGGAAGAAGCTATCCAACACGTCGAGATCCAATATAGCGCGAGCATCAGATGCCAACTCCGTGAGATGGTCACCGGGACATCACCTGCGATATTGATACCGAAATAACCTAGAAAATCAATAAAATCATTGATCGTAATAATTCCACTGGATACCTGGAGGAAGAATAACAGGATGGCGACAAAGAAAAATTTAAATGTCGCCCGTTGTGTCTTCGTCGGTGAAAACTTGCGTACGCGTTCTTCTGTATAGAGATCTCCTGTGGCAGGCTTGAAGAATTTATTCGGAAGTTGATTGTATTGTCCGATGTAATACAAGACGATCCCGCAGGCAAGAACAAACCCTAATAAACCTAATACGCTCCAGAGAATCACAGGAGACGTCGGTGTATTTCCAGCCGTTGGATCAAACGGCCAGTTATGTGTATAGCTGAAGGTTTTTCCCGGACGCTCGGTGACACATACCCATGCGCCCCAGAAGAAGAAATTGCTGAGATCCGCGACCTCCTGACGGTCCGAGATATACCCTTCCGGCGGAAAGTTGTCGGATGTGTTCTGATCAATGTAAAGATCGGTGTAGTAAGTATTGAGTTTCTGCACTGCATAGGTCTGCGCCTCCGAAAGCACGACAGTATTCTTGTCCTTGGAATAATTGTTATGCTTGAGCTCCTCTTTGACTCTTTCTGCGATGATTTTCAATTCCATCTCAGTAGGATCTACCCCTTTCACAGATTTGATTTCGTTGACATAATAGTCATTCATGAAAAGGGTGACCTGGTGTAATGCCTCCGCAGTAAAATCAGGTCCACGTTGCGCGCCATCTCCAAAAAAACTCCCATATTCCATGAGGGCATATTTGTGGAAGACAAGCTGACCTTTTTCGATGGTCTCTTTAGAAATCAGCAGTTCACCGGAAGGATTGACAAATCCGGTCATTGGCGGGGCATCATTGTATGTCTGAAATCCAATCATACCCACACCCAGGACACTGATGATGAGAATGAACGTCAGTGGTCCCCACCAGTTCTTTGTATTCATGAAGTATGAGATACTCCTGGTGGCAGAACCGTTACCGTTGCCGTTCGTAGTACCACTGGAAGAAGTAGTTTTCATTTTGACGTTGTTTTGTGTTCTATATTCTGAAGCCGATAATCAAGGTGATTCTAATAGCAAGGAGCATAGAGCATAGGGCATAGAGCAAAGAGCATAGAGCATAGAGCATAGAGCGAAAGTGATGTGTAAAGTTTGAAGTACAGAGTCATGCAGGCACGTAGAAGAGGTACACTCCGACATGACCTCCTCTACGCTATGCATGCATCGGCCTTTGGAAATTCGTAATCTCAAAATCTTATTTAACCTTATTTATACCAGGGCATTTCCTGCACTCTGAGTGCTGCGAGATACCCCAAACGAACACCCTCGTCACAATCCATTCTGAAATGTACTCCCAGGGGCAAACGGCTATAGGCATTTTCTACCCCAGCCTCGAGGATCGTATTATACGATCGCGGTGTACCATTGAACTCAGTACGATTTTGATGACAGTTGTCTGTAAACGGACGCGTATTTCCAAAGATCTCAGCCATGATGGCACTTGCTGAAGATCCGAATCCGGAATGCCCTGATGGATATGCAGGGAACTCGGGAGTCATGCTTTTCATTCCTGTCACGGGATGGTTGAGAAGGGTGGTCCAGCCAGGTTCCATCACGGTCCGGATAAATTGAATTGGCCTGATGACATTATAGATATATTTTGAATTCCAGATCGCGATCGCCGCATCGCACATCGCCATGCCCATTTTAGCATAGAGTTCTACAGCCTGATCAAGACGAAGGTCCTCATCTTCTACCAGGATATTGGCGATCGCAATCTGTCTTCCCGCGGGTTCAAACGTCACTTCAAAGAAATCATCACTCCAGAACTCAGCAATCCATTTGTCTTCATAGTTCGCATTGTTTACCCACAGTCTGGTTTCATTCGCTTGTTGATAAAACTTGGAATTTGGATTCTCACTATAGGGGAGAGGTGGTCTTGCAATGAGGTCTGATTGGGTCATGGCAAAAGGGCGCACATTTCCCCAATACGGAAAGAGCGCCGGTGTGTAGTCTGGAAATGTTGGTTGCCAGAGCTTTTCACCATTCAGACCAATGGCAGGCGGAACATAGCTTGATGGTCTTGGATTTGTAAAAGCTTCATGTCCGGCGATATCTGTTTTACTATAGTTATACACTGCTTCTGCAACTTCATATCCAAACGCTTTCGATCGACTGAAGACATCAGGAGCCAGTTCCGTGGTAAATCTGGTATTGAACTGTTCTTCCAATCCTATAATTTTATAACTATCTGTTGCCTTAATATGGGGATAGAAGTATTTGAGACTGGCAGCATAGGCGGCATTCACACATGTAGGCCAATGGTACTCTGCACCGGATTCGACAGAGGGAATGCTCAATCCGGGAAATTCGAGTTCGAGAGAATTGTAATCGGGCATCCCCGGAACCGCCGCTTCATAACCTGCTAGACCGACATACCCAAGCATCCGTGAGGCTGCGGGTGGCCTGTATCCGGGTGAATAACGATCGATCTCCAGGAACAGCCCATACCACGCCAGCGGCACTTCGGCCGTAAAATCTTTTGTCAGCGTGATGTCGGTTGTGATGTCCCCCGTATCGTCCGTGCAGGAGTAGATCAGCGCTCCGAACAGAACAAATAGGAGGATGCGGTTAAGTCTCAAATGCTTCATGTCAGTGTGTTTAAAGATGAACTAATTAAGGACAAAAATATCCCTAATAATCAGAAAACCAAATTTTTTTGCTGAAATTTTCGATGGGGAAGGGGAGCGGAGTTTTTTATTCAGCAACTCCGGGAGAGACTCCATACAGGCAAAAAGCGGTTATTTTGACCACTTAAACAGAAATAGACATGTTTTCACGGTCCACGGAATATGCGTTAAGGGCGATTATCTATCTCGCGCAAAAAAGCTCGAAAGAACACAAGATCGGTATCACTCAACTCGCTGAGGCGATCGATTCTCCAAAATCCTTTACCGCGAAAATTCTACAGAAGCTGACGAAGGACAATGTGTTGATTAGCTCTGCGACAGGCCCCAATGGGGGGTTTTATTTATCGGATGAGGCGAAAAAGAAGTCGTTGCTGTATGTTTTGGAGTTGTTGGATGATGAAATTGTCATTTCGGGTTGTGTCCTCGGATTGCGGGAATGCTCTGAAACCAATCCATGTCCAATGCATGCGCAGTACAAGCATATTAAGCCTCAGCTCTTGCACATGCTTAGTCACAAGACCATCGGAGAGCTGGCCGGAGAAATGAAAGACACGAGAATTGTGATCCGGAATGTGGACACTATGTCGCGAAAAGGCCGAAGGACGGAAGAGCGGAAGGGTGAAAGTCAGAAGGGCAGAAGGGCAGTTGGGCGGAAGGGAAATAAAACGTAACAATGAAGTATTCGCAACACTCTGATTTCATAATGAATCCTAACATGTAACACGCAACCCGTAACTCGCAACTCATTATGCACATCACCATCATCGGAACAGGCAATGTCGGCGGCGCACTGGCTGAGAACTGGGCAAGCAAAGGACATCACATCCATCTCGGAGTCAGGGATACTTCAAATTTCAAGGGACAGCATCTGCTCAGCGTCCCAAACATTACGGTTCACACAATTGGTGCAGCGGTCATCCTCTCTGAAGTGATTCTCATCGCCGCAGCTCCTCAACATACCCAGAGTATTGTAGAAAGCATGGGCGATATCAGTAGTAAAGTCATGATCGATGCGATGAATTCAATACGCACTCGTCCTGATGGATACACGAATTCATTCGAAGCACTGAAGAGTCTTACGAGAGGTGCAGAGATCGTGAAATGTTTTAACACCACCGGTTATGAAAACATGAAGGATCCGATCTATCATGGAGAAGGTATCGATGTGTTTATGGCGGGGGATTCAAAGAAAGCAAAGGAAATCGCGAAGCAGCTCGCCCTCGATGCAGGCTTCTCCACTTGCTATGACTTTGGCGGTGATGACAAAGTCGCCTTACTGGAGCAATTCGCATTATGTTGGATCAATCTCGCGATCATGCAGGGGCAGGGGAGGGATATTGCGTTTAGAGTGGTCAGGAGACAGGATTGAAAATGCATACTAAAGGCAAAATAATAATGGAAGAATACCTGATTATCGACTTTTCATTTTAATTTTCATTTTTATATTGATTTACTATGAAAAACATCCTTGTAGCAGTAGATCTCCGCGACACCGATCAGTTGCTGATTGAGCAAGCAGCCGCTCTGGCCACAAAATTCACTTCCAAAGTCTGGATCGTGCATGTCGCGGCACCCGACCCGGATTTTGTCGGATATGGCGTAGGACCTACATACATCCGCGACACGCGGGCTGACCAATTGCGCAAAGAACACCGGCAATTGCAGTCGTATGCCGGTTGGTTCAATGATCAGGCCATCAATGCGGACGGCTTGTTGATTCAGGGCCCCACCATCAATATGATCAAGGATGAAGTAAAGAAGTTGAAAATAGACCTGCTCATCATAGGAAGTCACAGACACAGTTTCCTCTATGAGGCGTTTGTAGGTCACACCGAAGTCAAAATCATTCGGGATATTTTAATTCCCGTGTTGATTGTGCCATTACCTGATGTAGAGTAAGAAATACAATACGGGTAGAAAGGACCTTGTCTGACAGTAACTTTCTTTAGGTGTATGGCATATTTGCACAAGTTGAGCATTTTGTCATTCCGAGTAATCCATACCGCTGCATGCTATACCTGTTGGAAATGACTAAATCTAACTGTCGCTTGTCATCCTGAGCGAGGAGCACCGCGACGCGTCGAAGGATGCAAGCGAGCACCCCTCTACATCTCGAGTGAGCCATGAGACGAAGAGCGGAACGCGAATGAGTCGAAGGGCGAATCGAGAGATCCTGAAATTATCAACAAGATTTCTCGACACGTTCGTCGTTATTCTCCTCACTCGCTCGAAATCTAAAGAGTTAAGACTCGCATGTCATCCCTCGACTTCGTTGCACTTCGCTCGGGATGACAATGCACAGTTGATCCAAGTTGTCATTGACAGCGAACGGAGTGAGTCGAAGAATGCAGACGACTCTGATAATTTCCCCGCGAGTTCGTGAAGACACGTCTTCATGAACTCGCGGGGATAATGGTGTACAGCCTTGTCATTCCTCGACTCGTCGTTACGCCTCGCTCGGAATGACAAAAGAGCTAAGTCCATCTGTGCGTTTTAGTAATACACCCCTTGCTTTTCACATTCTTTTATTTGGATAATAGACTCTATATTTGGAGTAATGCCGCTATTGGCAATAGAATGAATGTAAAAATCAGGAGGAAAATATGGCAACTCCCGTTACCGTAACGAAGTTCCAGGTGAAGTCCCACGATTCACCAGACGAAGTTCGCACTCCGAATAAAACCCGGGTCGAGGTCGTTCAACTCGAAGGGTTCACGATTGGACGATTCAACTTCGAACCTGGATGGCGCTGGTCGGAATGCATCAAGCCTGTCGTCAAGACAGACCAATGCCAGTTGTCCCATGTTGGGTACGCTGTCTCCGGGCGGATAAGGATCCGGATGAAAGACGGCACCGAAAAGACAATTAATCCGGGTGAGTCGTATTCGATTCCACCAGGGCATGATGCCTGGGTGGAGGGTGATCAACCCTTCGTTGGAATCGAAGTGATGAGCGCAGATGTGTACGCAAAGCCTTAGTGCGACTGCAAGCCAAAGCTTCACGCTCGCTCAAAAGGAGTCCCTTGGGGATAGGTCCCGGGGACAACCACTGTTGCAAACTGATCCAGCGCATCCCAAATCAGCATTTCCCTATCAGGTTAGGTGTATCGGGCAGTCACAGGGAAAGTTCCCTCTATGATGCATTTGCGGTGCACACCCTTTAAAAATCATGATAGTGCCATTGCCAGAAAAATGGTAAGAAAATGCAATGCAGAGCGTTCTTCAGAATTTCATCTTTTCACAGCCGCAATAACGCACCCACAGAATTTTAATCGATAAGATTCACCAGTATAGAATTGCTGCATCTTCTCTCTGACCGCAGCTTTGATCTTAGCCAGAGTTTCTGATGTTTGTGGTTTCAAAAAAGCCACTGTTCTCACGCCTGCCCTCATCTCAGTTTCAAAATAGAAATCTGCCGTTGGCACATTCCATTCTATGAAGTGCCTGCGAAATTGGATGCCGGATGCATCGAAACCGTGTTCAATCAAGACGTTCCGGCACAGTTGTTCGTCACTGAAGAGATAATGTGCCGGAGCATCGGGCACCTGAATAGATTGGTCGGCAAACTGCATGATGCTTTCATTCATCACTTTCGCCACCGGACTGAGCTCGGGACCTGCCCATGCAGTGAATCCATATTTCCCATTCCTTTTCAGTACGCGATGCGCTTCTGCAATCGCTTCTTGTGGTTTGATGAGGTGGGCCATACCGAAATTCATCACAACCCTGTCAAATGTTTCATCCGGAAATTCCAACCTTTGCGCATCACCTTCTACAAACCTAATATGAGGAAATAAACGGGTTGCCAGGTCAACCATGGCTGCAGAAAAGTCAAGTCCTGTAGGAAGAGCCATTCTCAAATGAATGCCCTGAGAAACATATCCAGGCCCACATGCCACATCGAGTACTTGCATCCCGGGATGGATACCGACAGCATCTAACAATGGATCTATAAACTGCGTGGTGAGATTGGCCCACGCGCTTTCATATTGATCAGAGACGCGGCTCCATCCTTCGTGTTCGAGTTTCGAGAAATCGTCGTCGTAGATATTGGGCATCGTGATGTGAATTTATAGAGGACGAGATTTCAATCGCTGGTTTCAATATTCCTATTGTAACCAACCTTCTGCGAAGTTTGCAACTTCGTCCGGTAGGTCACGACTACTGAATTTTCACAGAATCTTCCTGATCATCTTCTCAAGCTTCTTTTCCATATCTGGTCCATAGCCGGACTGGATAAAAATAATCTTACCTGCCTTGTCAAGAAGAAACATTGTCGGGTATCCTGCAACCCGATACTTGTCTGCGAGGTCTTCTCCTGCGAGCAATATGGGATAAGTAACACCTCTCTTTGTCATAAATTCTTCTATCCCGCTTTCTTTGCCGTCAACCGGATTTATGCCGACAACAAAGAGTCCCTGGTCTTTATATTTTTCATGCAATGATTGTAATCCAGGTAACGCGAGCAGGCACGGATAGCAAGACTTGTAAAAGAAATCAATGAGGACAACCTTACCCTTCAGGCGACTCAGGTGAACTCGTTCATCGTTGAGTGCCGGTAATGCCCAATCAGGAGCGCTGGAATTTATCGCGAGAGGATCCGGCTCTGTGTATGGTACATAGTCCTTGATGGTATAGTATGATGGAATTGCATCCAATGTCAAGATGCTCTCATCATCGAGATTGTTCAGCTCATAGCTTTTCAGGAAGCGTTTTTCATACTGGATCAGTGAATCAGGACCCAAAATGAGATCCATGGTGATCGTATATTGCAGTGGTATCATTTCCACCTTACCGATCCAATAACCATACTTCACCTTAAGGACTTGAAGCATTTCATCCGGCTCATTTTTTGGAAATTCAAAGGCTTCAATGAAGTAGCAGTCCTTGCCATTGATCGTTTCGTCTCCGATAAGTGTAAATGTTATTGATTGATTATCACTGTCGGACATATCGAAGAGCGGGTGACTTTCCTTACTGATCACTGGAGTGTAGAAAGCATCGGTGGTTCGGGCTCGAGACGTCAGTTCTTCTTCCCACCTTGTTCTGGAGTATACAGTTGCAATACTGTCCCGGACAGAAGTAGTAACGAATTCATTTCCTGTATAAAGCACATCGCCAGTATATATGCCTTTGTGATAGCCCTTCGTATGAAAGAGAGCAGAAAAGTTAGGATCATTTTCTATTTTCTTGAAATGTGTGTCGTACATGCTCGAAATAGTATCCTCACTCATCATTGATTTTATATAACTGACTGCGACATAATGTCCATTTTGAACCGACTGGCATTTATCGAAGGACTGCTGTAGGATTTGTCTGGCGTCTTGAGAGAATGAGAGAATGGAGAGGAAAGACCAAAGGGAAAGCAGGATGGCGCGTTTCATGATTTAGAGATTGTGAATTAATATTTCAAAGCCAAAAACGATGCGGGAGTTCACACCATCTGATCCAAGTCGCAAAAGGCGCACATAATACTTCATGTACAATTAGCTCGTTACACACAGTTCAACATAATAGTCTCTATAAGGATGTTGTTAGTTGGTGCACAACTTGTTTATAAGCGAATGAAAATTACGCCTTTACAGCGAAATTGAATGTAAAGTGAAATAGTTCTACGACAAGATCTACC
>DATDQA010000078.1:0-29176 GCA_035292505.1 Saprospiraceae bacterium | reverse complement strand
TTATATTTTCTTTGTCTGAAGTCAAACCATTGCTGCCTGTAATCAGACGATTCAACAAGATCTTTGAAATGCGCGAATGGTTTTCTACGTGTTAATGCATTACCAATTTTTACGCGAAATGCATCATCCACAACAGAGGCGAAGGCTTCCATAATCTTAAAACCTTCGTGGGAGGGCATCTTTCCTATCGAGAAATAATTTTCCCAACTTTCCACAGTGCGTTGATCCTCTGCCCATGGATTTTCCTCTTCATCGCCCATGTAGTCTATGAAGTCATCATTCTCAACGATAGGAATATATTCACCGGTGTCCTTATTGACATAGACGGTCTGGCCTATCTCCAGATATTCTGCAATCTCATGGATCTGATGTTTTGTGATTTTCATATTTCAAATCTGTTGTTTTTTCAGGGCAAGTATCGGTTCCTGTCCGGAAAATAGACTTTTCAATCGTTTTGGGTACTTAGCTTATGAATATCTACCCACAATTAGGTATTGGCCGGCCGTCCTAATCTGCGTTCATTTGCCGGTAATCCGAAGGAGTTGCCAAAAACCAGAAACGTGAAAAAAACGATACTAACAATAGTCTGCACCCTATCCCTATTTCTAGCAGCTACAGCCCAAAAAGGGACCTTAATAGGTACCATTGTGCAGAGGGACAGCAGTACAGCCCTGTCGGGTGTATCAGTGTATCTCGATGGCACACATCTGGGTACTGCCACCAACAGCAGAGGGCAGTACGTCATTAAAGACATTCCGCCAGGAGAATACACCATGGTTGTTTCGAACATTGGCTACTTCACACTCAGAAGTCAGATTCACATCAGGGCCAATGAGATGCTGAAAGCAGATCTCACCATGATCGAAGCGATCTCTACCCTTGCAGAAGTCACCATCATGACAGGTGGTAGTCTCGGGCTGAAGGACATTCCTGGTTCCGTCCACTACATTTCACCAAAGGAAATCGAACGATTTAGTTACACCGATATCAATCGGACGTTGCGCACTGTCCCAGGCATCAACGTGCAGGAAGAAGATGGCTTCGGACTCAGACCTAATATTGGGCTGCGCGGTACAGGTGTCGAACGCAGTTCAAAAATCACGGTTATGGAAGATGGCGTATTGTCGGCACCGGCTCCATATTCGGCTCCTGCGGCGTATTACTTTCCGACAATAGGTCGCATGCAGGCAATAGAGATTCTCAAAGGAAGCAGCCAGATCAAATACGGACCCTACACAACTGGTGGTGCAATCAACCTGATCTCTACATACATTCCGCATGAATTTGGCGGAAAGGTGAGTTTGCTTGGTGGCAGTTTTGAAGGACGCAGTGTACATGCCTTCGTCGGTAATGCGCATAAAAATTTCGGGTATGTCGTCGAGACTTTTCAATATGGCTCCGATGGCTTCAAGCAACTGGACAATGGAGGCCAGACGGGCTTTGATAAAAAAGATTACCTCGTTAAATTCCGTATTAGCACGAATCCCGCCGCGCGCGTCTATCAGTCCCTGACATTCAAAGCAGGACAGGCCACAGAAACATCTGAAGAAACTTACCTTGGCCTGACACAGGAAGATTTTAATTCCACTCCATACCGCAGATATGCTGCCTCACAGAAAGATGTGATGAAGACAAAGCATGCACAATACTCATTGACCCATTTGGTACAGTTTCCGAAGCTATTTGACATCACGACGACAGCTTACCATTCGGATTTTTCGCGCAACTGGTATAAGCTGGATAAAGTGAAGAACAGTCTTGGCAATAAAATTTCCATCGCCTCTCTTCTGGAAGATCCATCGACTTTTGATGATGCATATGCCATTCTTGGCGGCGCGGGCAGCACGTTTGATGATGCACTGGAAGTGAAAGCCAATAACCGTTCCTACGATGCCGGTGGAATACAGACAGTCCTGCGCACCGATTTTCATACAGGCAAAATGCAACACGATGTGGAGATAGGTCTCCGATACCATGAAGATCAGGTAGACCGATACCAGTGGGCGGATTATTATGCGATGGAGGATGGTGTGATGAAACTGACGTCTGTGGGGACTCCGGGAACCGAAAGCAATACGATCGAATCTGCACAGGCGATTGCTGCGTATCTCCAGTATAAACTGCGCGTGCGTCATCTCACAATGATACCCGGCTTACGCTCTGAACACATCACAATGTCTGCGCAAGAGTATGGCAAGAATGATCCCGATCGCATCGGAACGCAGCTCGTACTGCGGAGTAACACGGTGAACGTGCTGATCCCCGGCATCGGCGTTGACTTTCAGTTCAACGATTATCTCAGCGTTTTTGCCGGTGTCCATAAAGGATTTGCCCCACCGGGATCGCATGATGAAACGGTACCTGAGAAAAGCGTCAACTACGAATTGGGTTTGCGCTATACAAAGAACCGGGTCTCAGGACAGCTCGTGGGCTTCTTCAACGATTATGGCAATCTATTGGGAAGCGACCTCGCCGCAGCAGGTGGCGGTGGTACGGGAGATCTATTCAATGGGGGAGAAGTGAAGGCAAAAGGAATTGAGTTTCAAATGACATACGAGTTGCTGGCTGCAAATACGCAAGGATTCAGTCTTCCTCTTTCAGTGGTGTATACGTACACCGATGCTGTATTCCTCAATGCATTCGAGAGTGATTTTGAAGGATGGGGCGAAGTCGCCAGGAACGATGAGTTGCCATATCTGGCACATCATCAATGCGCAGTTGTGCTTGGTATTGAACATCATATGTTCAGCGTGCATGTCTCCGGAAGGTATATGGATGCAATGCGGACACAACCTGGTCAGGGTGAGATTCTGGCGAATGAAAAGACCGATATGTATTTCGTGTGCGACGCGAGCGCAAACTATAAAGTCCATCAACATTTGTCTCTGTTTATCAACTCAACTAACCTCACAGATCAGATCTATGTGGTCGCCCGCAGACCTGCAGGGCTCCGCCCTGGCATGCCCAGGGCATTTAATGCGGGGGTGAAAGCAGTGTTTTAAGGTTCCACATCAAGCTCATTATTGCTATCAGGGTCGGTACGCAGGGGAATGGGATCGGGCTCCGAATTTCATGTAATCTTTCTGACCTTGGCGCAAATTATTTTTCAATGGTTAGAATCAAAAGACATGACAGCGCTGCATCCTGCGTTTAGCCGTAAAAGCGATCGATGAGCGAGTTATTATCCTCGGGGTTCGTAATATCCTGTCTCATGAAATGTTTCGTTGCCCGTCATGCAAAGGTTGCTTCCAAAGCTATCGCATTCGGAAAGAGGATATTGTTTTCCAGGTGAATATGTCTGTGCAGGTCGCCTTCGAATTGTTTCAACGTAGAATAGGTGACTGTGAACGTAGTACATGCATCTGGAGGAGGTGTATAACTTCCGCTCAGCATTGCGATTTTCCTGAAACGTTCTCCTTCTACGTCATGTTCCTGCATCATCATCGTGATCGGATGTTGTATCGTACCAAATGGCGGACGTTGCAGGAATTGTTCATGGAACCTCGCTTGTACCAGTGTTCTGATATACGGAAACAGGATCAACTCTTCCTTTTTCATATGACTGGTTAATTCAGCCGCAGCAGCATTGAACTGATCAGCGATTTCATAGAGCTCAGGATAGCGTTTGCCATGGACTTTGCAGACCTTCACCAGGTATTGTTTCAACACCGGGATTGTTTTCTCCACATAGCGGTGATGCGTTTTTTCAATATAGTCCGCTAATAAATCCAATGGCCAGGATTGAAAATCAGGCGTGCTGTCATCTTTTTGATGCATGACATGCTCAAGATCAGCGAGCATGACATCCACATCCAGATGCTTGTTTTCACAAGCTTCCCTCAGCGTATGATTGCCTTTGCAGCAGAAATCTATGTCGAAAGATTGGAAAACGGCGGCAGTGCGATAGTCTTGTGCGACGATTTCGCCAACGGTATTGTGATCAGTGATAGTCATGATGTTAAAAGATTTGGTAACGGACAAATATGAGAACAGAGGAGTAGCATGCGAGTGATCGTGATCATGACGGAGAATGATGTATGTCAGGAATTTCCTTCTCTGGCAGCTATTCTGCGCCGGCGAGATAGGCCATCAGCATGACGGCACAGGCCGTACCATCCATCGTCGGCTCATTGGTGGAATAGTCACCGATATCATCGTGATAGGTCACATACGGGTTTTGAAAATCAGCATATGGGTCAGGATGTGTAAGCCTGAGGCCAAGGAGATTGTTGTAAATGCCAACGTAGATCGGTCCATCGACTAAACCACCGGGGACTTCTCTCCTTGTGAGTGCCCATGTACTGGTATGAACGTCCACCGGGTAGTCGCTATGTCGTGGAATCCCTGTGAACATCGTGGTGCCCCAGGGATTTCTGCCAAAAAGCCAATCACGCATGCCCAACATATACGTATGATACCGAGGATCACCGGTCATTCTTTCATAGAGAACTATTTGCAGTATCAGATCGACGAGCACATTATTCGAACACCAGATAAACGGAATACCGATCTGAAATATATCCCGTTTCGCCCTGCGAAGTGTCATTTCAATTCCATTACGATAATACGCCGCCAGGCGTAATTTAACTGTGTCATCCACCAGATCGTATAAGGCATAGTGTGCAATATTGAGAAAAGGGTAATACTGGTAATGCGCTGAAGTGTCTTTTTGTATCCAGGACAATTCACCGGTCAATGTCGCATAATGGACTGCATCCTCCAGGTATTGTGTATTTCCGGTGGCTTTAAACAGCTCCGCAGCAGCCCATTCCATGTCATCAGTCCAGGTGTCTTCCATGTATCGATAAGGTGCACCATATGAATTGCCTTGCTGATAGCCTTCATCCTGTTTGGCCATCCTGTAAAGCGATTCAGCCGCCATAAGGCAACGCATCGCATATACTTGATCGAATCCACATTTCGTCCAGACCTGATATCCAAGAGCCATTGCCGCAGCGGACCTGCCGGCGATATTCGAGATTCCTGTTGCTTCGCTCTGATATTTATTGAGCCCCTGTGGTTTGCCTGTTGCAACATATGCGACGCGATAAGAATTCTTTCCCCAAGAATAATCACTCGGGTCATATGCCGGAAGTTTCCATCCGATATGATCGCGATCATCTCCAACCTGATGGATCAGCACATCTGGTGCGGGATGCAGTTTCAATATCCAATCCAAACCCCATCGTGCTTCGTCAAGGACATCAGGAACCCCATTCGCACCGGGCTTTCCGGATCCCGTGAAGAGATCATGGAAGACATCCGGATATAACTGATATGCCATCAACATACGCGCGGTCGCATTACTTCCCGTGATCAGGTATTTCAGTTGATCTCCCGCGTCATGCCAGCCACCGGACACATCGATGAAGGTAGCGTCGCGCATAGGACCATACACGACACGCCCGTCGCCCTGGTGACAGAGAGTATCGAAGAACGGATTGTATCCACAACGTTGTTGTTGCATGAAGGCTATCAGATCTGCAGCATAACTCTTATAGAGATTTGAATCGATATAAAGGGAAGAACCCTCAATATTCATCCCTGGAATATCCATGCGATATGTTCCCGTCTTTCTTAAGTCTGAAAAATCCAGTTGATAATAATATTGAAAAGGGCCATATCCACGTACCACAGAAGGAATGATATTCCCGGTGAAGGCAATCTCAGCTGTCGCAGAATCGATGATATTGAAATGTCCGTTCAGCGATTGATTACTAAAGGCAATCGCCATTTTTGCGTCATCAGATGAATACCCAACGAGATTAGTGCGGACGTATACCTGATCTCCTGGCTGCGCAGCCATCACGAGTGAAATCCATAGAGCCGGAACAAGTACTGCTCTCCGGAATTGGGTATGGAATGTCCTCACTTGCATTACCTGATGAGTACAAATGCTTATTTATGACAGGGTACAGACCTCAGGACGATGTGATTCTGAAACTTCAAGGCAGATCTGTTTTTAAAGACCATTTTGCTATCTCTTTCCTCCATATCCCCAATGCCTTCGACAAATGTATTGTCGCGATTGAGAAACACGACTTCTCTGATCGATATCCGGCCTTCGGACACAAACGTATAATCGGCAATCAAGGTGTCGCCATGCATAGAGCCGTCAATCTTTCCTGAGCTTCTGTCCTTTTCACTCAATGCGTACACAAGTTGTCCGGATACACGGATTCCATTTAGAATGAGAGTAAGGCCCATCAGATCATCATTATGGTCATAGGCAAAACAGACTTTTTCTGATACGATTTCCTGTAGCGTGGTCACTTCTTGTATCTCACGTTGTTCCGAGGTTCTTTGTCCACAGGAAGAGAGACAGAAAATGCCAAGACACAAGTAAAGACAATGAAGACGCATGATCATAGATAATTTTCGATTTTAAGTCTACTCCGAAAAGTTGTAAAACTCAACCTTGCCGCGTGCCCTGAAGTAGCATCACTTCAGGCGTTTGTCTGAAATATTAACAACTCTTTTCAAGCCACTTTCAATAGTTGAGAATTGAGAATCACGCTTCATTCACCGTTGGCCAATGACCTAGTTCTCCACTGTCTGTGGCTCGAGCATTTTGAAGAACTGATCTAATCTTGGTGCAATGATAATCTCTGTACGTCTGTTTGCACTGCGTCCCTCGGTCGTGCCATTGTCTTGTTTAGGTACATATTCAGAACGACCAGACGCTGTGAGACGATCGGGAGGTACCGAATATTGAGTGGTGAGCGCACGTACTACTGAGGTTGCACGGAGGACGCTGAGATCCCAATTGTCCGACATGCAACTGCCAGTCATAGGCACATTGTCGGTATGTCCTTCTACGACTACGTTGAGATCCTGGTGCTCATTGATGACGTGCGCAAGCTTTCCAAGGACATGCGTGGCATTTCTGCTGAGACGATTACTTCCTGAGCTAAATAACAACTTATCGGATATCGAGACATGCACCACGCCTTCTCTGATCTCGATCTGGATGTCCTCATCATTGATATCAGTAAGCGATTGTTTGAGATTCATGACGAGTGCCATGTTGATTGAATCCTTCGATTGAATCTTCTGCGTGAGGTCCTGGATAAAGCCATATTGCCTGCTCAATGTCTCGAGCGATTGCTTGATGCTCTCTGAACCGTCTTTACTGATGACAGAAAGATCCGCCATTCTATCGAGGAGGCTCCCTGTCGTAGACTGAAGGTTGTCGACCTGCTCCTGGAGTTGTGCAACCTGTTGCTCCTTGGCTTTGAGCTCGGTTTTCAGGCCTTTGTTACAGGACAAGAGAGCAAATGAGGAGAGTAAGTAGAAATACAAGATGACTTTTCGCATGATCAAACAATTTATTTGACTCAAAATAGGTAGTTATATATAAACAGTGATTTTTGGGAGGCTATTTTGTGTGCTCTTCGCTTTAGTTTTTATCCCCCGTTTCCGTTCACCTGAGCCAGGGCTTCACCGAGGTCATCGATCTTTTTGGCAATGGTGTGTTTATCTGGCTGCGTCTTTGCAAGGGAAAGCGCTTTCTGAAAGTGTTGTAGGGCTTTTTCGTTGTCAATGCGCATGTAGAGTTCGCCGAGGAGGGTATGGTAGTAGTGGTTGCCGGTGAGTTGCAACTTTTCTGCTTCTCTGATCGCTTTAGGCTTTCCATCAACCTTCGCGAGTGCAAACGTCCTGTTGAGAGCAACAATGGGTGAATATTCTAGTTGCAACAATTGATTGTAGAGCTGTAATATTTTCTCCCATTTCTCCTGCGTGTCTTCCTTGTGCGTATGCCAATAGGCAATTCCCGCTTCCAGGTGATATTTTGATATGGTGTTCCCTTGTGCTGCCTGATGAAGATGATACACCCCTTTTGCAATCAATTCATCATTCCAAAGACTTTCATCCTGATCCTCATACAACACAATTTCACCATGAGCATTCTCCCTTGCAGGGAATCGTGAGGAATGAAAACACATTAATGCAAACAAAGCATGCGTTGCAGGGAGATTTGTCTTTGAGTTTTGCGTAAGCAGATATGTGAGTCGCATGGCCTCTGAACAAAGGTCTTTGCGCAATACGTGATCCTGGCTTTCGGAATAATATCCTTCGTTAAACAGCAAATACAAAGTGGTCAGCACTGTTTCTATGCGTCTCGGGATCTCATCTTCAGGAGGAAACTCAATTCGCACATGTTCGTGGCGTAATTTTTCTTTAGCCCGATACAATCGTTTTTGGATGGTCTCTTTATTGGTTAAGAAGGCATTCCCAATTTCGTCGATACCAAAGCCGCAAAGGATACGCAACGATAAACCGATTTGCGCTTCTGTTGAGATCGCCGGGTGACAAACTGCAAATAACATTTGTAACTGGCTGTCGGCAATATTTTTATCAGATAAGTCAATCTCGGGTTGCTGCGCTTCCGAAACAGTATGAGAGAAGCGGTATACAATCTTCTCTGTAAATATGCGATGACGGCGCAAGTGATTCCTCGCTTTGTTTTTTGCAACAGCGTAGAGCCAGGCTGTCGGATTCGCGGGTATCCCTTTATAGCTCCATGTCTCAACCGCGGATAAAAATGTGTCGCTGGCAATATCTTCAGCAATTTCGAGATGCTCAATACCTAAATATTTACAGAGTACCCCGGTAATTTTGCTGAACTCTTTCCTGAAGAGATGGGGTATCAATTCATTCTGCTCCATACGATGAGAAAATTCCAAGGTAGGAGGGTACAATGAAGTTTCTTTCGGGTACCTGGTCAATGCACTCCATCACCTCTGGCAATTTTTCTCACCTCTACGCTATTACCTTCACCCTGGAGGACAGGGCTCCCCTTAGCAAATTCAACTGCTTCATCCACAGAATTTGCTTTCACGATGATATATCCACCAAGTGTTTCCTTGATGTCTCCGAAAGGTCCATTGGTCACGACGTTGAGAGATCTCACGACCCTCGCGTCTTCAAATGGCAGGCCATTGCCTTCGACGAACTTGTTTTGGGCAGCAATGCCACCTATCCAGTCCATCGTTTGTTTCATCCAGATTTGCATTTGTTCCGGCGAAGCTAGCTTTTGACCGTCTTCGTGTCTGAAAATGAGCATAAACTCGTCCATCGTATTGTATTTTTTAATTGTTACTGAGATCGGATTTCACTGCAATAACAAACGCGCATGCTGAAATTGGACATCCCCGCAAAGATATTTTGGGTTGTCGTAATAATGTATACCTAAGTTAATGCTCCTGTTCTTTACTTTTCTGCCCGACTGACATCGTGAAGCCTACTCCCGTGGCCTGACGGAGGAGACGCTCTGGAGGGCGTGTCCGCCAAGCCTCCAGGCTAAGATCGGGCAGGCAAGGGGTGTAAAAGTCAACTTTTCGTAATGCACTAAAAAATTGAATGCTTATCAGGTGCGTGTATAGAACAGCGAGAGGAACTGTTGGTAAGCTAAAGGTTGTCGATGCAGGCTGTAATTGAACACAGTTCTAAGGAAGATCCCGGTGCGGGTCGGACAGGTCACAATACCTGATGGGACACGAGCTGATGGGGTGAGTATAACCGCCGTTAAATCGGAGACCCATCCTGAAGGAACTCCAGTGGAACGGGCTTCAATTTTGACCCTTTAGTGGATGATGCGCACTGAAAGGAAAAAGGGCGGGTTTAAAGAAGTCTTGTACAGTTTAGCGAAAAGAGTTTTCTAAAATGACTAAGCCCGTTCCGACCGGGCACGAGCTTAGAGTTTATTACGAGCGATTGCATGATTGACGCACGCTCAAGAGACCTTGACGTGGATAGCTTAAAATAGAAACGACAATCCCATACAACCTTCTATGTTTTTAAATTTGTGAAATTTCATTTTCCTTTATGTATTTGATACAAAAGTGGGGTTTATTGCTCTGAGGAGTTTATATAATTGTAGAAATGAATTACATCATTCACACATCTTTGGAAGTAGTCATGTGTTGTGAGTAGAAGATATGCTGAAGGGAGAGGAAGGAAAAATACCTTGATCAGAGTTGCAGATCACCAAGACGAAATGTGTATGAAAAAAGCCCCGGGAAAAACAAGAACTTAAATGGAACATCTACTCATCCTGAATATTGACTTGAAGTAAAAAATGAAGGCCCTTCCGTGTAAAGGAAAGACCTTCTCTCAATGAACTTCACCTATTCTCTCGGTCCACCCGGAATGATAACAATGACCTTCATAAGCCTTCCCTCTCTCATCCACCAATATCTGTCGATAAACAACGGCATGTCTCCCGCGCAGATTTCGGTGGCATTAACACTGCTCACAGCAAATTCAGGGATATCCATTGAGGACCCTGTCCATGACACTGTATATATGCAGTGTCACCATTTGATGCGAGCAGTGATCTTACTATTGTTATTAGAGGTGGTGTATCGTCAAGCACAGAGATCAACTGAACGTATGTGGGAGAGTTGTCACAACCGTCTGTGGCGATCCAGGTACGCGTGAACATATACTCACCAGCATATGTACCTGCCATCGTGATATCTGTGGAATTAACAGCAGGTGAAAGGTCACCATTATCAGTTATGATTGCCATGCCTGTATTGGATAGCAATATGCGCGCATCAGATTCAATCGTGATATCCGGCGAACATGCGATAAAGGAGAGGGTGTTGTCTGGAATGGTGACGATTTGTGTGCAGCTACTGCTGCTTCCTGGTGTAGTACCTATTACTCCTCCGACTCCGGCAAATGCTGCAAAACTCGAAACTATTCCCAGGTCACATGCTTTCGCAAGATTTGCGTTGGGTATTAGAAACAAAATAGCAGCTGTCAACCATATGAGTAGAAGGGATTTCACATGAGCTAAGTTTTTGTCGCGGACAATTTCCCGACGGGATAAAGATTGAGAACATTGTACCATATGAGTTACACAATTGTGAAAGAGATTTATATAATTCACAGTGTGTAATAATTATTAATATGAGTGACTTGAATGATTGCTTGTCTGCACGCAGAACACCTGTAAAAGGAATGGATGGACGATAGCGATTGTCCACGAAAGACACCCGCCCCCGTCCGTACCGGCCGGGCGGACGTTCAAAAACGGTAAGTTTTGACTGGCGAAGGACACGAAAAGAAAAAAGATACGGGAGGGAATTAACCACCAGGAACGCCAAGGACATAAATGCTAAATTCCCTTTCCTGACAAATTGTTAGGGAGACTCTGAAGTACTTAACTCAAGTTTCGGCACTTCTGTTCTACAAGCAATACTCAGAATATCAGCGCGCTACGTTCAAATTCAAAAGTGGTTGCACGCAAGATATCAAATGATTCAAAGGCTTCTGTTTCAGTTCCTAATCCTGCTGTCGTGATCGTCATACGTTGCGATCCCTGCCCGGCTGGCTGAATGCTTCTGCAAGTCAGGCAGGCGGGGTTGTGAAAGTTTACCCTGAGCTAGAGTTTACCCCGAGCTCGTCGAGGGGAAGGGTTGTGTGAAACAATACTAATACTCAAGTACAGAAGTTGAGTACTTAATTTTCGTAGCCGCTTTTGATGATGGTGGAAATCATTTTGAATCGCTCATTGGCATTGAAATGATGGGGTGCGTGAGCCGGAATGATGATACCCTCACCTAACCGGAGCTTGTATTTTTTGTCATTAATTATCAGCTCGGCTGCACCAGAGATGATTTGGATATAAGAGTCGAAGGGAGAAGTCTTTGGAGCCAGTTTTTCACCGGTATCAAATGACGAAACAGTGATGTTCCCTGTTACCTTCTTCATAATTATTGCACTTACCACGGCGTGGGGTACATATTCTAAGATTTCAGCGATAATGTGGGATTTGGATTTTTCCAGTTCAGACACATCCATGATATATTGATTTGGCGGTAGTTGAGATTGATACATGGTAAAGATGAGGAGCCTTGAAGGAGCATACGTTACATAACTTTAGGAAAAAGTTACATCATTCTCACATTTGACTCTGGCAGGGAGTCACAACAGCAAGACTGAACGCATGGCCACAAGCAGAAGCTAGCACTTGCTGGTTCTGGTCCGCAGGTCTTAGAAGGGGAAAAGCAAAATTTAACTCAACATAAAATGCATCGCTCATATGCCCTCGAGGTGTAAACGCTTCTTACGCTTAAGTCGCTTGAAAAAAGTAGGAGTGAGACCTGTGACTTTTTTAAACTGGCTGGACAAATGTGCAACACTGCTATAGTTCAACTTGTAAGATATTTCGGTAAGATTGAGCTCATCATATAAAAGCAACTCTTTTACCCGTTCAATTTTATGCGCAATAATATAATGTTCAATCGTGATGCCCGTAGCTTCTGAAAACAAGTTGGCGAGATACGTATAGTCATACTTGAGTTTTTCACTGATATAATCAGAATTTTTGGTTTTTGGTACCTCGTCTGAGTAATGCACCATTTCAACAATAATGTTTCTGATTTTTTCAATCAAGACCGCTCTATGGTCATCCATTAATTCAAGACCCGACTTGAGTAATGCTTTTTTAAGAAGATCTCGTTGGTCATCAGTAATATGCTCCTTGACATCAACCTCACCTAAATCCACAACTCCATAGTGTAGGCCAAGTTTATCCAACTCCGACTTTACCAGCATTTTGCAGCGTAACGAAACCATGTATTTGATGTACAGTTTCAAGGTACTCGGCGCTTATCAGTTGTTAGTGCGTATAGTCATTCGTGTTAATTCAGATATATCAACTATCACCCCGACACAAGTCAAAAGATTCAAATTCCTCTCAATGAATACAAATCGCTGGATACCCTCACGATCAAAGTACGCGATCGGATAATGTAGACAGAATAAATATACGGAGCTTCCCGAAATTACCAAAGCTTGCAGTTGTCGCGTGTAAAGGCTCTTGTCCATCATCGTCGTTGCGCAGCCGCTTCGGCTGCTTGTACGATCGGCAAGTGCCATTGTTGCGATACAGCGAACTATGTCCCTCCGTACCATTAACGCCGAAGCTTTGGGCCGACGCATGCGTCTGCGCCGAGGTTGGCTGGTGTCTCCGTCTTCGTCGGACGTCCGTAGAGTAGCTCTGGCGCTCGCGGACGACGCAGGAGCCTCATGTTCGTCACACGTCAATTGTACGAATGCTACGCTTCGTTCATGACGGCCAACTTCTTCCGTGCGCCCTTCAATGAAACTGCATGCATTTGTATATTCTCCCAGGGATCGCCATTTCTGGCCAATCGTCGGAAGATATTTGCAATCGTGTATTTCTGCGCATAGGATTTACTGTCGAGTTCATTCCAGGTAAGAGGAGTAGCGATCGGTGCACCTTTGAGTGAACGAAGAGAATATGGGGCTACAGCGGTCTGCCCATACTCGTTGCGCAGGATATCCACAAAGATCTTGCCCTTTCGTTTGCCTTTGCGAAGTTCGAGTGTGAGAAGATCTGGAAACTTCAGCACCATAATTTGAGCAATACTTCTTGCAAATTCTTTGATCTCCGCAAATTTCAGATTTCTAATGATCGGGATCGTCACATGCAAGCCCTTCGAACCAGTAAGCATCGGATAGGGAAACAGTCCGATTTCGGTACAGATATCCCTGAGGCTTCTGGCAATTTGCACGATATGCGGGAAGTCCTTTTCTTTTCCAGGATCGAGGTCGAAGATCATCCGGTCTGGATACTCCAGTTTGTCTCTGCGACTAAGCCACGGATGAGATGTGAGTACTCCCTGGTTGGCAAGATACGCGAGAGATGCCGCGTTATTCAGGCATACCTGTTCATTGAACTTGCCTTTCTCTCTCAACGGTACTTTCACACGTGTGATAAAAGCGGGGAAGTAATCCGACGCATCCTTTTGATAGAAACCTTTATGACCGACACCATCCGGAAAGCGCTGCATGCTGATGGGGCGATTCATGGTATGGGGCAACATATACTCCGCGATGCGCTGGTAGTAATTTATCACATCACCCTTAGTGATTCCGTCATCAGGATACATGAGTTTGTCAAGGTTGCTGAGACGCATTTCATGTCCCTCCAGCGTGATCGTTTTTTCTTTTTTCTTCATACTGAATTCTCCTGAATTTCCAGACGGCTTAACTCCGGGATAAGCGGCGTGCGATCTCCTCCATCGTCCGTCCTGTCTTCGCCGATGCATTTTCCGTCTTCACCGGATTCCTTCGCGCGTCAGATTCATCATCTTTCATTTTCACAAGCAGCCATTGGTTTTCTTTCTTACGAAAGCGAGTAAGGGCATAGCCTCCTTTGAGCTTTTTGCCATCCAGCCAGATCAGGATATGACCATCAGCCAGACAATCTTGTATAGGCTTGATCTTCCCATTTTCGTCCTCTTTGACATTGTGATAGGTACCATTATCCCAGACCATGACTGTCCCTGCTCCGTAATTCCCTTCCGGGATTACGCCTTCAAAATCTGCATAGTCGACAGGATGGTCCTCTATCTGTACGGCAAGTCTCTTCTCTCGCGGATCGGTGGATGGCCCTTTGGGAACAGCCCACGATACGAGTACACTATTGATCTCAAGACGGAAGTCATAATGCAGATTCCGCGCAGCATGTTTCTGGATGACGAACCGTGACTTGGCACTCCGTTTTGATTTCTTTTGCCCGGATGGTTCCGGTGTCGCACCCAGGTTACGTTTTTTTTTGTACGAACTGAGATGATTTTTTAAAGGCATGAGTGTCAGGTTTGCATTGAAGTTACGGTTCAGAAGGAGAGTAGGAGAGATTTTTTATTATTTATAATCCTACTCTGCGCGCGTCGTCTATCAGCGCTTCCAACACATATTCTTCTGGTTCTTTTCGAAATGTACGCGTGCTCGTTCCTGCGTATTATTACCCTGCGATAAGGAAACCTGCAAGTTGATGATGTAAATTGTATAGAACAGCCGGTGTTCTTTTCGTATCAGGTTCGTTTAAAACGCATGCTCTGTATCCGCCAGCTTGCTTCAGCTATGCAGATCAGATACTCAAGTTTTTCAACGAATCTAAAAGCCCAAATACCTCCAGCAACCAAAGGACAACGACAATCACAACCACCACATTGAGGATGTTTTTGATCTTGCGGTCCATTGGAATGTAGCTGTTCACAAGCCAGAGCAAAACGCCCACCACGATCAATACGATGACAATAGTAAGTAAAGGCATAACTGAGAAATTTTACTTAGGTAAATGTAATGAAAAACATAGGACTTCTATCCTAATTTGTATGAAGCTGTTTTTACTTGTTTTAATGTAATACAGCTATTTCACTGATCAAGCGCAGAAAGAATAGTAGTTACCTGGCCATTACTTATTAGAGAGACCAACGGTGGTTTCATACGAAATGTGATTGCAATGTGAAGAGAAATGATTGGTCTTGTAGTTCCTTCTACTTCTGACACAAAAGATCATCATTTGTCGGAACCATTGCGTGCGTGTTTTGCATTACGCTTCATACGGAGTTTCAAATTGACAAGAGGGGGACTGGTATCACCCAGCAAGAAACCCCAGGGTTTTACTGCGTCAATGCGATCGAAGATCAGTTTCATGATTGCTGTGAGCGGTATTGAAAGGATCATTCCGGGAATACCCCATAATGCCGCGCCAGCAAGTACAGCGAAGATCGAAACAAACGCATTGAGTTTCACTTTGGACGCAACTATCTTAGGAACAATATAATTGTTGTCTATGAATTGAACGATGAGATAAAGCAATAGGACATAAAACACATAGATGGGTTCTTTTGTCACCAAAGCAATGGCCGCAAATATTGTCATCGCGATCACGCCGCCGAGATAAGGAATGACGTTGAGGAACGCTCCTGCAATACCAAATAGCAATGCATACTGAATGCCAAGAATCAGCAGACCAACAGAGTTCAGGACAGCGACAACGACAAATTCTGTAAAAAGCCCAAAAAGATAACTTTGGATAATCGACTTTGTTTCAACGAGTATTTCGTCAACCCTGCTGTTGTAACGGGTACCGAACAGCTTATAGACAAACTCAAGTAAAAGTGGCTTGTAAAACAGGATGAGAAAAATATAAACCAATGTGATCATCACTGCGGCGATCAGGTTACCCATCGACGAAAGCAAATTGGCGATCGCCATATTGCTATTATCGCTCAACTCGGCCCTGATATTTATAACCCATGCATTAATTTTTTGCGCGCTGATATTGAAATAAGCCGAACACCAGGTGACGCTCTGGTTGAGGAGTTCCTGAAATTTGTCTGTGAGTTCTGGCAATGCGTTGAATAACAGGCTCGCCTGAGATGATAAGAATATAACGAGCGTAGTCAGGATTAAAAATGCGATGATCAAAACACCTGTGATGGAAATCGTACGGTGTATCCCATGCTTCACTAAAAAATTGATTACCGGACTGATAAGGATGGCGATAATGATGGCAAAAATGACAGGCAGGAGGATCCCCTTTGTAATGGAGAGGATGCTGATAAACGCATACAATCCGATGATGAGAAGCGATGCCTTTGCGTAAAACGGAAGTTTAAGCATACATGTGAATTTAGAGAAACCGGGTTTATTCCGTAGCGCTATCCTGATTTCTCTTATGCTTTCTCTCTGATCTACTCCTGATCATGTGGTATAACCCAAGTCCAATTGCTTTCACAACTTCAGGGTTTTTGACAATTACATGTGTGATACCGAACTGTATGGCTGTACCGACAAGTTTTTTGAACGGACTGTCCGAAAAGCGTTGGAAGAGAAGATTAGTGAGATATCCGGTAGTCAAACCTATTGCTGCATTGATCATCTTGTCCTGCAGATCAGGGGAAGTTGCTACTTCTTTGACGGTGCTTTTGAGCAGATTGATCGGCTTTAAGCTTTCGTAAGTATGCAGGAACTCTTCCTTCAGCATGCGTTCTTCCTGTGCGCGCTTACTCTCCAATTCAATGATAGCGGTCTTGAGTTTATCAGCTGAATTAAGATGTTGCATAAGTTTCCTTATTGAAGCTTTGTTTGATGATGAAATTACTCACGGGCCTTCTAAGCCATTTGCGAAGGAAAAAATGAAATACGATTCCCATGACAAGGTAAAATCCCGCAACCACAAAGAACCCGTAATAGGATTTGCCGAGTAACTCTCCAAGCCACAGGGCAACGCCAATGGATAACACAAGAACACCTAATGAAATCACCACCAGGGCGGTGAGCTGTGAGACCATTGAAGTCACGACAGTAATGAGCTTCTCAAGCATCTTCAGCTTTAAAAGTTCGAACGTCGTCTTTGTGTATGATTCAACGTGATCAAACAATGATTTGATTGAACCTGCCGGAGTTTCCATGATTTGACATTTTCTCTTTTTGATGTTCGAATCCAACAAAGAAGTAGGATAGGAGAGACTATACCTACCGTATGTGTGAGGCATTGTTCCCTACTACGTAGTGCCTTTTTTACGGTTCGCAGCAACGGCCGCTTCCGTCTCCGCATCTTCGGCTTTGGATTTTACTTTTTCAGCCATATGCAAGACCTCTTCCTTCACTGCTTCGAATTGCTCAGTAAGGTTCTCAATGAATTCTTCGAATTTATCGCCCAATTCATCTGCATACTCGTTGCCTTTCCGGACAATTTTCTTTCGTGTCTTTGAACCTTTGTCTGGGGCGAATAAGATCCCTAATACGGCGCCGACAGCAACTCCTGCTAATACGCCGAGTAATACTTTTCCTGAACTCATGATGTTTGATTTTTAATTGTAATTGAAAAAAATAGACAATGTCAGAGCATGAAGTTAAGTCTCTTTTGCTAAGCGGCTGCTGACCGTTGGCAGTTCGCTTTTAGCCAATTTTATTTTTGCTTTAGCACCTCACATTTTCATCCACGACAAATTGCTCACGCTAAACCTGCCAGCTTATCAGCCCGAAGAGCCGCGCTATAGACTTCGCTTAGCTTCGTCTATCGATGAAGGCATGCCAGGTTAGCTCTGCTATTAAAATTATAATCTACATAAATCTTCCTTATTCTTGTCATCAGCGTTCCATTTCCTCTTCTTCTCACATTTATCCGGGCAATCCGTCGCATCCGTGTCATTCGCGTTCAATTTTCTTCTTCTTCTCCCTGCTTATAGCAAACCCTTCGGCAAAACTCAAAGGGACTAGCCAACCCTGAAGTACGCACTTCGCTTGACTTCAGAACATGCAGCAAATAGCGAATAGCGAACAGCGCCTTCACACCTTCACATTCTTCCACTTCCCTTTCGTAAAAAGCCACAGTGTAAACAACCCTACTGACGTTTCCGACACAAACACACCCCAGAACACCCCCGATTGTTCCCACCCCATTGTAATCGCCAGAAAGTAAGAGAGTGGTATCTGGATAAGCCAGAAAAAGACAAGGTTGATATACGTCGGCGTCCGTGTATCGCCTGCACCATTGAAGGCCTGTACCGATACCATCCACCAGCCGTAGACGAAATAAGCATATGAAAGAATGCGCAGCCATTCACCGCCTATTGCGATGACTCTCTGGTCGTCCGTAAAAATGCTTACCAGCAAATCATGAAAGAAGAAATAGATGACCCCAATACAGATCAGGAACATCATATTGTAGATACCGATTTTCCACACCGCCGATTCTGCGCGTGCGGGATTTCCGGCGCCGAGGTTTTGTCCGACCAGTGTCGCTACAGCATTGGACAATCCCCATGCAGGCATGAGTGTAAACATCATAATGCGTATCGCAATGGTCGCACCTGCCACAGCTTCGCTTCCTATGTCCGCAAGGATACGCACCAGGAAGATCCATGAGGTCATCGCCACGATCATCTGTCCGACGCCACCCAATGACGTGCGCACCATGTTCCACATGATCTTTGCGTTCAAGCTGATTTGCGTAAGTGTGACCCGGATGTGTTTCCCTCCTTTGAAGAGGATCCATAATTGCATGAATACACCGATGCCCCGACCGATGTTGGTCGCGATCGCAGCGCCTTCGATGCCGAGTGCAGGAAATGGTCCATAGCCGAAAATCAAGAGTGGGTCCAGGATGATATTAATTCCGTTTGCAACAAAAAGGACGCGCATCGCAATTGCTGCATCACCGGCTCCGCGATAGATTGCATTGATCACAAACAGCAACATGATGATACCATTTCCGCCGAGCATCCATTGTGTATACCGGTATCCATGCTCGATGCTCCATGCATCGGCCCCCATCAGTGTGAGAAGTTCCTTGGCAAATAAAATTCCTGCAAGCGAAAACGGGATGCAAGCGAGTAGCGCAAGAAAGATGGACTGAATGGCAGAGACGCCTGCATCTTGTACCTTTTTTTCGCCGATACGCCGCGCAATAATTGCCGTCACAGCGGTGGACAATCCCATGGCAATGGAATACAGGAGGAAGAGAAACGTCTCTGTCAATCCGACCGTCGCGACAGCAGATGCACCCAGCTTACCTACAAAGAAAATATCGACAACAGCGAATGTAGATTCCATCACGAGCTCCAGGATCATGGGCACCGCCAGCAGGAAGATTGCTTTCTTCAGGCTGATTTGCGTATAGTCAGCTTCGGTGCCGCGGATGGCGTTTTTGAGTTCCTGCCATATAGAAGAGCCTGGCTGTGGAAGTTGATCGGGCGAATGTGTCAAATTCGAATGCATAGAACCGGCTTATGCGATTTTTGTTCAAGCGGGGGCAAAGATAATAGGGGGTTTAAGGTTCAGTCTTCAATGTTGAGTCTACTCCGGTGTGTCCTGAAGCTCGAAAGAGCATGCAATTTAGCAGATGGAGGCGGGCCCTCCGCAGGCTGCTTGAAGGAGCCGCCTGCAAACCACCTCAAGGTGCGTTGCCAGTAATGAAAGCGTGCTGAACGTTTGAGGAAAAGGCTTTGAAAGAAAGGTCAGGTAATCGTCGAAGAGTCGAACGAAAGTGAACCATCGATGAAGTATCGAAAAGCAATAAGTTGAGATCAAAACTGGAGAGTCGGAGTATTTCCAGGAGAACTACAACGGGGGCCTTCATACTGGTTGTAGGATGTCCGGTATATAGATGGCGAGAATTCGATGAAGGCTGTTAAGTTGAACAGGAGAGAGCCCTGCTATGATGATAAGAGAGAAGGCGAAACCGAAAGGGGAAGCTGAGCGTATCGAAGCATAGGGGGCTGCGGATCAGTTCATAGTAGTGATGAAGCTTCTGTAATGGAGGTGGAGCGAAGGGACTGACGATGTACAGGTTTTGTAGGGGTTTAACAACCACAATTACATGGGAGGATTAAACAAAGACAAGACGAAGTCGCTACCCATCACAAAGCAGATGATATGGGATGGGTATATGAGCGTAAAGCGAAACGCAGGAGGAGCAGGAGTAGACCAGATGACAATAGAGGGACTGGAAGAGAATCTGGGAGACGAGCTGTACAAGTTGTGGAATCGCATGAGCTCAGGGAGTTACTTTCCGCCGGAGGTAAAGCGAGTGCTGATACCAAAAGGAGGAAAGGGATACAGGCCATTGGGAATTCCGACCGTACTGGATCGGATAGCACAATATGTGGTGAAGGCATACATAGAGCCGAGGTTAGAAGAAATATTCCATGAGAACTCCTATGGATATCGAGTTGGACGTAGTGCACATCAGGCATTGGGGCAAGCTCGAATAAACTGTAGGCAGTACGACTGGGTAATTGATCTGGATATCAAAGGATTCTTTGATTGTATAGATCATGAGCTTCTGATGAAGGCTGTAGAGAGACATGCACCGGAGAAATGGGTACAGATGTATGTGAGGAGATGGTTAAACGCAGGCGTACTGCATGAAGATGGGAGGCATGAGAAGTCCGAAAAGGGCACGCCGCAAGGAGGAGTGATAAGCCCAATTCTGGCAAATCTCTATCTACACTATGGGTTTGATGTATGGATGAGGAGAAAGGAAAGAACGGTTCAATTTGAGCGGTATGCAGATGATATCATTGTACATTGCAAGACCGAGCAAGAGGCAGAAAGACTATTGGAGAGGATAAAAGAACGGTTCAAAGAATGTGGGTTAGAGTTAAATCCAGAAAAGACACGGATTGTGTATTGTAAGGACAGTAATCGGAAAGGAAAGACGGAGAGACCAAAGAAGTTCACGTTTCTTGGATATGATTTTAAGCCGAGAAAGAAATGGAATACAAAAGAGAAACGAGAATTTACTGGGTTTGATTTGGGTATCAGTGGAAAGGCAAAAATCAAGATCAGGTCGGTATTGAAACTGTTACTAACAAAGTTGACAACGCAGACACGGCTTGAAGATATTGCTATACTGGTTAATGCCAAACTCAGAGGATGGATTGGATATTATGCAAAGTTCAACCGGTGGGACACGAGAGTGTTGTGGACATGGTTTAATTATCGACTGATGAATTGGATTAGGAAGAGATACAAAAGATTTAGAGGGAGCGGTCGACTTGCATTTCGTTGGCTTCGCAAGAAATATCGATTTACACCTCAACTCTTCGTTCATTGGCAGCTATCTACTCCTTAACAAGTACATCGAAGAGCCGTATGACGGGAGACTGTCACGTACGGTTCTGTGAGGGGCTGGGGGTGAAACTCCCCCGGTCTACTCGACAAAATTGCTTCACTGCCCCCTGACCCCCTAAAGGTGGAACCGCCGCCCGCGTAATACATTGAAATTCAATGCGCGTGGACTTCCCCTTTAGGGGATAGAGGGGTGAGCCTGGCAAAAGATGACTTTTCGGAGTAGACTCAGATTTATCATTTTATACTTTGACTTTTTTTCATTCGCCATTTGTTTGAATCACCTCACTTCGAGCGGTACGGTAATACGCTCCTGTTCCCTGATGATGGTAATGTGGTATTCACCCTTCTGAAGAGCACCAAGAGATAAAGGAATCGTATTCTTTCCGGTCTGCAGCAATAATTGCGCATCCAATATTTGTATTGTGATGCCGTTTTGCATGAGCACAATATCCACGCGTGTTTCATTACCAGTTGAAATCACAAGAGAAGAGCGGTCAGCGCTGAGGGAGACATGGAGATTCCCTGTTTCTGGCAGAGCAACTTCGGGCGGTTCATAATCCAGCATATATTGGTCGCGTTCAAAATCAGTGTCTCGCAACGCTGATTCCTCATCCGACAGAGTATCAGTAAGGGGCATTTCAGGGATTCCACCACTACATGGCCCGATCCACGACCTGAAGACATCGAGCGAGCGTGCTCTGAATCCTTCATTGAGCTGGACATAGTTGCCTGCCTTATAATAGACCTCTGTGCCCACACCACCAAGGATATCGCGGGTCGACTGAATATAATCGCTTGCCTGATAATACCTGTTGCCTTCAGGGTAGGTTCCGGGAGCGTTGGCATCGGTGAGAAACCAACCTCCGGGGCATGCAGAGTACAGGTTACTTGACCAGAGGCCACGACCGTATGTGCCCGCATAAAGCTTGTCGCCTTCCAGACTCACATACATATCAAATATGGGTACAGTAGGCAAGCCGTTGCGGAACGGAACCCAGTCGGAAAACGCTGCATCGCGATAGAAAATGCCAATATCGGTGCCAACATAGACAGCATTGTCATTGACCTGTGCATCGTCGTATATCACGCAATTGATTGGCACATTTGGCAATGAACCAGAAACATTTGTCCACGGGTTGGTGCCGGTACTTGTAAAATACACTTTGTCACCATCGTCATAGCCGCTGAGGCTCACCCAAACGTCGTTAGAGTTGTCGAGATCAGTGGTAATCCCGGTGATATTCGTTGTGCCTACCGGTAAATTGCCTGTGATGTTAGTCCAGGCACCTGTTCCATTAGATGCATTTCTGAAGATCGCATTGTCAGTGGCCGCATAGATTACAGAACTGTTTGATGGGGCACACCAAATATACTTGTACGTGCCTGCACCTGCAGAGGGAATGAAGGCTGTCCATGCAGAACCTGCATTCGTACTTCTGTAAAGGGTGTCGTTATAACCGGCCCAGATTTCATCTTCATTTGAAGGATCCATCCGCACAGGGGTGACCCATGCGCCATTGGAATTACTCGGGTTTATAGACGAATGCGTGGAGCCACTATTCGTAGACTTACGCAATCCTCCATTTTGACGGCAATGATACTGGATTGCAGTATTGGTGAAATCAAGCATGCAGTCCATCCCATCTGCTCCATCGAAATGGGTAATATCATTTCCTCCGGTCCATCGATTTGAACCATTATCCTGTGTACCACCGATGAGAAGTGTAGAGTTTTGCGGAGTGCCAGCGATACGATAAAACTGCGTGCCAACAAGACCATTATTTGTACCCACACTCGTCTTATCTGTCCATGTCAAACCATCGTCGGTGCTCAGGAAAATTCCACCATCGCTACCACACCATATTCTGTTGTTGTCCTGGTATACCAGTTCATGAATATCAGCATGGGTATATTCCAGACTATTCATGGTCTGAGTATTGGTATTCCAATGGCTGATGATAGTCCATGCATTACCCAGGTCTATATCTTCATTTCTCCAGACATTGATCCCACCCGTAATGACCTCATCCGCATCGTTGGGATCTACGGCAATAGCCAGGTCATAACCAGCCTGGTCACAACCATTGTTGCAATTGTCATTGCCACTCAATGAACTGTCGAGAATATTCGGAGAGGTAATAATCGTAGAAAAAGATGTTCCGCTATTTGTTGAGCGATAGAGCCCTTTAAAAGAACCGGTAGGGCCCCCGGGACCTGCCAGGTAATACACATAACTAGCGACACTGTTGGATACTGCAAGAGCTGATCTTGTTTCGCCTGTAGGGAGACCAGTCGAGATCGTACTCCATGTATCTCCGCCATTCAGAGATCGATGGAAAACATTCGATGTACACGCATAGATTGTTTCCGGATCTCCAGGTTGAAACTCGAGATCACGAAAACTACCTGTTCGTACCAGAGTCCAGTCGGTGCCCGAGTTCTCCGTCCGGTAAATACCATCAGTTGTCACAGCAAAGAGGGTATTGTTGTCGCCGGGTTTCATAGCGAGTTTATACCCACGGTCGAGATTTGTAGGATCGAACACCAATCCGGTAGTGTTCCAGGTAGTGCCACCATTGGTTGTTTTGAGGACACCTACAGTGTAGGTATCTCCTCCGTCACCATCGCCGGTGAGAATATAAATGATATTCGCGTTGTCCGGGTCAATTGCAATTCCGGACACACCAATCCTTGGAATGGCATCTGTGAGAGGAGTCCAGCTCGTGCCTTCGTTGGTTGTCTTCCATAATCCCCCCGCAGGAGTCCCCGCAAAAATAGTGCTGGCATCAGTGGGGTGGAATGCAATGACATTGACCCTCCCGATACCGGGGTTGTAGCCAGAGTTGCCGAGGATGTAGCCATCCGTGGCTTCAGGAAACCAAAAACCTCCATATGTTCTTTGCTGCGGTCTCTCTGCTTCAATTTTGGAATAACGACGGTGAGCTTCAAAGTTTCGGGCTACATAGTTGGTGATCTTTCCATCAACTGTGAGTCTGCCATTCATCATGAATTCCCAACGCTTCCAATGCCTATACCCGGATCCCCTGTCCTGACTTTTATCTTTAAAGTACTCTTCCGCCTGTCGTTGAATTTCTGTGAACTCATCAGTATCTGGTTCTAACCAAATGTCAAAAGGCAACGTACGGTCCTCTGATTCCTGTGCAGAGACGGGTTGCAACAAGAACGAAAAAAGACAACTACCTAGAAACAACATGGAATAACGAATGATGTGTTGCACAGATATAAATTTTTGCGTTAAACAATACTCTTTACCATACACAATGATTACTCTTGCAATTCTTTGACCGCCTGTTTCAATGCGGCATTCTCCTGTTTCAATTGATCGATATCTTTTGCTTGCTGGATCATGTAAAGTGTCAGTTCTTCGATTTTCCTGAGAAGGGTTTTGTCCATTTCACCCAGATTAATACCGTCCGCTTCGATTTGCGCAGCAGAGGGGACATCCGGCAGGTGCTTGTTCTCTCTGATAAATGCTTCTACATCTTCGATATACCGCAGACTATAGTCTTCTTCAAAGACATAGTCTGGCCAGTTCACTGAATTTTGAACCAGTACTTCTTCCGCGACAATCTGGCCGTCAACGTTGAGTTCATAGCCGGGTTTTTTGTTAGAAGCCGTGTTGATCATTACCGCACCGTCTGAGTCGACAATAAACTCTGTGGCACCAGCTATCTGAACCCTGAATCCTGCTTCTCCGGCTACATTTGCGACATGCAACGTTGCAGGCCAGTCTGATGTCGAGCCGATGACGACATTACCCTGATTGGGCTGAAGGAAGAGTGGTGCTTCTACTCCATTGTTTCGTGCAGCGATTTCATTATTGTCCATGATCAGGTTGGCTCCTGTGGTTGATCCGGTCTGAAGATATCCATGGGTAGTCAGGCTTGCTTCATCACCGGAGAGGATATGCACATTTCCGCCGATAGCCACCTGATGATCTGCGGAGAAGTCGCTGGTGGCAATTGCAAGCTTTCGACTCGATGACAAGTCAATCAACAGGCCATTCACTGTTGCATTTTGGGAGAAGTAAAGAAAATCATCATCTGCATCATAAAACATCCCTCCCTGGAGTGTGCCGTTGTCATAGAAACGCATTCCATTTAATTGTGCCGAATTGGTCGAGTAGAAATCGAAGAAATTGTTCGGTCCTTCGAAGCGGATATTAGAAGCGACTGAAGAGAAGAAATGCAATTGTGAGGCCGGTGAACTTGTGCCAATGCCGACCCTGCGGGTCAAAAGGTCAAATGTTGCAACATTAACCCCTGCGCCAAGGAACTGAAATTTGTCCCCCACGTCCTGATACTGAAGGCCCCAGGTTGAAGACGCAGGTGAATGTGCTATTACCATCCTGTCCGCATTGGTAGTGCCTGTACTGAACATGCTGATCATGGAAGAATTTGGTAGTGCCGTTGCAGGAAAAGTGATCGACCCCTGGTCATCCGTGAAGATGATATCCCCCTGACCTCCACCGATCTCCAACTTGTTCTGGATGGACAATATGCTATCAGGATTAAGGGTGCCGATCCCCACATTCTGTGCAATCGCTACGGACGTCATTGAGGCGATGAGGCCTACAGCTGCGAAGAATTTGGTGTAAAACATGATGTGCAGTTTTATTGTAGTGTCAAAAAAAGCGTAAAATGTTCCTGGGGTGAGGGTCGCAACACAATTAATTCATCGAGCCACTGGGTGTGATGCGGCCTTTTATCGTCTTTGCCAAATCTACATGATTTCCGAAAGGATTACAAGTATTTTGAGAAAATTTTCTGGATCCTGTTTACTCATTTTGTCCTTTAGAACCCCATCGGCAATATCAACGAAAACTCATTCCCCTCATCCAGATCCAGCCTCTTCGCCCACCGTACTCCCACACTTACAGGTTCCACATTAAAGAGATTTACATCCAGGATGCATTCACTCCCAACGGACTTATAATTGATATTGTCCGCGCGCATGATGTCGAAGAATGGGGCAAGACGAATGCGACGGAAGTAAACAAGCCCTGCAATGCCGAAATCCGGGTACGCTACAGGAAACTGGTAACTGATTCCAAGTCGCCAGACCTCATCAGTCTCGATCGGTTCATAACCACGCGCATATTCGAAGACATCTGCGAAGCGCACCGTATTCGTCGTGAGCTCCTGGCGGTAATCGAACTCAAGCCAAAATAAGTGATTGCGAATCGGTGAGGGAAGTGTAAAGTCGGTTGCGACATAGTATTGCCTGGCAGTCGTCGTATCGATAGTATGCAGGAGGCGTGCAGCGATCGCCTGGCTGAAACGGGACTCTGCATGTTGTATCGCCTGTTTACGGAAATTGCTGAACTGCAGCGTATGCGACAGGTAGTCGAACTGAAAATCCACATCGCCGGAAGTACCGATATGATTGAATCTTGAGCTCACAGCGCCATACTGGGAATAGGGCCCTTGATATCCATAGAAGGGAATGCGCAGGCCGGCATTTGTCACATGCTGCCACCAGATAAACTCGCGGTTTTGTCGTATCACATCGATGCGCGTAGCATTGTATCCAGCGACGATCTCAGGATACCATACCCCAATAGATAACTCAGAGAACGGCCCATGAAAACCGGAATTCTGATTGTATTCCCAGCCACTCCGCCATTGAATTGTATTCAGAGTATTCTCTGAGATAAGCTCAATTCCATATACTGGATCATCAGCATACAGACTCCAGCTATGCAAACGGATCGGACGTGTGAATAAGGGATATTTAGAAGTTGGAAATTGTTGAGGTTGTGATTTTGATAGAAGATTCTCTTCGTTTTCTTCGATGACAGGATCTGAAAAATGAACGCTTTCTTTTCGGACGAGTCGCATTTGTGCATTGTCCAAATCCATCCGCATCAATTTTTTACCGTGCAGAGAATATTGTGCATAAATCAATTCACCGTTGGCAGGATCGACGACAGGTTGATATTTCGAGACATCATCGAACGTCACTTGTTCAAAATATCTTGCACTGCGATGTACCCTAAAGATCTGATCGATATTTTCATACGACATTGAAAAATATACCCACTCCCCTGCGATGTGAGGTCTGCCAATAGGCGCGTAGGCCGGCGAAACTAATTCCCGCACACTGCCGTCGTTCAGGTCGAACGAGAGTAATGTCATGCGTCCGTCATTGCGCCGCGCCGCTGATATCACATATCGATCATCGGATGACCACTGTGGATGTGTACAGAAATAGTTCTCAGGGTTCGGTACTGTCATGACTACTTCACCGGTCTCAACCGAGAGAATGTGCAATGCGTATTGCTGCATATCATTGTCGAAGAGTGCGACAATCTTGCTTCCGTCTGATGAGAGAGCCGGCATAAAATAACTTGAGCCATGTGTGACCGTACGCCTGGTATTTTTCACAGGATCGTAGACGATGATCACAGAATAATCTTCGCGATACCAACGCGGATGACGCCGGAGTTCTGTCCAGCAGAATTTTCCGCCTCCCGTATTGAAAACCGGTTCAGTCTGATATCCGGGTCTGATGAGGTATTCCAGACCCCCATCTGCGGATTTATAAATTGCCGAGATCTGATCGAATTGTTCAACAATTGTATACAGTGTACTGTCAGCACCAAATACAGGATAACTGAAATCGCGATAGCGGTTGTTTTCTTCAGCGATCATGGATTCTGGGGAAGTAATTATTGAATTCTCGTTATCAGTGTTCCACTGCTCGCGATAGTGATCCATCGCTTCTGTATAAAACTTCGTTGTATTGAGTCCATTCCGGCGTTGCATTGCAGCTGAAAAAGAATAAATCAATCCCTTGTAAGCCGCAGCTTCCACGGTCACGCTGTCCCAGAATTGCTGGCCGTATTTCTCACGTCCATAGTTTACCAGGAGGAAGCCAAGAGGATATTCGGAGGGGATGAATTCTTTCAATGATCCATTGCGGACTTTGTCATACTTCCAGTATTGTCCATCGCTGACCATTTGCCGGAACGCATTTGTAAACGCAGGAAGTCTTCCCCGGCCCTGGGAAGACAAGACGGTTTCAGCAACTACGGCATCACCTTCGATGAACCAACCGGGCACGGCAAGATTCTTTGCTCCGGAAAATGCTTCTTCTCCAAAAAGGTAATAGAACCACTTACTAATGCCTTTGCGCATTGCCGATGTCTGCTGAACATGTCTGAATTCATGAATGGCAAGCAAGTCATGCCATTGGAGCGATCCGAGTTCGAAGCTGCTTTGCGGTGGTGTGAGATAAAATTCACTTCGCCATGGGCCAAGTCCGACATAGCCGTTCGGGATATCGGTTGCATTCTGCAAGAGAATATCAATCTTGCGCAAGGGAGCTCCGGTCGTGAATGGACGCTGACGCGCCATGGTGGTTGTCAGGTGTGCAATACGTTGGGCGGTAGCTTCTGTTCCCTCCGGATAGATGATGCGGATCGTATCGGTCTTTATCTGGTGGTATCTGATGGAGGGACGACGGAGGCCAGGGTCCTGGGCAGAAGCTGCAATACAGGTGATACATAACAATGTCGTTAATAATCGCCGAATTCGTGACATCTTCGATATATTTTCACTGGTTCGTGAAGATATTAGTTTCAAAATGCAATCAGGGATGGAGTTCCGCTATTGAAGCGAATGGACGCTGAGCCATCCTCATTTGTTGAATTGGTGGAGCACGTAAAACGCCGTTTCATAGGAAGGAGCACGTAAAACGCCGTTTCATAGGAAGGAGCACGTAAAACGCCGTTTCATAG
>DATDQA010000077.1:0-11176 GCA_035292505.1 Saprospiraceae bacterium | reverse complement strand
AGGCGTATCTCCGGAAGTGACGATCGATGCGTTGTATGCCTTTACCGATTGTGAGGTTTCGATCTCTCCGAATGCCTGCGTGATCGTGGACAACAAGCCACAGTTTCTTTCAGTCGAAGATATCCTGCAGATCTCCGCAGAACGCACTCGTGATTTATTAAAACAGGAGTTGCAGATACGCAGGCATGAACTGGATGAGAAATGGCACTTTGCAAGTCTTGAAAAAATCTTTATTGAAAAACGCATCTACCACGACATCGAAGAGAGTGAAAGCTGGGAAGAGACTCTGGAGATCATCGAAGCCGGTTTACACAAATATGTATCCACTCCGAAAACCACAAAAAAGAATGACAAGCGTCTGGCTTTGCATCGGGAACTCACACAGGAAGACATTGTGAAACTCACAGAGATCCGCATCAAACGCATCTCCAAGTACAACACCTTCAAAGCGGATGAACTTATTGCCGGCATAGAAGAAGAACTTGCACAGGTACATTATGATCTCAAGCATCTCACCGCATATGCGATCAAATACTTCGAAAACCTCCTGGAGAAATACGGCAAGGGACGTGAACGTCGAACGGAGCTTGCCTCGACGCAATTTGATACCATTGAAGCAGTTCATGTGATCGCAAACAACGCGAGACTGTATGTCAACAGGGAGGAAGGCTTCATCGGATCAGGGTTGAGAAAAGATGAATTTATCCAGGAGTGTTCGGACATCGATGATATTATTGCGATTCGTCGTGATGGCAAAGCTGTCGTGTCGCGCATCAGCGATAAAGTATTCATGGGGAAGAATATCATTCATGTCGCGGTGTGGAAAAAAGGTGACGAGCGTACGACATATAATATGATGTACGTCGATGGCAAATCGGGACGTGCCTTTGCCAAGCGCTTTAATATTACCGCGGTCACACGCGACAAGGAATATGATCTCACTACAGGAGCGGAAGGCTCACGTGTGGTGCACCTTTCGGCAAATCCTAATGGTGAATCAGAAATCGTGGAGGTGCACTTGTCATCCGGGAGTAAAGCCCGCATCAAAGTATTTGATTTCGATTTTGGATCGCTTGAAATCAAAGGTCGAGGGTCGAAAGGCAACACCGTGACGAAGTATCCCGTACGTAAGGTGGTGCTCAAAGAAGTCGGCAAGTCTACTCTTGGGGCTCAAAAACAGTGGATGGATACTGCGAGCGGACGGCTCAATCAGGAAGGCCGTGGCAAATATCTCGGAGCATTCGATACCGGTGACTACATTCTGGCTTTGTTCCGTGATGGCTCTTATTCGCTTTCCGACATTGCACCCACCACAAAATTTGACACAGAAGAACTCATGTGGATCGGAAGGTTGACTAATAATACTGTAGTCGTTGCGGTGTATTTTGATGGTGAAAAAGAGTGGACAATGGTCAAGCGATTTGGGATTGAAACGTCAACCACAGGGCAGCGTAATAAATTTATCACAGAGCACAAAGGCTCGAAATTGTATTACGCGACCGCTGAACCACAAACTGAGTTGCGTTATGCAGTGAAGACAGGAAATAAGAAGACAGAGCATACCTTGCTTCCCGAAGAGTTTATCGATGTCAAAGGATGGAAAGCATTGGGAAATAAACTCTCCGAATACAAAATCATCTCCATCGAAGAGATCAATAAAGAGGAAAAAGGGACTGAGGTTTCTATTGAAGAGGAAACGCCTATAACTCCAATCGCAAGCGTGAAGCCTGCAAAAGGGCAGGCATCATTATTCCCTGAGCCTGCGATATCTAAAAAAGAGAAAAAGCAAAAACCATCAAAAAAGACTCCTGCAAAGAAGCCAATTGCAAAGAAAGCACCACCGAAAAAAGCTCCAGCCAAAAAAGCAGTCGCAAAGAAGTCTGTTCCAAAAAAGAAAACCGGCAAAAAGGGAAGTAACAATGGGCGGCTGAAAACAGGTGATACGATTGAGTTTGATCTGTAAAAAAGCTGTTGGCTTTTAGCTTTTGGCAGTTAGCTGCTATTACATAGTTGCCGGTGCGGATATTGCCTGGAGGACACCCCGGATCCGTCGCTACAGCTCAATATAGGTCCAGTTTTTGCGATGGTATGTCGACTCTTTTTGAGTTTGCCTTCTTATGAGTTTGCGTTTGCGCTTGTGTTTGAGTTTGGATTTGGATTTGAATTTCCTCCGCCTTCGCCTTCTTTTTTGGGTTTGCACTTGCACTTGAGTTTGAATCCCGATGCTCGCATCACTCGATCGGGATGTCGCTGTGCTCCACATTTGTGTTTGTGTTTGGATTTCCTCATCCTTTGCCTTTTTTGAGTTTGAGTTTGCGTTTGAATTTGAATCCCGATACTCGCATCACTCGATCGGGATGTCGCTGTGCTACATTTGTGTTTGTGTTTGGATTTCCTTCGCCTTCGCCTTCTTCGGCCGACGGAAGCTAGGCGAAGTCGGCATCCTTCGCCTTTTTTGGGTTTGCACTTGCGTTTGAATTTGTTTTTAGATTTGGATTTCTACGCCTTCGCCTTTTTTGAGTTTGCAGTTGCGTTTGAATTTGTTTTTGTTTTTGGATTTCCTCCGCCTTCGCCTCATCCTTCGCCTTTTTTGGGTTTGCACTTGCACTTGAGTTTGAATCCCGATGCTCGCATCACTCGATCGGGATGTCGCTGTGTTCCATTTGTGTTTGTGTTTGGATTTCCTTCGCCTCAGCCTTCTTGCTATCTTCGCCCGTCCATTGACTAAAAAACTCCTCAACTCTTGCCAAAAGACTCCTCCATCCGCTCCGTCCTCATCATTGGAAGCGGCCCCATCATCATAGGCCAGGCTTGTGAATTCGATTATTCCGGCAGTCAGGCATCACGCGCATTGCGTGAAGAGGGGATCGAAGTATCGCTCATCAACTCCAATCCGGCTACGATCATGACAGATCCCGTCACTGCGGATCATATCTACCTGAAGCCACTGACTGTAGAAAGTATCATCGAGATTCTGCAGGAGCAAAAAATAGATGCGGTGCTTCCGACGATGGGAGGACAGACTGCCCTCAATCTCGCTATCGAAGCCGGCAAACGTGGAGTATGGGAACGTTTTGGTGTACGCCTGATTGGGGTAGATCTCGATGCCATCGAACTCACAGAAAATCGCGAAGCCTTCCGCAAACTGATGGTGCGTATCGGGATGAGCGTCGCGCCAAGTTTTATCGCCAATTCATTTCTCGAAGGGAAAGAAGCTGCACAAAAAATCGGTTTCCCACTCGTGATCAGACCATCGTATACATTGGGCGGTACCGGTGGTGGTTTTGTGCATGATAAAACCGAATTTGATGAAGCTCTGCGCAGAGGTCTGAATGCATCACCGACACATGAAGTACTTGTAGAAAAAGCAGTACTCGGATGGAAAGAGTTTGAACTTGAACTCCTGCGAGACAGCAATGACAATGTGGTGATCATCTGTACGGTAGAAAATATGGATCCTATGGGTATCCACACCGGCGACAGTATTACCGTGGCACCTGCGATGACTTTGTCCGATACCGCCTTTCAGAAGATGCGTGATAATGCCATCAGGATGATGCGTTCATTGGGGAATTTCGCCGGCGGATGCAATGTGCAGTTTGCCGTGAATCCGGATACAGAAGACATCATTGCAGTGGAGATCAATCCGCGCGTGAGCAGGTCTTCTGCACTCGCCAGCAAAGCGACAGGATATCCTATCGCAAAGATTGCTGCAAAACTGGCAATCGGCTATCATCTCGATGAACTGAATAATCAGATCACCAAAACAACGAGCGCTTACTTCGAACCCACTCTCGATTATGTGATCGTGAAGATGCCCCGATGGAACTTCGACAAATTTCACGGCTCAGAGAATACGCTCGGTCTGCAGATGAAATCCGTGGGTGAAGTGATGGCGATCGGTCGGAATTTTCTCGAAGCTTTGCAGAAAGCATGTCAGTCACAGGAAAATGACCGTACCGGTCTGGGTGCCGATAAAAAAGAATGGATTCGTACACAGGATATCCTTGAGCGTCTGGAAAAAGTAGGTGATGATCGTGTGTTCCGTTTAAAAGATGCATTGCGTCTCGGCGTATCGGAGAAAACATTGCACAAGCTTACCCTCATCGATCCCTGGTTTATCAAACAGATCAAGAAGCTCGTCACGATAGAGCTGGAGTTGATGCGCTATAATGTCGCTGAGGATTTGCCGCTTGAATTTTTCCGTGAATTAAAACAACTCGGTTATTCCGACTCACAGATTGCATGGCTTTTGCGCATCAATGAAAAAGAGGTCACTGCGCAGCGCATGAAGCTCGGTATCCGGCGTACGTATAAAATGGTCGACACTTGTGCTGCGGAGTTTGAAGCCCAGACACCGTATTTCTATTCCACTTTCGATGGAGAAAATGAGAGTATTCCAACAAATAACAAAAAGGTCATCGTTCTCGGCTCCGGACCGAATCGTATTGGTCAGGGTATTGAGTTCGATTATTGTTGTGTACATGGTATTCTTGCAATCAAAGAAGCCGGCTACGAAGCCATCATGATCAATTGTAACCCGGAAACCGTTTCAACGGATTTTGATGTTGCTGATAAATTGTATTTCGAACCTGTGTATTGGGAGCACATCCAGGAAATCCTGGAATTAGAAAAACCTGAAGGTGTCATCGTACAACTCGGTGGGCAAACTGCATTAAAGCTTGCCGAGCAGTTTCACAAGGAAGGTATCCCGATCATCGGTACGGATTTCCACCATATGGATCTTGCGGAAGACAGAGGTTCATTTTCAGACCTGCTGAAAGAGCTCGACATTCCTTATCCGCGCTATGGAGTTGCGCATAGTGTAGAGGAGGCAATCGAAATTGCAAATCGCGTGACCTATCCCGTACTCGTGCGTCCATCCTATGTGCTCGGTGGACAGAGCATGCGCATTGTGATCAATGATGAAGAACTCGAGCATCATGTACTCACGATCTTCAAACATCTCCCGGACAACAAGGTACTCATCGATCAATTCCTGGAACGCTCAAAAGAAGCCGAGATTGATGCGATCTGTGACGGAGAAGAAGTGCATGTCATGGGTATCATGGAGCATATTGAGCCGGCGGGCATTCATTCTGGTGACAGTTCTGCTGTGTTGCCGACATATAGTTTGTCAGAAGAAGTACTGGAGAAGATGGTGGAATATGCAGAGAAAATTTCCTTTGCATTGAAGATTAAAGGATTAGTCAATATTCAATTTGCCATCAAACCATCGAAGAATGGTGAACCGGAAAAAGTCTACGTCATCGAAGCTAACCCACGTGCCTCACGTACAACCCCGTTTATTGCAAAAGCATACAAAGTTCCTTATCTCAATATCGCAACCAAGGTGATGCTTGGTGCAAAGCTCACAGATTTTACAATTAAACAGGATCTGAAAGGATTTGCAATCAAAGAGCCGGTATTTTCATTTGATAAGTTTCCACATGTTGACAAACGTCTCGGCCCCGAGATGAAGTCAACCGGCGAGGCGATCCGGTTTATCGATGATCTGAATGATCCGTTTTTCCGAGAACTGGAGCGTAACAGGTATATGTATCTGTATGAATAGAGGAAATGGGTGAAGCCGGGAAAGCCGGTGAAATCGGTGAAGCCGGGAAGGCGGGAGAAATCGGTTCGACACGGTTAGAGATTTGCGCCATTCAAAGCAATACCAATTCACAAAAAGAAGGTGTTAGTATATACCAATGATGCTGCATAAGTTTACTAATCCTTGATCCTTCTTAATTTTCAAGTAATTGGATTCTTTCCCATTTCACCGATTTCACCGGCTTTACCGATTTTGCCCTTCTTCTGATTTCTATTTCAACTGCTCCAGGTCTCTGATCAGCAGTTGCCTTCGATCAAACGCGATGATATTCTTGTCGCGCAACTCGTTCATGACTGAACCGACGGTTTGACGGGAAGTTGCGGTAAGGCTTGCGATATCCTTGTGGGTGATGAAATTTCTGACGACATATTCGTCGCCAATGCGTTGGCCGCGTTTTACAACAATGTCTGCGAGTAATTCAATAATCCTGCTGCGTGAATCTTTGAAGACAAGGGATTCAAGTCTGTGTTCCATTTCCAGCAATCTTGAACCCATCAAGCGCATGAAGAATACATTGATTCCGTTGTGTTCACGCATGAGCCGCCGCATTTCGTCCACCAAAAGAATGCATACTGTTGTCTGCTCTATTGCACATGCAAAATCACTGCGTTTGCCTTCCTCCATTACGGCGAGTTCTCCGAACACTTCGCCCTTTGTCAGGATCGCTTTTGTGATCTCTTTACCTGAAGTATTGTATGTTCCTATTCTTACTCTGCCTTCTGTGAGCAGGTATACTTTGTCTGCATCATCATGCTGGACATAGATATATTCTTTTTTCCTGAACTGCCGATGCTGTAGCGCATCTTGTGCCATATTCATCTTCCGTGGGCAAAAGATGCTTGCCACATCAATATTCTCCAGGTACCAAAGAGTTTTCTCGGCCATATCGCGCTATCAAATGAAAGGTAGTGGATGAGATAACATACCCCGCAGGATAAGGTTTAGGAAAGGGTAAAGCCGGTAGCGGGAGAAACTGGTGAATCGGAGAAATCCATTGAGAACCACCTGCTTAATCGGCATAACCGATTTAACCGGTTTTACCTGTTTCCCCGGTTTTACCCCTTTTCTTCTTTTCTGCCTTTCTTCGCCTCCATGTATCGCTTCCTGATTCGGCCTTTGTTGTTTTTGCTGCCCTCTGAACGCGCGCATGCTATAGCCATGAACTTACTGTTGTTCGGGTTAAGGATACCGTTCGTGAAGCGTATAGTGGTTATCGTTTTCGGCGTCACTGCACCCAACTTACCGCGGATGATTTGGGGTCTCCGGTTTCCAAATCCGTTGGGTATTGCCGCCGGTTTTGACAAAAACGGCACCTACATTGATGCCCTCGTTGCCTTGGGGTTTGGAAGTATTGAAGTCGGCAGCATCACCCCAAGATCTCAACCAGGCAATCCAAAGCCACGCCTTTTCAGACTTAAAAAATCACACGCATTGATCAATCGCATGGGATTCAACAATGATGGTTGTGAGTTGATCGCTCGACGGCTTCAAAAATATCATCATCGCAACTTTGTTCTTGGTGCGAATATTGGAAAGAACAAAGACACGCCGAACGGACTTGCAGTCGATGACTATCTGGCCTGCTTTGATGCTCTCCATCCGTACGTAGATTATTTTGTGATCAACGTGAGTTCGCCTAATACCCCTGGTCTTCGAGCGCTACAGGAGCGGGAACCACTAAAGATAATCCTGCAATCAATCCTCTCACGCAACAGTATGTTGCCGCAACGCAAGCCTATCATTCTGAAAATTGCTCCTGATCTCACGAATGCACAATTGGACGATATTGCTTCACTTGTGCAGGAAATCAAACTCGATGGGCTTGTCGTTTCGAATACAACTTTATCGAGAGAAGGACTTCAGGAGGGTTCTGATTTTGTTTCCTCTCTCGGCGATGGAGGATTAAGTGGTGCGCCACTGCGCAGGCGTGCGACAGAAGTATTGAAGTATCTCAGAGCGCAATTGCCAGAACATATTTCCCTCATTGGTGTAGGTGGCATAGACAGTGCTGAATCCGCCATAGAAAGAATGAACGCCGGGGCAGCATTGATACAGATATACACAGGCCTTATTTACGAAGGGCCCGGACTTGTTAAAAAAATTCTGAAACGAATTGGAAGTAACACGTAAAGAAGTCTTTCAGTTGCACTGTCCAAGGATCAACCAAATGATTACAAAAACCGCAATCGTACCTAGACATCCTCCACCGAGTTTATACGCACCGTATCCTGAAATGATACCTCTGAGCCAATTATTCATACCTCATAATTTTAAAATTGCTGGTGAACTTCTTATCCCGATGTATTCAAGTAAATACCGGGAAGACATCCCTAAGATACTCTAAATTCTTTTCAAGATAAACTTGAAAAGAAGGTCCTGAAGGGGCCAAATATCAATAGCAACGGGCAAAGCCCGTTGCAAAGGTTGAGTTTGTCTTATAGCCCTGAAGGGGCTGAATAGAAACTCTCAACTTTCCACTCCGAACCTATCACTATGATGTACGTTCAATTGCCAAGCGCCAGGTGAAAAGTACGGACTTCTCTTGCGCCCCTTCAGGGCTCATTTTAGGATTCTACATCAGCGTTGGCCGTTAGCCAACGTTGATGTGTTCTGGCCCTTCAGGCCAAAAAAGTGATAAGTTGAAAGTCCGGCCTGATTTGAGGGCTGAATAGAAACTCTCAACTTTCCACTCCTCTCCTACCAACATGTTGGTAAGTTTCACGTTCTAAGCGCCTAATATCCTTCATGGAGATCCATTTTCTATACCGATCCATATATTACCTCTCATATTCTGAGGGCGGATGAAACTGGACATTCTTCAGGAAAGTATTGAGGCCTTTGCAGATGTATTGCAATCGCAGGAGGGATCCATACATCTCTATAAATATGATATGCTGGCAAATTTCCGCACCATCTGGACATTCAGTGCAGATGATTTCACCGGAATGTACGACCGGTCACTACAAAGTGATGTCACACGTCGTTGGTGGAAACGCGATCACTACCGGCCAAAAGAAATGATGCTCGTACTCATCAAATCCGAAGAACAATATGTGCGGCAGGCTTTTAAAGAATTGTTTCAGGAAACAAAAAATATCGAAAACCGGGTGGATAGTTTTATTTTTTATTGTGACGAACTCCTCCGGATGTATAAACGTGCGAATCCAAAAAGCATAGAGAATAATCATTACCAGGATAGCACAATCATTTCACTCTATCTCGCAGGCATGTATCCGGAGCGATACACTCTTTATCCGGGTCGTGTCGTCTTCAATAAAGCCCTACACACACTACACGCGAAGGAGAACCCTGACAAGGATGACCTGGCACGATTTTTTAAAGTCAGTATCACATTATATCAATTTCTCATGAAGAACGAGTCTGTAAAGCGGCTTATAGAAAGCAATGTTCGTCCGTCTAATAACCTTCTGCTTTCACATGAACTTGTGTATTTCCTGAGTGGGAACTGGAAAGAAATGACGCCCTGAGTTAGCTATGATATCACACTGTTAATAACAGGAATAGAGTTGGTTATACATGAGTCCCTGTTATTATATGGGTAGATCCTCTCTGCGTTCTCGTCTTTAGAAGGCATGGTGCCCCTAAAATTCCTGGTTTTTGCACTGATTTGTTTGTACCTTTAGCTCTCGGGGCGGTCGTACTCCAACAAGATTTTTCTCACCCCTTTCTCAGATTGCATACGGTCGTCCCGTTTTTTTACCACGAAAAAAATTTTTACCACGAAGACCACGAAATGTAAGTATTGCTATTGCGTCTTGATTTTCAAAAGATTTTTTTCACCTTTTTTTCAGCTTGCATACGGTCGCCCTTTTTTACCATAAAAAGGATTTTACTAACACGAAGAACCCTGTATCTATTTTAAATGCTTTGTATAATATAATACAGCATAAAAAAGCACACCACCAATTTCAAAAACGAACCAAGTAAAAATCCCACAAACGAACCCATCGCCGCTTTGAAGGCATGCTTTGAATTCTGGTTAGCTAACAGTTCACCAATGAAGGCTCCGACGAATGGTCCGATGATGACACCCAGTGGTCCCATCCAGAAGGCCGCAAGAAATCCAATTGTACAACCCCACACTCCATACTTAGTGCCACCGAATCGCTTCGTGCCCTGGATTGGAATGAGGTAGTCGAGGATCAAAGTGACGATGACAATTCCAACCCAGATCAATAGGAATTTTCCTTCGAATGGATTCGGATCACGGAGTTGCTGCAAGACAAGTCCGCCATATGCAATCGGGGGCCCGGGCAACAAAGGCAGAATACTGCCACCGATAGCGACGACGCAGAGAATAATACCCAAGACTATCCATACCCAGTCCATATGTCACATGTTTTTATCGAAAATCAAAAAATGAAAATTCTCCCTGTTCAACCCTTTATTACAACAATCGGCTTCAACCGCGCCACCTTCTTCGCAATGCCAGCCTGATCTACCGTCTCCACCACAAGACTCACATCCTTATATGCCACAGGCGCTTCTTCTGCCACACCTGCATAGCTGCCTGCCTTTACGTATATCCCTTGTTCTTTCAGCGCCCTGAGTAATGAAGGAGCATCGACCTGCTTCTTTGCAGCCGTTCTCGACATAGCCCGGCCTGCACCATGACAGGTCGAACCGAAGGTTGAAAGCATACTTCCTTCTGTGCCGACAAGGACATAGGAGCATGTACCCATGCTGCCCGGGATCAGAACCGGTTGACCGATGTGCCGAAAGTCTTCAGGAAGTTCTTTGAAACCTGGACCGAAGGCACGTGTTGCACCTTTCCGATGCACGATCACCTTCTGTCGTTTACCATCGATCTTGTGCTCTTCGATCTTCGCGATGTTGTGTGCGACATCATACAGGAGTTGGATATGACCTCCCTTGACACCGAAAATCTTCTGCCATGCATTTCTGATCTCCCAGGTGATGACTTCGCGATTGCACCAGGCGTAGTTGGCGGAAGCGCACATCGCTTTGAAGTACTCTTGTCCTTCTTCGCTGTTGAAAGGCACACAAGCCAGTTCTCTGTCAGGTAATTGAATCCCGTAGTCAGCCATCTTATTCATCATCACACGGATGTAGTCCGTGGCCACCTGGTGACCCAGTCCGCGTGAACCCGTGTGAATGAGGATTACGATCTGATCTTTTACGAGGCCAAAGGCTTTTGCTGCTTCATTGTGATAGATCTCATCTATTCTATCCACCTCCACGAAGTGATTGCCGCTCCCGATCGTGCCGAGTTGATCATGACCTCGTGTCTTTGCTCTGTCACTGACAGCAGAAGGATCAGCATCCGACAGTCTTCCATGACTTTCGATATACCCGAGATCGGAATGTTGTCCGTAACCATTTTCGACTGCCCATTCTGCACCTTTCAATAATACGCGATCAACGTCATTGCGATTGAGTTTCAACATCCCGCCTTTCCCTGTGCCGGAAGGAATCTCTGCATAAAGTTGCTTTGACAACTCTTCAAGGTGCGAAGCAACATCGGTGTAGGTCTTTTCTGTTTTGAGCAAACGCACACCACAATTGATATCATATCCAATA
>DATDQA010000076.1:0-16315 GCA_035292505.1 Saprospiraceae bacterium | reverse complement strand
AAAACCGGATTGGGGTATATCACCTCTCCTGTCCGATCCGGATCATCGACAGCAGATATTAAATCTTCCACCCGATAGATCGTCCCATTTATGGCAGCGACATATAATTCACCGGAGGCATCCTCTCCGAAACTTGTGAATTGCTGATCTTGGAGATTAGCAAGTTCTTCTGCTTCTACATTACCTTCACCGTCGATGACAATGGAGCGAAAGATCCCATTGCAATAATCTGTAAAGACATATTTACCAAAGAGATAAGGATTTCGGCTTCCCCGATACACAAACCCTCCGGTCACCGAACCACCGCATAGACCACTATGTCCATAGACGTACACAGGATCCGTAAATACATCAGGTGACGGGCATCCCGATGTATTGTAATTCTGCAAGCCTTCTTTACATCTCCATCCATAATTTTGCCCACCGGCATTTCCGAAGGGTTGAAAATCGACCTCTTCCCAAGCGCCTTGTCCGACATCCGCGATCCAGAGATCCCCAGTGAGTCGATCAAAACTGTATCGCCATGGATTGCGTAATCCCAAAGCCCAGATCTCTTCGAGTATAGTATCATTTCCTATAAATGGATTGTCAGGAGGTATTGCAAAAGGCAACGCACCGTCGACATCGATCCGCATCATCTTGCCTAGTCGCTCTTGTCCATTCTGCGCTCTATCTCCCGGATCGCCCGCATTTCCTCCATCTCCCAAACCGATGTAGAGATATCCATCCGGCCCAAAAGCGAGATGGCCTCCATTGTGATTATTGTATGGCTGCGTCACAGTCATCAGGATCGTTTCAGACATCGGATCCCCGAGGTTCGAATCCAAACTATCGCGGACATAACGCGCCACAACAGTATGTCCTCCGCTATTGGTATAGTTGACAAAGAAAAATCCATTGTCAGGATACCCGGGATGAAAAGCAAGTCCAAGCAAACCACGTTCGCTTGCAACACTATTCACCTTACCATCAATATTGAGAAACGGATCAGGCAACACCTGTCCGGTAGTATCCATGATTTTGATGTAACCATCTTTCTCAACAATAAACAAACGGGCATCTCCGACATGCACAAGTCCTACTGGTGTATTAAATCCCGAAGCTACTTCAACCAATGTAATCTTATCCTGAGCAAATCCATTGTTTAACACAACGTAACAAATCAAATAGCAAACAATAACTAACTGCTTCATCTTTTTTCTTTTGAAAGATCTAAGGTAGTGAGAATAGGTTTGCGGGTGTGTAATTGTGTAAATGTGTAGATGTTTAGCGGTGTAGCGGTGTAGTGTGTAGCCACTTAGAAGCCACTTAGCCACCACCAAGCTACAACTTAGAAAAAAACCGATCTTTACTTCAAAGCAACTTGTATGAAAAAATCTTCGAAGAGTCCTTCTTCCCATATTTCCCGACGCAGGTTTGTCCAATTGACAGGAGCGGCAAGTACGGGTATGATTATGATGCCGGGGCATTTGCATGGCATGCTTCAGCAATCTCCGGCAAACAAACTCAATGTAGCATTCATCGGATGCGGTGGTAAGGGTGAAGTGCACGTGCAAGCCTTAAAGGATGAAAACCTGGTTGCGTTCTGTGATGTCGACGAGGTGCGCGCAGCAGACACGTTCAGCGAATTTCCCGGTGTACCCCGCTTTCATGATTTCCGCGAGATGCTCGATAAAAAGCACTCACAGATCGATGCTGTCGTCATCTCGACACCGGATCATACGCATGCGGTAGCAGCAATGGCTTGTATGCAGTTGAGTAAACATGTCTATGTGGAGAAGCCATTGACACATAACATTGCTGAAGCACGGGCTTTACTCATTGCATCAAAGCGCTATGGTGTAGTTACCCAAATGGGAAATCAGGGAGCATCGATGGATTGTAATCGCGAGGTGACCGAATGGATCCGGGCTGGGGTGATCGGCGATGTACATACGGTACATGTTTGGACGAACAGGCCTGTGTGGCCACAGGGTGTGCCTGTGCCTAAAGAACAGGTAGCCGTACCGGACACCATGAAATGGGATTTATGGCTTGGTCCTGCAGAGAAGAGACCCTATCATCCTGCCTTTGCTCCCTTCAAATGGAGAGGATGGTGGGACTATGGAACAGGCGCGCTAGGTGATATGGGTTGTCACCTCGTTGATCCCGCTTACCGCGCCTTGAAACTGACTACACCGACCGCAGCTGAAGCGAATGCAACCACAGTATGGGTGGGAGATTTTGTCGAAGCGAATTATCCGGAAAGCTGTCCTCCATCCAGTGTGGTCAAGCTTGATTTCCCGGCCAGAGCAGGATTCCCGGAATGTTCGCTCTGGTGGTATGACGGAGGAATCAGGCCCATGCGCCCAAAAGAACTCGGAGCAAATGAAGAATTCGGAAGTTGGGACGGAGGCGTGTTATTCGAAGGAACACAGGGCAAAATGATGTGTGGCATTTTCGGTGAAGGCGCGACACTTCTTCCGACAAGTCGGATGAAGGATTTCATTCCACCTGATAAAGTGATCCCGCGTGTCACCGGTGACCATCAGACAAACTGGGCCTTGGCGTGCAAAGGCGAAGCCCAGGCCACTTCTCCGTTCGAGTATGCTGTACCTCTTACAGAGTCTTTGTTAATCGGAAATCTCGCCGTGCGTTGCTATGACATGAAGCAATTGCAGAGCGGGAAGACTCCTACAGATTGGGCTCCATATGATTACCCTGGTCGATTGCGATTGGAATGGGACTCAGAACAGATGCGCGTCAAAAACTTCGAAGGTGCCAATGCATATGTCTCGAGGGAATATCGTCAGGGCTGGAGTATTGCAGGTTGATGTATGACTTCGGAGACAACGTCTGAACAGCATGGTGTGCGTACATGGACTGTACATCGCATTGAAGTCGACAACGAATATGTTTTTAACGACGTCGTCGTCGTAGAGGAACCTCTCGAACTGCGCATCACATATGGTCCTTCTGCCCTTAGGACTGAGATCCCATTATCTGTCACGATGCGTACTCCCGGAGACGATCTTGCATTGGCTACCGGTTTCATGATTACAGAAGGTATTGTGCATTCCATGAAAGATATCTTGTCTGTCGACCAACCTTCAGAAAACGTCGTTGTTGTACATCTCCATCCTGACTTTGTGTTCCTTCCTGAGAAGATCCAGCGCCATTTCTATACGACATCCAGTTGTGGTATTTGTGGAAAAGCATCCATAGATATGGTCAGACAGGTGAGTTCTTATCGCCTTATTCCTGGGCAACCTCAGATTCCATTCGGGGCTCTCGTGCAGATGGGCGAAATATTGAGGAATGAGCAACCGGTCTTTGCTGCGACAGGAGGGATCCATGCTACTGCGTTGTTCGATGCTGCGAGCCAACTTCTTTGCACAAAAGAAGATATCGGCCGGCATAATGCCATGGATAAAATGATTGGATGGGCAGCAGCACAGAATCTCTTACCGTTGACACATCACCTGGTTGTCGTTTCGGGTCGTGGAGGTTTTGAGCTTATCCAAAAGGCTTCAGCAGCGGGTGTTGCGATTTTTGCTGCAGTCGGTGCGCCGAGTTCGCTTGCACTTGAATTGGCTGAAGAAAGTGATATGACTGTCGCTGGCTTCTTGCGTGGTGATCGTGTGAATGTGTATACGCATCCCGAACGCGTTGTAACCAAATAATCGGTAATCGGTACAGTTGGTAAGTGTGCACTTTAAACTTACCAAGTACACCGACTACCGATTACCATTTACGTTCACAAGTTCCACGATCTTCAATCCCTTCTCATCCAACAACACATATTTCCGTACATCTTTGATAATCTCATCCCTCCTCAAGATTGAGAAAGTCATTCAAAAAGCGGAAGAGGCGACATCCATACAACATATTCCAAATGCGAAAAAGTTATCCGGCTTCAAAAACTCTAATCGAATAAAAATTGGCGATTATCGGTTAGGATTCGAACGAATCAACAAAACAACCATCCGATTTATCATCATTGCAAACATAAAGGACAATTATAAAAGATTTCCTTAAAACTCCACTGCAATATCATCGGCTTACCAAAGCCACACATGGCACCCCAGCCCTTCAACAATCTCAGGGATCTGACGGCCACGTATGTCGCCAAAAAAGTTGGGGTCATGCCATTCGACGCTTAACAAACTTGCGAGAATTGACTATAAGCCCTACACTTTTCGTAAATTCGCTAAAGTGAAAAAAAAGCAAGCATTCAGACTTGATTTTCTTATTGACAAGTTAACCAACTCTGTTGAAAACGTAGTTACTGGAGACAGTTTTCAAACTAAGGTGTCGCTTGTGGCTTCGACAGACCTTAAGAAAATAACGAAGAAAAACAAATGGTTGTTTGATTGGAAATACTGAAATTGTCAATTTGTAAACCTCTCTTTCTGGTTGCTTGTGTTCATGGCAACCCAACTGTCATCCAGGGTTTACTTTCCATTGAGGCAAAAACCGACCATGTTTACATGCACATTGTTGAAAACGCCCCATTCAACAAGGGTAAATCAAAAATATATACAGGTGTCGCCGGAAATCTGGTAGCTTTTGCCTGTAGGCTTTCATTTCAACGTGGGTATGAAGGTAATGTTTCGTTTCTATCGAAATCGCAACTCATAGATCATTATGAAAAATCATTAGGGGCCATTCATTTTGGTGGGCGTGTTATGATCATTGATACACAAGCTGCATTAAAACTTATCGACCGTTATTTTAAAAATATTAACAAATGAAAAAGAAAATAAATGAACCTGACTTTATTGGTGGACAAGGCCCTTTAACAAAGGAAGAAGAACTCGCCTTATCACAATATTTTGCCAGAAAGAAAAACAAAAAAAGTAAGTCATCTAACCTGACATCAGGTAAGATAAAATCAAAACAGAAAGCTCATGCCCGATAATGGCAAGAACTTCCAACATTGGGGTTTTCTGTTATACCAGCTGAAGAGCTGCCAAATGACAGCAAAATAAGAAAAATTCAAAGCCGTCGACTTCATGCGTAAATAGCGCGAGGAATTAAGTCGATTGCATAAAGAAAACCCGAAGGAATTCGAGAAGCAATTAGAGGTAATCAGAAAGAAATACGCTTCCAAATTCAGCCAAAAGAAAAGGAATGTGGGCATAACAAAGGCTATTCACCATCTCTACATAGCAGTGACAGCGCATAGCCAAAAAATGCATGTGATAAACAATTTCGCGGGATAGCCGAACGTAAAAGGCTCCGTTGTACTCCAGTGCCTGGTGCACTTCGGTTTCCACATCCCATTTGCCACCTTTCACTCCGGCGATAGTTTGAAGAACTGATACCCTTCTGCCTTCTTCGACCCCCGAAGCTTCAGCGAAGGAGCTGTTACATTACGACCTCGTAGTCAGATTGCGGCGTGACGAGGGATTTGAGTAATTTGGTGCTGGCATAAACATGTTAGGCACAATAATTTATTCTACACTGAACTACAATGACATTAAAAACAGAAAAAAACTATTTTACAGCAATAAAGCAATGGCAGCCAAAAGCGTGGTCAACACCTAAAGACTATATAATCTTACGAGGTGCAGGCCTTTGGGGAGTGTGTTTTTTAGGAGCTCAGGTAATAGATAGAGCACTCATGAGTAATAAGTTTGACACAAAAGACCTTCTAAAAATTCTTAAATCTGGAAAAGATTGGAATTGGACTAACAAAGGAAGTTTTGTCGGACTTTCGGGTCGAGGCGGTGCATTGGAAATTAGCAACAAAGTTGCCAGACATTTAAAAGACACCAATCAAATTTCAACGGAACAGCTATTTCAACAAATAATGTCAGCTAAGTAATATTAATGCGCCCAACAGTTTGTTTTCTGTTAATTCAATGAGTTATGAGAATTTTCACTTTTTGATTTAGTGTGCTAAACCTGGTGCAGGTATAAACAAGTTCCATGCAACCATTGAAAAGTAGAATTTCATGTTAAACAACTATTCAAAACACGATAAAAAGAACTTCTCCATCTTAGTTGATGAGGAAAAACTAACTGAATTGCATAATTTTTTAATCAAGAACTTTAATAAAATAGATTTTTCAGGAACAACAAGTGATAATACTCAATTAAAATTTCGAGATATAATTGACCTATTCGGATATCCAAATCACAATGAAAGAAGGCTCCTAAAAATTGACATTGAATGCCGAGAAGGTATGGGGGATGAAGAAGCAGGGCTTTCAATAACTCTTGGAAATGAATATTCTTTCAGTTCTGAGTCCGTTCGCTACTATTTAAGGTACGATAATTTAGATTGGGGGTTTAGGCTTGATGATGAATTAAACAAACACTTGAGAGAATTTAAAACTTGGTATAGCAAGATAACAATATATGATTTAACAATTGGCGTTCCTTTTCTCTTCTTTGGTTTCGTAATGCTGTATGGTAGTTTTGACTACGTGTTGAAACTGTGTGGTTATAAGGGGTACATTGAGTACACTGCAAATAGTACAAAATCAAGTTCATATCTCTTGTTTGTTTTGCTTGTCATTTTATTTGGCGCTGGATATCTCTTACAGAAAATACGCCAGTTCTTATTTCCAAAACTCTTCATAGCATTAGGAAAACAAAAGAAAGCTTATTTGAATAGAAAAACTTTAAGCTATGTACTATTTGGGGTAATCGCTTTAGGAATTATATTAAACCTTTTCTCATCATGGCTTTATAATGGATAAATCCGCGGTATGCATGGAACACAGGCTATGCACCATCGGCTCGAAAGCAACCCGCCAATCCCCGAAGGCGTTCAGCCAAAACGTTGGCGGTCCTTGAAATAATAAACATGAAGTCCAAATGAATAAACTAGAACTCACATCTTCGGAGCAACAGCTATACGAGTCTGTCCAGAAATTTGACGTCAGAAATGACTTTGAAGAAAACAGAGCTATACTTGAGGCAGCCCGTGAACTAACTATCAGTCTCATTGAACGAAATGCAATTCCGTACAATAGAATTCAGTATTTTACAGATTCGGCTTACAACTTAGGTAGAGGAAAATCATCAAGACAGGAGATTTTCGAGCGCAACGGAACAGAAGGGACTGATATTTACGCTCATCCGCACTTCTTAGATTATTTGAACTACTTTATCAATGGCGCTGATTTGCCAGCGGATATCAAGAGCAAATTCACTGAACTATCTGAACGTGGAATTTATCATAATTATGTGATAGATGAATTTTATGAGTTCTTAAAGGCAACTCATCACATTCCTAAGGAAAGACATCAGAGGAACGAATTCGCTGAAGAGGTTTTTAAACTTGCCATTGACAATAATATCGAGCTGCTACATGCGGAACAATTACGAAATAAAATTAAACGATAAATAAGAACGACCACCATCACAGGCTAAGGCCAGCTCGGCAAATCCAAGTTAATGAGAGCTATATCTTTATCTAACACTCACCTCACCTCCATCTCCTCAAAATACGCCAGCTTCCCTTCATAGAAAAGCAACACATAATAAAATGCCGGCGCCAACGCCGAAAGATTCGCTTCCACTGTGTGCGTACCTACGTTCATCTCTCCGGAGAAGAGCGGACTGAGCTTGTCCTGTACATCACGTGCAGCATAGATCTGTACTATGCCTGGCTTTTTGATATTGAAGCGAATAGTGTTCTGACCGGGGGATACGCTCTTCAAGAGTCCGTAAGGCAGACCGTCTTCCGGATCCCACATTCTTCTGAGTGGAATGACCGATGAACTGCTGTCTGCTCTGAGGAGTTCATCCCCGAAATCGGTTTCATCCTGGATCGCGGGAATCCCTCCCTGGCCGCATGGGGCGATGAAGCCGAGAAATTCACTGTCATCAACGACGTTGAAGCCATCGGTCAGCGAGATATAGCTTCCGGATTTAAAACTCACAAACGTGCCGATGCCTCCCTGAATGAAGGCCGTCGATGAAATAGAAGTCGAGGCCTCGTAATGCCTGATCCCTTCAAGTCCTCCGGTCACGACAACTGAGGCATCGCATGTAGAAGCAAGGTTGCTTTGCCATACTCCTCTGCCGAACGTTGCTGCACGGACGCGCTTAGTTGTGCCGTCATCATAGATGATCAATCCGGTGACCGGAACATTGGGAAGCCCATTCGACCAGGGCATCCAGTTGCTCATCGATGGGCTGCGATAAAAGATGCCGATATCGGTTCCGGCATATACTCCATTATCATTGTCTATCGCAAGACAATTGACAGGTACATTGGGGAGATTGGCCGACACATTTGTCCAGGTATCGCCTGTATTGGTTGAGGTCACGACTTTATAGCCTGCATCAAAGCCACCGAAACAAGCCCAGACGGTCGAAGAATTGTTTGGACGTACGACGACGTCGGTGATCTTAATCCAATTCGAAGGATCCGGAAATCCCGGGTTCTCTGATTTCTCCACCCATGTCTCTCCGATATCTCCGGAAAAGTATAACGATCCTGATCCATTGGTAAAGTCATCACCACCGGCTGAATAAAACCTGTTGCTGTTGCTTGGACACGATGTGAGCGCCCATGATCCCGATCCGCTGAAGTAATCCCAGCTATCGCCGCCATCCGTCGACTTAAAAATGAGATAACTGCCGACGATGATGGTATCCGGGTGTACATTGTGGATCGCAAGCGTCTGAAACCAGAAGGTATCAAGGGGAATATATTGCGCTTCAGAATTTTCGCCATTATTTGAATACGCCACGAAAGCAAAATTGATCGTAGAATATGCGGGTTCTCCGGTCAAAGGGTTGAATACCACATCAAATCCATCCCCACCATTGATATGATGGAACGCAGAACTGTTCGCACTCCTGTATTTCACACCATTATCCTGTAATCCGATCATGAGCTTATTGAGATTGCCGGCCCACCCTGCCATATGATATATCATGCTCGTCTCAATATTCGGCGATAAATCCGTCCAGGTCACACCGGCATCTGCACTCTTATAGAGTCCTCCGTCATTGGCTGCGTAGAGTACATTGTTCAAAGGATTATAAGCGAGATCATGGATATCGGGATGGATATAAGGATAGATTCCATCTTCTCCATAGCTGGTCGCATGCCTCCAGGTATCGCCGGCATTCCGCGAGCTCCAAACACTGAGACCGCCAACGACGACTGAATCTGGCAATGTGGGATGCACAGCGATAGCAAGATCATAGTAGGATTGATCTTTGCCGTCCATGCCATTATCCACTCTGCCGAGGATATTCGGCGTATTGGATTGACGGGTAAATGTGCTGCCGCTATCCGTGGACAACCAGAGCCCGCAAAACTGTCCCACGGCGGTCACCGGTCCTGCAACGAAGTACAGGCGATTCCCATCTGAAGGTGCTACGGCGATCTGAATGCGTCCTCCTCCATTGGATCCGCAGGTGTTGGGATTGACATCATAAGTTGAATTGGAGGTCCATGTATCGCCACTGTTTGTAGAAATCCAGATATCTCCTTTGGTACTTGCATAGACGCGTGTGGCATTGCCCGGTTTGAATTCAATATCATAGGTGAGTGAATCGAGTTCTCTCACCCACGTATCTCCGCCATCGATGGTACGATAGAGTCCATTGCTCGTTGCAGCAAGAAGCAGATCAGGATTTGCAGGACTTTGAATGAGTTTATATCCGGCATAGGGTCCGTCAATTTCCGGAAAGGCACCCGATTGATGCCAGCTTATACCCCCGTCAGTTGATTTCAAGACTCCAATCGATGTGCGTGTATACCCAAAAACATTCCCAAGTCCACTGTCTCCATCACCTGTGAGCAGGTACATGTCACTTGTATTCGCATAGGAGATGACAAATCCGGAAATACCAACTGCAGGAAGCTGATCAGTAAGGTTATTCCATAACGTACCACCGTTCAGCGTATTCCATAAGCCGCCTGCCGGTGTGCAGAGAAAAATAATACTCGCATTTGCCGGATGAAACACAATGCGATCCACCCTGCCGATACCATTGTAAAGCGCCGCATCATTAAGCAACGGTGAGGAAGAGGGACCCATAAACGTCCACGCAGAATTGACGTTTCGTTCCAGGTGCTGCGCAGTCATGCGTTCTTTCTCTTCCAGGCCTCGCATCAGGTATGCAGGGATATTAACGAGGTCTCCGCCGTGACCGAGACGGCCGGACATATACCATTCCCAGCGTTTCCATTGGAGATAGGCTGATTCATACTCCCCTTCCTCATGTGCTTCAGGATTCTCACGATAGTATTGATCGACCACCTTCATGATTTCAGAAAGCGTCGTCTTACCCGTGAGTCGTTGATTCAACGCTTCTTGTCCATGCGTTGTGTTTATGGTAACGAAGAGCAACAAAATCAAACCAGTGATGGACTTCTGAAGCATAGCAAGAAGCATTTTGTCATTTACTCAACTTTCGGCACTTTTACTTTCGATGTACAAGTCAGAATATCAGCATATTAGGATTGAACTCATAAGAATTTCAGCAATCGATATCAGTTGATCCAATGTCTTTTCTCCGTCTTGACATTCCAAATACCGTTGTGATCGTATTCGTCGTGATCCCTGTCTGCCGCCAGGCAGGGTTGTGAAAGTTTACCCTGAGCTTGTCGAAGGGTTGTGTGAAACAGTATTGTTAAATGTTAATCAAGTATCGCAACTTGAGTCATTTACCAGAGAGCAACCTGATCTCAGCTTTTTGTTGTTCAATTTCCTCCTGCTGTTTCCTGATCATTTCATGCAGATCGATGACATAGAGTGTAAGCTCTTCGATCTTTTCCATCATCTTCTTTTGCATGTCACCGATGAGGATCCCTTCCGAAGCAACGACGGTTGCGGAAGGAATATTTGGAAGGTGTTTGTGTTCTGCGATAGAACGTTTGAGATCTTCAAGTGGCATCAATGGATAATGATCGGAAAAGACATAATCGGGCCAGTTGTCTGAGTTCTGTATCCGCAATTCCTCACTGACGATTTTCCCATCCACTGCGAGCATATAGCCAGTAGGTATTGATGTTCCTGCCAAGAGGCCGATTCCAACAGAACCTAATTCCAGTGCACACAGGATCAGATCTCCACCATCGCGTTGAATGAAAAGTTCATTTTCTGCGCCATTGTTTCTACCCAGGATTTCATTGTCATCGATGACGATATTCCAGCTCGCCGTCGTCCCAGTCTGGATAAAGCCATGCGTTGTATAGCTCGCATCGTTACCACCAACGACTTGTAGACGCGTAGTTGGTGTCAGTGTCCCGATTCCAAGGTTATCATCGACGAGCAGATTTTTATCAGCACGCAATTCTTCGGTAAAATGCCCTCTCCCGGTGAAGTAGCCTGCATAACCGGCGAGGTTTGTGTTGTAGCCAAAGATGCCATAGTTGCCTATACCGCCATTGGCATATCCATATACACCGAAGTTAAATACGCCTCCTGTAGCAAGACCGTACACTCCATAGTGTGCGCCTGCTGTTCCGGTAGCGTTGGAATAAGTGCCATACACGGCACCTGTTGAGCTACCACCCATACCAAGAATATCAAGCCCGCGGCTTCCTCCTGTGAATTTTCCGCCAATGCCATAACCTGCTGATGTAACCGACGTGCCTTCAATCGCTTTGATATCTAATGCTCCCACGTAATTCACTTTCGAATTCAGATTGGTCAGCAATGTACTCGAAGGATAACCCTGGACATCCAGAAGAAAGGCCGGTGACGAAGTGCCAATACCTATCTTTTCTTGTGCATTGAGGACATGACTCACACTGATGAGTACACACAGATAAAAAGTGAGAGGAACTACCTTGTTCATACCGTATCTATTTTTTGATAAAAAAAGGCACCAGCTATTGCAGACCATGACCTATAGCCCAGAATGCCTTCATACCACCCAATAACTCCCACTCCCCTACTTACTCTTACTCTTCGCCGCTTTATCAGCCATATACTTCATCATGCCATCAAATTCTTTCTTGAAGGCCTCGAAGCTGACTTGATTGCCCTGCAGGATCATGCTCCAATGTCTTGTCTGTGCACCCTGCGCGATAGCTTCCTGAATTTCTTCATCGGTAGCGCCATTGGCTTTAGCAGCAGCAGTGTGGAAATAGATGCAGTACTGACATGGGATCTGCGCTGCGACAGCAAGTTGTAACAACTCGCGATATTTCGCTGGGATGAGACTATTTGGGCCGCTCATCTGCTTGAAGTTTTCCCATGCACCTGCCAGGGCATAGTCCGGAAAGACTTTGAACATCTCGGGCACAGTGCCAAATTCCTGCTCGATCTCCTTGACGGCTTTTGTATACGCGGCATCCTGCGCGGATACGGATATCGCAACAAACAGGAATGGGATCATGAAGATCATGCCTCTGATGATCCGATTTGATACCTTTTTCATACGTAAAGAATTTTTGTTTGTGATAGAATTGTCATTCGCACTTTCGAATACTGCTGTCGAAAACAGTCATGCAAATTTCACCACCGGCTGCACGGGAATCAATACCATAAGTATGGGATAGTATGAGCCGACTCGTTCACGTTAGCTCCTTCCCAACGTCAAACGTCTGTAGGATGTGCCAGCGCCCGTCCCGATGACAGAGCAGTGCAAGAGACTGAACGGTGAATATGTGCTTCAGCTTGATAGTACTGAGATATGACCAGGCCTGGTTGAACATCATGGGCTTCAGGTCTTTGAAAGCGATGGTGACATGTGGATGATACTCCCTTCGCTCTTCCTTGATGGCAAACCCATTGTGCCGCAGCACCCGAGAAGTCCGGTCGACAATGTCTGTCAGTGCTCTATTCGGCTTGACATGAACGAAGATGACGCGCTTGCCAAATACGTCGAAACCATCGAGCGCGAGTTGCACACCACTTTGCATCGTGTTCGATATACTCCTGATCGTCTTATACAGATGATCGATCTGACAGTCCTCTGCTGAAAACGGAGGTACAAGTGTGATATGTGGTGGAGATCTGAGCGCCGCCCTGCTTTCGTAATGTGCGGCGACAAATTCCTGCAATGCACATACCTCACTTGCAATCGGTTCAGGAATGACTATTGCCACGAAGTAGCGCGCCTTCTTCATTTATCTCTCAAATGTCAACCTCTCCCCGATCAAGCCTTCAACGATCCTCACACCATCCCATACGATGTTTCCATTCACGAAGGTCTTCTCGATCTTCCCATGCATATCCATGCCTTCAAGCGGTGACCAGCCACATAGATACAAGAGTGAGGGTTGTGTTACTTTCCATGACCTCGCAGGATCAACAACCACTACGTCGGCGTACTTGCCTTCATCGAGAAATCCACGGTCGCGTACCAGAAAACACATTGCAGGAGCATGACATGCCCGTTCCACTGCGATCTCGATAGGAAGCTCATTGCGGTGATGCAAATTTAACAGCAAGGGAAGAGAATGCTGCACTAAAGGCAAACCCGATGGCGCATTGAGGTAATCGCCGGCTTTTTCTTCTTTCGTATGTGGAGCATGATCAGTGGCAATGACATCAATCCGTCCATTCCTGACGGCTTCAACGATCGCAGTCCTGTCGTGTTCTGTCTTGATCGCCGGATTGCATTTGATCTTATTGCCCAACGTGACATAGTCTTTATCAGAAAAGCTCATATGGTGCACACATGCTTCGGATGTAATACGTTTATGCGCTAAAGGAATGTCTGCGTCAAAGAGCATGGTCTCTTCTTTCGTACTGATGTGCAGGATATGAAGTCGCGTGCCATACTTTTTGGCGAGGGATACGGCGAAGCTTGAAGACTTCAGGCAGGATTGACGACTCCTGATTACTGCATGAGCCGAAGGTGGCATGGCCTTTCCATATTTTCTGATTGCATCCTCAAGATTTGCCTTAATCATTTCTTCGTCTTCACAATGCGTGGCGATCAACATTGGTACTTCTCCAAACAAGCGTTCAAGTGTCCTGGGATTATCCACCAAAAGATTTCCTGTACTTGAGCCCATGAAGATCTTCACACCGCACACAGACTTAGGATCAGTCTTCAGCACTTCCTCAAGATTGTCGTTAGATGTACCCATGTAGAAAGAATAGTTTGCTGCAGAAGTGCGGGATGCGATTTCATACTTTTCTTCAAGAAGCGTTTGAGTAAAAGCAGGAGGCTTGGTATTGGGCATCTCCATGAATGATGTGACACCACCGGCCAAGGCTGCTCGTGATTCGGAAGCAATCGTTGCTTTATGTGTCAATCCTGGCTCGCGGAAATGTACCTGGTCGTCAATCAGACCCGGAAGTATCCATCGATCGGTACAATCTATTTCAGTCACGCGACCTTTGAACTCCACGATACTATCGATACGCTCAATACGCTCCTTCCGGATAAGGACATCTGCTGCAACGCGTTTTCCGCGGTTGATGATCGTTCCGTTTTTAAGGAGGTAATTACCCACAGCAGATTTTGACGGAAAGGTAAGAGAATACAATTTCGGATCCTTCGTGCCACAGGCATCCCTTTGGGGCAGGCAAGGGATTGTGGACCTTGTACCTAAAATATATCTTTACCGGCCATGTCAGAAAGTTCATCATTCACCTCATTTCCGGTTATCGGAATTCTCGGTGGCGGCCAACTTGGTAAAATGCTCTGCCAGCAAGCGAGTAAATGGAGTCTGCCTACACACGTCCTTGACAAATCCTGGACTTTCCCCGCTGCGACCGTGTGCGATTTCTTTGTTGAAGGTGACTTTACCCGATATAAGGATGTGATGACTTTTGGTCGAGGTGTCGGACTGTTAACTATTGAGATTGAGGGTGTTAATAGCGATGCCTTGCATGGGTTAGTTGAGGAGGGAATTGATGTATATCCGAATCCAGTGGCTTTGGACATTATCAAAGACAAACATGAGCAGAAGCTGTTCTACATGAAACATGGATTGCCTTCGGGTCCATTTATGGGGTTCGATGGAATAGAAGGCCTGCGGGCGGCAATAGCCAACAATTTACTGGACTATCCATTTGTCCTGAAAGCACGCAAGGAGGGTTATGATGGTCGCGGTGTTCTGATTGCCAGAATTCCAGCCGATCTCGACAATGCCTTTGATGTTCCCTGTATCACTGAACCGCTGGTAGATATTGAAATGGAACTCGCTGTGATTGTAGCAAGAAATGCAGATGGTGAAATACGTTCTTTTCCACCTGTGGGAATGACTTTTCATCCGACAGCAAATCTTGTGGAGTATCTCTTTTGTCCTGCCGGTATAGGTCCTGCACTTGAGCAGGAAGCGATACAGATTGCTCAGTCAACTGCAGAAGCATTTGGTATTTGCGGACTGCTGGCAGTTGAAATGTTTCTGACCACAGATGGTGATCTGCTCATCAATGAAGTAGCGCCCAGGCCTCACAACAGCGGACATCATACCATCGAAGGGTGCAATGCTTCTCAATACGAACAACATCTGCGCGCTATCCTAAACCTTCCTCTTGCAGACGTGCACCTGAAGTCGCCAACTGTCATGGTTAATCTCCTGGGTGAACCAGGTTATACAGGTCCTGTCCAATATGCCGGGTTGCGTGAATGCATGCGTATCGGTGATACCTATCTGCACCTTTATGGGAAAGCAGAAACAAAACCCTGGCGAAAGATGGGTCACGTGACGGTCCTCGCTCCGGATATGGATCGGGCGATGAAAAAAGCGAAATTGATCAGAGAGACTCTTAAAGTGATATCATGAGCACACCGGTGGTAAGCATTATCATGGGATCTGATTCTGACCTGGCTGTGATGCAAGGAGCCGCAGACATCCTCGATGAATTCGCTATTCCGTACGAGATTTCGATTGTCTCGGCACATCGTACACCAGAACGTATGGTTGAATTTGCAAAGTCGGCGCACACGCGGGGGATCAAAGTCATTATTGCCGGAGCAGGTGGCGCGGCACATTTACCGGGAATGGTGGCATCCCTCTCTCCTCTTCCTGTCATCGGTGTTCCCGTGAAGTCGTCTAACTCATTGGATGGCTGGGACAGTATTCTTTCTATACTCCAAATGCCGAATGGAGTACCCGTTGCAACTGTAGCGCTAAATGCAGCACAGAATGCTGGTATCCTTGCGGCGCAGATTCTCGGAACTTCTGATCAGGCCGTACAAAAACAAGTCATCAAGTATAAAGATGGTTTGCGTACGCATGTAGAGAAAAAAGCACAGAAGATGGAGAAGGGGAAGAAGAAGTAAGACCATTAATTTATTAACTCCGGTTTCGGCACTTATTCTTCTGTTATAATTCTCTAAATCTTAAGGCTTTATCCTATGTCCACGTTTGAAATTGTTATAAGGGATCAATTGATGGACTAGCTAAGTATTTGGTAGAAGTTGAATCTGATATTGATTTTCATAA
>DATDQA010000075.1:0-4178 GCA_035292505.1 Saprospiraceae bacterium | reverse complement strand
CAGGATAATCCGACTCTTCTCGAACGACAGCGCAGACGTGGAGGTTTTGATTTTGATATGGACATTCAGGTGAATGTCGATGGCAAAATCGGTGAAAAACTCAATACCTCATTTAATTACAATACCAAGTCCACCTTCGACTTCGAGAATAAACTCAAACTCAATTACGACAGTCATCAATTCAGCGACGATGCGATCTTACAAAAGATTGAAGCCGGTGATGTGAGTTTGCCCTTACGGGGATCATTGATTCAAGGCAGTCAGAGTTTGTTTGGGATCAAGACTGAGCTGCAGTTTGGTCATCTCAGGTTGACGGCAATTGCCTCACAGCAACGATCGGAAAAAAACGATCTCGTCATTCAGGGAGGAAGTGTCCTGCAGGAATTCGAAGTCCCGATCGATCAATATGTGGAGAACAGGCATTTCTTCCTCTCCCATTTCAACCGTGAGAGTTTCGATATGGCCGTTGCAAACCTTCCACAGATCAATAGCCTCTTCCGCATCACACGTCTTGAGATCTGGGTGACGAATGATAAGAATCAAACCACAGATGTACGTGACGTAGTTGCTATTGCCGATCTCGGAGAATCGCGTCGGATGACCGCCGGAAATGAACACTTTGTCTCCATGATAGACACGCTTGCCCTCAGGGATATCTGCATGTTCAATGTCCTGCCGGCAAATGAGGCGAATACGATCCTTAAGGACCTGAGTATAAACCCGGAGAATCGCTTCATCGAGAATGTCAATTCCTCCATGAATGCCCTTGGGCTTAAATCGACCCGTGATTATGAAAAGATCAGGGCGAGAAGACTATCTCCATCAGAGTACACCTATCATGCCGATCTTGGATTTATTTCGCTGAATACGCGCCTGCAGTCGGACCATGTCGTCGGTATCGCTTACGAGTATACATATAATGGTATCCAGCACCAGGTGGGAGAGCTTTCCGATATCATTCCGGTAGATCCGGAAAATCCTTCTGTGATCTACGTGAAGATGCTGAAGAGTACTACTCAACGCGTCGATCTTCCGATCTGGGATCTGATGATGAAAAACTTCTACCGTGTCGGTGGTGGTGATGTGAATCCTGAGGAATTTCAACTCGACGTGTTTTATGAACATGCGGGCCTGGGTTTCAAACGTTTTTTACCGGCTGAATCCGGAATTGGTAATACTCCGCTCATTACTATTCTCAATCTTGATAATCTCAATGTGACAGGTGATCCCCAACCCGATGGTCGCTTTGACTTCGTGCCGGGTCTTACGATCTACCCACGGGAAGGGTTATTGATGTTTCCTGTGCTTGAACCATTTGGTTCATCGCTCAAAAAGATTTTAATAGATGCAGGTACTGACTCGGCATTCATTAATTCAGTGATCTATCCGCATCTGTATGATTCCACGCTTATACGTGCGCAGGAATTTCCGGAGTTCAATCGCTTTACCATAAAAGGAAAATCACAATCAAGTTCATCATCAGATATCTCATTGGGGACATTTAATATCCCCAGGGGATCGGTATCGGTGTATGCCGGTGGTCAGCGACTCCAGGAAAATGTGGACTATGTCATTGACTATAATATTGGACGACTCACTATACTGAATGCATCCTATGTGCAACCCGGTACACCGATCCGTGTATCCTTCGAAGACAATGCCTTGTTCAGCTTCCAGAAGAAAACGATGCTCGGTCTGCGCGCGGACTATGAGGTCAACAAACACATGAATGTCGGTGCGACATTGATGCATCTCTTTGAGCGTCCTTATACGGAAAAGGTGAATATCGGTGATGATCCGATCAACAACCGTGTCTACGGCATGGATCTCAGCTATAGTAAGGAAGCACCATGGATCACAAAACTGGTTGATAAACTTCCTGTAATTAATACAAAGGAGCCATCGACACTGAACTTCCAGGCAGAGGTAGCTGCATTGAAGCCGGGACACTCACGCGCGATCAATGGCGGTGGAGATAAAACCGGTGTCGTATATATCGACGATTTCGAAGGTACCGCCAGTGAATTTGATCTGCGTACCCCTGAGACACGCTGGCAGCTCTCGAGTGTACCTCAGAACTCCCGGATCGAAACGATAGATCGCTTTCTTGAATCTCAGTTTCATGATTCATTGATCTCTGGAGTAAATAGGGCACATCTCAACTGGTATCGTGTAGACAGAAGTATTCGTACGACAGCCGAGGATAACTCCAATCCTTATACGCGAGCGATAAATCAGCAGGAAATCTTCCGTGGCAGGACGCCGCGGTTTGGCAATAATGACTTCAGGACATTTGATCTCAATTACATCCCATATGAGCGCGGCCCTTATAATTTCGAGCCTCCACAGGGCACCCCGTTCTCTGCAGGTCTTGATTTCGCCAACTGTCAACTGAACAATCCTTCTGAGAGATGGGGAGGTATCCAACGGGATATCCCGAATACAGACTTCGAGCTCTCGAACTATGAAGCGATAGAATTCTGGATGCTCGATCCATATATCCTGGACACACTTGGTGGCGACGGCTATCTCGTGCTTAACCTCGGCAATATCTCTGAAGACATCCTCAAGGACGGGCGTCTTGCATACGAGCATGGACTGCCTAACGATACAGCATCAGGTCTGACAGACACGACCATGTGGGGACGTGTGCCGAGAGTGCAACCGGTGGTCAATGCCTTCTCGATTGACGTCAATACGCGGATTGCACAGGATGTCGGTCTGGATGGATTCAATGACGAAGCAGAACAGACTTTCTATAGTGACTACATCAATGCCATACAGAATTCAGCGCTTCCGATAAATTGTAAGAATAAGATCATCGAAGATCCTTCAAATGACAACTTTCTCTATTTCCGGAACCCCATTTATGATTCGTTAGGCGCAAATATCCTGCAGCGATACAGTCGCTTCAACGGAACTGAAGGCAACTCGCCGCCTACTCCGCAAAGCAGCGATTATATCTCTGCCAATACAAACCGACCAAATAGTGAAGACCTCAATGACGACCTCTCTCTGAGCGATGGTGATGAACAATACTATCAGTACATCATCAAGATGCAGCGTGGACCGGATGGGCCCGTATTCACCAGTATCGGTAAAGCAGGCGAGTTGGTCAATTGGCAACTGGATGAGATAACCAGTTCCGCAAGCGGAACCTGGTACCGGTTTAAGATTCCATTGGATGATGGACTTGCGGTGAATGGCATCCAGGGCTTTCGCTCCATCCGGTTTATGCGGATGTATATGACAGGTTTTGATCAAAGGACTGTACTTCGCTTTGCTACATTGGATCTGGTGCGCAGTCAATGGAGACGCTATACACGCTCAGAAGAATGCTCGGGAGCTGATTACAAACTTGCTTTCTCTGTCGATGCTGTCAATGTGGAGGAACACAGTAGTAAAGCACCGTTCCCCTATATTCTTCCGGCTGGTATCCGGCGTGAACGTATCATCGGAAGCACATTCCAGGATGTATTCCAGAACGAACAATCTCTTGCTCTCCAATTCTGTGATCTTGGAGAAGGCTGCGATGCACGTATCTACAAGACTCTGAATCTCGATATGCGCGTCTTTGAGCAAATGGAGATGTTTGTCCACGCAGAATCAAACGAAGTGCTTAATCCCGGGAATCTTATTCAGAATGGAGATCTGACCCTTTTCATTCGCCTCGGAAGTGATTTCGAAAATAACTATTACGAATATGAGCTCCCGCTTACCGTGTCCACTGACCCGGATGCCAGTGACCTTGCGGATGAAATCTGGAAGCCTGATTCCAATAATGTGAAATTCAGCTTCAAAGAGCTCACCGATCTGAAGATAGAACGCAATGCCGCGATGTGGCCTCTCGGTACGGAATATGTGCAGGGAGGTGTACCTGATGGGCAGCGATACACTCTCAAGATCAGAGGAAATCCAACACTCGGATATGTCAAGAACGTGATGATCGGTATCCGGAATCCGGATGGAGGTACCATGGCAAATCTTTGTGGAGAGGTCTGGGTCAATGAACTGCGTGTAGCCGGTTTGGATGAACGTGGCGGTGTGGCTGCTTTGGCAAGAATCGATATGGATCTTGCAGACTTCGGTACGTTCGGAGCATCTGCAACGTATAGCAGTATCGGGTATGGAGCCATAGATCAAAAACTGGATCAGCGTGCGAAGGAAAGCACTTTTCA
>DATDQA010000074.1:0-16235 GCA_035292505.1 Saprospiraceae bacterium | reverse complement strand
ATCGCCACAACCTCGTTTCAAACATCGTCGGAGCAATGAGTGGCATCTCCGGACCGAAAAAAGATCTGATCATCAACAGACAACTCTGTCATTTCTTCAGAGCAGATGCGCGTCTCGGTGCGGCTGTTGCGAAAGGACTTGAGGTGGATATCGATGCTGTGCTGGCTGGAATGAAACATGAAGCCGTAGAGGTGTAAACCGGTAATCAGTAGTCGGTAATCGGTAATCAGTAATCGGTGCAGTTGGTAAGTGAAAAGTGTGAACTTAGTAGTTCAAAGTTTCTACTTACCTACTATACCGACTACTGACTACCGATAACCGATTTACAGTTTCCCACAAAACGTAGACGCTTTCTCCATCATCATCCCCAGCATTTTCCCGATGGACAAACAAGTATCGAGAAAGTGCCTTGCCTCTGCCCAAGTGATATACTTGCATTCAAAGGCAGTTTCGATCCAGTGTTGCGTTTCGAGCTGCTCCGCATCAGCGTCAGTCAACTTGCTCGTGAAGTGTCGTACATACTTCCGCTTTCCCCAGGCCTCAGCAATCTGCGCACCCACTGAACGCGATGATCTCCTCACCTGATCGGTCAGCGAATACCTCTCTTCTTTCGGAAACGTCTTTGTGATTTCGAAGATCTCCTTCGACAATTGCCTGGATAGTTTATACACGTCCAGCTCCCTGAAACTCTTTACGTAGTTCATGTGTAGTGGTTTTAGAAGGTTTATTCAAAGGTAAACGGTAGTTGGTAATCGGTATAGTCGGCAAGTAAAAACTTCAAACTCACCAACAGTACCGACTACCTATTACCGATTACCGATTACGGATTGACCGACTCCTGCTTACTGCTCTCATCCCGGTAGTTAATAAATCGCTCCACAAGATGCCTGATACTCAGAAACATCGGATAAGGTCCTGTAAGAAATTCTTCAGGCTTGAGCCATTTGGCATCCTCGATATCTTCTTCGGTCTGCAAGACGAATTTCCGGTGCTCGGTCGTCATATGATACCAGCGCGTGACTTTGAGGATTCGTTCGCCGCTTTTCGTCGTGAAGGTGTGAAGGGTTCTGCCCAGTTTACCTCCAAGGGCAATTGTCTTGAGACCCGTCTCTTCGAGGACTTCACGTACTGCCGCCTGTTTCCAGGTTTCTGCAGGATCGAGTTTACCTTTAGGGAGATCCCAGATCTTACGGCGGTAGATGCAGAGGATTTCTCCGTTGCTCACAACGACACCTCCACCAGCATCGACACGCTTGTATAAGGTCTGGAAGTCCTTCCACAGCGCCCTGGGGTCCTGAGAAACAACAACGGCATGGAGCGGTTTCTTCGACTTTTCCAGGGTATCAATGATCTGAAACAGTGATTTAGGCTTCCCGCGATATGTCATCTGCAGATTCCTGCCCGGTTTAGCTGCCCAGTCATGGGAAGCAGGAGTGGTGAGCGTGAGGACGCTATCATGAATGTAGATATCGTACTTTTTGTAGCTTTGGCCGTCTTGCGAAATGGGCATGCAAACAGATGATGTTGTCAGAAGAGATTGCGTTAAAACTCTTGCAAATAAATGCAATACGACTCAACCCGCAAAATCCATTTACCTGGACTTCCGGTTTGCGCTCCCCTGTCTACTGTGACAACAGGCTTGCCCTATCCCATCCTTATGTCCGCAATCTGATCATCGAAGGCTTCCTGGACAAGGCTAAATTGTGCTTACCTCTGGATCTCATCGCAGGTGTGGCGACAGCCGGTATTGCGTATGGCGCCCTCGTTGCTGACAGGATGAAATTACCTTTTGCTTATGTCCGCGGCAGTGCGAAAACACATGGCCGGCAGAATCTCATAGAAGGAAAGGTCGATCCGGAATCCAGAGTACTGGTCATTGAAGACCTGATTTCGACAGGAGGCAGTTCTTTGACCGCCGTCAGGGCACTCCGGGAACATGGCTGTGAAGTAGCAGCAGTCATTGCAATCTTTCAATACAACTTCAACGAGGCAAGGAAAAAGTTTGAAGAAGCGCATTGTGCATTTCAGACTTTGACCGATTTTCTCACCCTCATCGAAGTAGCGCAGCGATCCGGGCATATCAAACAATCCGACATTGCATTGTTGACTTCATGGTACAGCGATCCAAATGCCTGGCAGGCAAATGCAGTTCCGAATGAATAAATCTCTTCCAGCACTATGGCAATTATTACGAAAGAATCTCTTGAATTTCTCAACACGTATCTCAATAACGCGAGTCCCACAGGCTATGAGTATAGTGGACAAAAAATCTGGCTCGAATATCTGAAACCTTATATCGATGAATGGCATCTCGATACCTATGGTACTGCATACGGCATCATCAATCCGAAAGCTGAATATAAAATCGTAATCGAAGGCCATGCCGACGAGATCGGCTGGAGCGTGAATTTTATCACTGAGAAGGGTTTCATCCATGTCATTCGGAATGGTGGATCAGACCAGATCATCGCTCCCAGCAAACGGGTCAACATCCATACGAGAAAAGGAATCGTCCGCGGAGTTTTCGGATGGCCGGCAATCCACATGCGTACGGATAAGGAAACAAATCCAACACCTCAGGTCGATAATCTCTTCATCGACGTCGGTGCGAAGAATAAGAAAGAAGTGGAGAAAATGGGCATCCATATCGGTTGTGCGGTGACATATACTGAAGGCTTTGAAGTGATGAATAAGAACTTCTTCGTCGGACGTGCGCTCGACAATAGACTTGGTGGATTTTGTATTGCAGAAGTTGCGCGATTACTCAAAGAGAAGAAAACAAAACTGCCCTTTGGTCTTTACATTGTCAATGCCGTGCAGGAGGAAGTGGGACTGCGTGGAGCAAGTATGATCGCGGAGACTGTCTCACCGCAGGTAGCGCTCGTGACAGATGTGACACATGATACGCATACTCCTCTTCTCACCGCAAGCAAACTGGGCGATATCAAGCTTGGCCTGGGACCCACGCTGACATATGCACCCGCAGTGCATAACCTGCTGCTCGATCTGATCATTGAAGCTGCCGACAAAAACAAAATTGTCTTCCAAAGGTCGGCCTCCTCGCGTGTGACAGGTACGGATACTGATGCCTTCGCCTATGCAAGGGGTGGCATTCCATCTGCGCTCATTTCTATTCCATTGCGCTACATGCATACGACAGTCGAGATGGCGCATCGTATGGATGTAGAAAATGTGATCAAGCTGATCTACGAAACTCTGAGACATATCAAACCGGGACAGTCGTTTAAGTATTTTTGAAAACGCTGTTCGCTGTTCGCCGTTGGCCCTTCGCTTGGTTTCGAGTTGCAAAAGAGCTCAAATTCAGGTCAGAATTCAGTTCGTTGCAACCATTTTATACGCATTTTCACTGACTTTTGCAAGGAGTCGTTTCTTATACAAATCTCCAAGGCGTCGTGCAGTGTGTTTCACATATTGCACTGTTGCACGAATCCGGTTCGGGGCTGAAGCCCCGGATGTGGGGTTGTTGTTCACATTTCCGCTGGCTAGTGCCTCCGCCGTCGGCGGACGCAGTCCGCAGAGTAGCTTCTGCGCTCGCGGAAAGCCAACGGAAATCGATCTGTTGTTCCTGCTGTATTTGCTAATGCCCGTGCAGTTTGTTATAGACACCGTCGTGCTCGTAGTGCCGTTGTGTGAGAAAATCTCCATGTCTTTGTGTGAAAATTCTTTGCGAACAGCGAATTGCAAATGGCGAACGGCGTTTCTCTTATCCGCAAACTCTCGAATCTCATTCTCTACAGCAGTCTGTGGATCGGCGCTTGTGCTGCCGCCTTGGTGACCTTTACTTATGATGTTACGGGAAGCGGTATTGGAACTGATGCCTATGTTGGTTTTATCTTCTGTGGCACACTCGTGCTCTACGCAATTCATCGTCTTACCGGCCTCGAACATATAAAGGTATACCATGATCAAGGGCGGTTTGAAGTGATCAGGAAGTACCGGTCTTTTATCATCATCTATGGAGTGATCGGTTTATTGGGCACCTTGTATTTTCTGTTACATCTTCCGATGAACATCATGTGGTGGTTGGTTCTTCCTGGTATGATCAGCTTTATGTATGTCGTGCCTCTGGGGAAGAGAAAGCGATGGCGTGACTATTCATTCATAAAAATCTTTCTTATTTCTACAGCATGGGCTGCGCTGACCGGATTGATTCCGTTTGTGCATACGGGAGCTGCGGATTGGAAATCCGGTACGCTTCTGTTCTTTGAACGTGCACTCTTCATCTTTGCCATTGCCATTCCCTTTGATATCCGAGATCTTCGTGTGGATGATACATCAGGACTGAAGACATTACCACAGTTGATTGGAGTTCGTCGCGCGAAAGTGCTTGCGCTGATTATTCTCGGTATCTCCGCTTTGCTGGCTTTCGCATTGATCTCAATGCAAGTCTATGATCACAGGCTTGTCATCCCCTATTTGATTTGTTGCGTCATCACTGCGCTCCTCATCTGGAATTCACAAATGAATCTGGATGATCATTATTACAGTGGGTTATTGGATGGGACGATGTTTTTAATGGCGTTTGGGTATTGGGTGTGGACGTAGGACTCACCACCCGACCCCATAGTTCCCGCCATCATCGGTCAACTTACGGCGGATAAGGATCCAAAAAAATCATGAAGGGTGATGCAGGCAATCTTGAAAATGAAGAAACTGAATATCAAAATACTGCAGCAGGCATATGCTGGAAACACCGGGTGACGCCAATATCGGGGAGTTGTCATCGCCTCTATTTATAGGGAACAACCTGTGGTGGTACCAAACCAGGTAAGGCTGCTGCCAGTCTTAAGGCTCCCAATACTCCGGTCTCGTCACCGAACTCTTCGGAATGGTCAAACAGTTCCCACATTCCGGTTGTTGCGGTGGCCATATACTACAAAGTGGCGGAGCGGAAAATCCTAAAGAAATTGCATTGGAGAATTGCCGCGTGTAGAAGACACCCGCGACGGAAAAGTATCCCAAAATCCGGTCGTTAAGGTCGTCGGGGTTGTAGAGGTTGCCCTTCACCGTACCGGGTGGTGGTTCAAGAAGGCTGCCATCAATGTTTACAATGTCTTGAACGTTCTTCCAGTATTTATACTCGTCAGCGCTGATGGAATACTGGTACAGATGGAAACAGTATTGGAATGCATATCGATAATCATATTTTGTGATGAGAAAAGGTTCGTCTGTTAAAAGGACACCCGCAAGTTCATGGGTGTCGAAAATCTTGATATTATTGAAGTCAATGTTCTGTTTGATATAACAAATCTTCCGTGAGATGATGCCTGGGTAGTCTTCCCCAAACTCGTACTCGCCGGTCGCCCTCCAGCGGAGATACGGACGGTCCGTGACGTTAGACACGTCAGTATTCATTTCCAACGACAACCTCTCATTGTAAATACTCCTGCCTGTCTGACTGATGGTCAATTCTTCGAAGACTTTAACGGTAGCTGGAAGTAGCGGAGGGGCATTCGACAATACGGCAGGGTGGCTGAGCACAGTTTTTCCGTTTGCAGTTTTTATCTCCACATGGTAGGCCTTGCCCACTTCGCCCTGCATTGAGCGGGAATAGACCCCATTGTCTGTTTCAGTAAATGTGAAGCTTCCTCCGGCATCGTCCAGCACGCGAACGCTTGCACCCCTCACCGGGGTCATCACGTTGTCAGTACTCACATTGCCGATGATGGCGCTATAATTGACTTTGACGGTATGGATCTGCATACTGTCAGTGATAAGGCCATCCACCACGAACAGTTGTTGTCCTGTGTGTACGTTCAATTTTATTTCGTCAATGCAGCTTGTCAAAAGGAGACAAGGGAAGAGAAGGAATTGAATGTTTTTAATTTTCACTTGAGTCTTTAAAAGTCGCAGTCGACCGATCTGAAATTAAGCACGATTCTCAATTCGAAGGATATTCTCAATACTAAGTTCAATCTGAAAAGTTAAACAAGCCGTCGCTTCTCTAAGTGCTGCTACGATTCTCATAATATCTGGTAGCTCTTTGTTCTTCATTTTTCTCACCTTCTCGCGCCCCTGGCCTGAGCGAGTGGTAACGAGTCGAAGGCTCACCTTTTCGCGAATTTAAAGCTGTAAGTCATATTTTCGGAGAGAACTTAAAATTTAAAATCATACGTCACAGCTGGAAACATGGTACCCAACACCGACACCCGGTATGCTTTCACACTGCTAAACTGTCTTTGTCGGAAGAATACAGAAAATGCATTTTTCCTGAAATACAAGTTGTAAATAGAGAGGGTCAGACTATTGCGCCAGCGTTTTTTATTGCCCCAGGGACCGATCGTGTACGCCACGTCGAGGCGATGGTAATCGGGGATGCGGAACTGATTGCGCTCTGAATAAATCGGGATAGTCAGCACGTTGCTGGTAGAAAATGAACTTACGGGTGCTGTCGTTGGCCTGCCGGTACTATATGTGAAGTTCACAGAGAAGCTGCTTTTCGGTTTTATCTGGAAAAAGTAGTTAAGGTTCAGGCTGTGCGGCTTGTCGTAGTTGGAAGGATACCAGTCACCGCTACTCACCGATTCCTGTGTCGCCGATGCCTCTACCTTGCGCAGCGTACGTGAAAAAGTATAATTGACCTCGAACCTGTGCCTTCCATAGGCTTTGTTGAAATACATCTCCGCTCCATAAGCTCTGCCGGTACCCGTGAGCAATTCCGTTTCAATGTGATGATTGAGCAGCAGTTGCGCAAAATCCTTATAGTCAATAAGCTGGTGAATCTCTCTATAAAACAACACGACGTATGACTGCATCGTATTCTCCCTGAAGTTGCGGTAATAGCCGATCGAGAAATTGTCCGCATGTTGCGGTTCGATATGATAGTTCGACAACTGCCAGATGTCAATCGGCGTGGGGGAGGCAGTATTGGATATCTGGCTAAAAAACTGATATGAACGGTTGTAACCCAGCTTCACTGAACTTGCTTCGCCAATGCTTATCCGGAGCGACATGCGCGGTTCGAGTCCCGAATATTGGACGATTTTTTCGCCATCGGCAAATTGTACGCTGTCCGCAATAGTCTCTTCTGTTTTTGGGACTCCTTCATCATAGAGCAACACCCGCTCAGGTCCGAGATTTTTGTAAATCGCATAACGCAGGCCGGCCATCAACTCAATTTTCTTGTTTAATGTCCATTGGTTGTGAATGAAAAAACCCGTCTCGTTGCCTTGCTCGTCTGGCAGCAATTCCGGCTTGATGACGGAAATAGCATCAAGTCTGCCAGGTGATATCCTGTAGCTGATCTGCTCGATGCCAAGCTCCATTTGATATGTCCTTGCCGGCTGGTAAAAACCGCTCAGCCCGCCACGCAGGTACCTGATCTTTGTACTGAATTCGGACTTGTCGTTGCCGTCCACGTCGAAAAGCTTGCTCAGGTATTGCCCGGCATTCACCATCGCCTTGATGTTGATTTTTTCGCTGAGCAACTGATGGACGTAAAATGAGCCGCTCGAAGTGGCATATTCGAATTTTACCTCGTGGGCAAATTGAAAATTGTCCCGGGTGTTGAAAGCTGTGATTCCCAGCCTGGTTGTTTCGCTAAGGCGGGCGTCTGCCTTTGCCGTCAGGTCGTAGAAAAAAGCCTGGCTTTTGCGAAGGTCTACATTCCTGGTTTGTTTCAGAATCCAGTCCACGTAACTCGCCCTTGCCCCGACGATGAATGAAGCTTTGTTTTTCACGATGGGTCCTTCAAGTACAAGACGAGAAGAGGCGATACCCACGCCACCCATGGCAGACAGTTGCTGGTCATTACCCTCCCGCAGTTTCACATCCAGCACTGACGACAAGCGTCCGCCGTACTTTGCAGGCACTCCGCCCTTGTAAAGTGTGACCCCTTGGACCATATCCGGATGGAAAAGCGAGAAAAAACCGAGTGCGTGCACTGGGTTGATGACCAGATTGTCTTCCATCAATACCAGGTTCTCGTCGCTGTCGCCGCCACGCACATTAAAGCCTGAAGCACCCTCGCCTGCACTCGTCACACCGGTGACTGATTGCAAGCTGCGTAGCACGTCCATCTCTCCTAAAAATTTCGCCTGCCGCTCCAGTTTTTCAATGCTCAACTGTTCCATGCTTCCCATCACCGAAGTGATGTTGTCATCCGTTTTGTTTCCTCTGATTGTAATTCCCTGAAGTTCAATAGGACCTGCTTCCAGTATAAAATCATGTATGGCATTGCGATAGATATGGATTTCGGCCATATATTCTTTGTATCCCAAAAAACGTATGCTCAGTGTGTAAATGCCTGCAGGGATCGTCAGTGCATAACTGCCGTCTTCTTCTGTCACACTGTTTTTGTCAATGGGCTGTAGGTGCAGCACCGCCTCAGAAATTGGTTGACCGCTATCCGCATCGAGTACGCGCCCACTCAGGGTGAGTTTTTCTTTCACCGTTTTATTGGCATCTCCGAAAACGAGTACCGTTTGTTGGCAAAATGCACTATAGGTGAAGCCGTTAAGCAGACATACAATGAGGTATTTCAGCATGTGTCGTTTAGGATGTTCAAATTAACAGTAGACGCCGGTTATATTTCTACGGAACGACAAATTACATGACATTTTAACAGAGATAAGTGTGTATAACAGATCGCATGAGTATTTTTGGAGGTGGTCTATCCTATCATCCATCATTCCGATGCCCACCCACCCCCAAAATGTGAGAATTATGTAACCCTTTCCCAAAATTATGTAAGCTCTCCAGGCATTAAAAAAACTCATCTTGTATGGTCGAAATTCATGCACATATGAATAGAAAGCTATCCGTACAAAAAATGATTGTCTAAAAGAAATGACATGATGTGTCAAACGAACTGATTTGAGGGTTTCCTCCATTCAACCCTTGTCTTCCTGCGCTAAAAAAGCTATATTGCAGTTCGATTATCTGATTTCCTAAATGGATCTCCGTATCTCGATTTCCTAAACGGATATCCTTTTCGTAACGGATTTCCCTTTACGATGTCCTGACGGATGTCCTTTTTTCGAAAAACTAAAACGCAAGAGTATATGCCATTGAGGCCTACATTAATTGCGGTGGTCTGTGCCTTCATCCTCCTGACGCCTCTGCAATATGCGCTGGCGCAAGAAGTCACGATCACCGTATCAGGGAAGGTTCTCGCAGCCGTAGACAATGAATCTATCATCGGCGCGAACGTGGTGCAAAAAGGAACAAACAATGGGACCATTACTGATGCCGATGGATCTTTCACCCTATCAGTTCCTTCTGATGCCACCCTTGTTTTTAGCTATATCGGCTATCAGACGCAGGAAGTCGAACTGGAAGGCAGGAAGGTAGTGGACATTTTCCTGGAGGTCGATGCACAACTCCTCGACGAAGTGGTGGTCACCGGCTACCGTAAAGAGACAAGATCCACCGTATCGAGCGCTATCGGCACCATAAAAGCAGAAAGGATCAATAAACTCCCCGTACTGGGTTTTGAACAAGCGCTGCAGGGACAAGTATCCGGCGTACAAATCACGCAAGCCACCGGAGCTCCGGGAGATGATATCGCCGTGCGTATCCGTGGAGTTGGCACCCTTGGAAACAACAACCCGCTTTATATCATCGATGGCGTCCCTATCACAGGCAATATCAATATGCTTTCGATCACCGATATCGAGACGATCGACGTGCTGAAAGATGGAGCTGCCGCTGCCATCTATGGTGCGCGGTCAGCGAATGGCGTCGTCGTCATCACCACGAAAAAAGGCAAAGCCGGTAAGCCACAAATCTCTGTACAGAGCTATTATGGTTTTCAGGAGGCCAACAGGTTGCCCGACCTCCTCAATGCCGAAGAGTATCTCACCATCCGCAACGAGGCCATCACCAATGCCAATACACTCCGGGATTCTATCCGTCGCATCCCCACGTATGATCCTGCGATCCTCGATACATTGCCCGATATCGACTGGCTCGATGAAGTATTCCGAATCGCCCCGATCCAAAAACATGTATTGAGTGCATCGGGAGGTGGTGAAACAGGGAGCTATTACATCGCCGGAGAATACTTCAACCAGGGAGGTGTGTTCAAAGGGCAGGGTTTTGAGAAATACCTTTTGCGTTTCAATGGTGAAGTCGGCACATCAAAGTTTAAAATAGGCAACAATCTTTCATTCATGTACTCCGACAGAAGTGTGATCGGCAGTTCTGGAGATGGTGCAGGACCGGGTAACGAACTGAGTGGTATCCGTTATGCACTCATTGCTGCTCCTGTATTTCCGATGCGCGATGCATCCGGTGAGTTGATCCCCACCTCTTCCCTCCTGGGTGATCCGATCCTCTATGGTGATGGCAATGCAAATCCCGTGGCCTTCATCAATGCGACGCATTGGGATATTCAACGCTATCGACTTCTTGGCAATGTCTTCGTAGAAATCTTCCCTGTGAAAGACCTCCGCCTCAAGACAAACCTGGGAGCTGATCTCCTTTTCGGCAGGGAAAAGATTTTTAAAGAAAGACTCTCTGCTGCGATCTATGATCCTACATCACTCTCCGAGGGCACTGTGACAGACCGAACCTTGATCTGGAGCAATACAATTGATTACACAAGATCATTCGGAGCTACAAGTGCGCATCAATTCAATCTGTTGCTCGGCATGGAAGCAATAGAAAACAGAACAGATTATCTCGGCGCTTCCGCCCGCAATTTTTTCAGCACCAATCCCAACTTTCGATATATCGATGTCGGGATCAACGCTGAGTTGGGTGACATTGATGCGTCAGGAGTTGCTACTGAGTGGGGACTCCTCTCCTACTTCGGCCAGTTTGGATATAATTATAAAAGCAGATACATTTTCAATGCAGCGGTTCGCCGTGATGGTTCATCGCGGTTTGGAGATGAAAATAAATACGGCACCTTTCCTTCAGTCTCTGTAGCATGGAATGTCAGCAATGAACCCTTCTTTGAAAATGTGTCGCTTATTTCCAATCTCAAACTCCGTGCGAGCTGGGGACAGTTGGGCAACCAGGAGATCGGCATTTATCCGTTCAGTTCACTCGTAGAGACTGGTCGTTTTGTCTATCCTTTCGGGGATCAGATCGTGACCGGTGCACAGGTACTGGAAACTGGTAATGATAATATTAAGTGGGAAACGACCACGCAAAGCAACCTGGGATTAGAGCTGGGATTTCTGAAGGACAGGATTTCTTTCGTCGCTGATGTGTATAAAAAGAAGAGCACTGATATTCTCGTAAGAGTTCCATTGCCCCAATCAGCAGGCGCGTTTAATCCACCATATGTCAACGCGGCGGAGGTAGAGAATAAAGGTCTTGAGCTCGCTTTGAGCCTGCGCAAGTTTGCAGGCAACTTTAATTACACACTCACCGCCAATTTCTCCACCGTACAAAATGAGGTCTTATCGTTAGCACAATCAGAACCCATCGTTGGTGGCTTCGGACTTTCTGAAGGACCTATCACAAAAACGGAACCCGGCTACCCTATCGGTTCTTTCTTCCTCTATCAAATGGAAGGCATCTTCCAGACACAGGAGGAGATTGAAGCGAGTCCGTTCCAGAGTGATGATACGCGACCCGGCGACGTCAAATTCACTGATCTCAATGGTGATCATGTGATCAATGATAGTGACCGTGCGCATCTAGGCAGTCCTTTTCCGGATTTTATCTACGGCGTATCGGCCAGCTTTAACTTTGGCAATTTCGATCTGAGCATGCTTATCCAGGGCGTACAGGGCAATGATGTCTATTTCCTCTATGGCAATTTCGCTTACGAAGTGCAATCACGCGGCTTCAATTCGTACAGAGATATCCTTGATCGATGGACACCGAATAATCCAAACGGAAGCATTCCGAAAGTAAGTATCGACGATCGCAATGACAACAGAAGAATTTCAACGCGCTTCCTTGAAGATGGATCTTATCTGCGATTGAAAAACATCAGCCTCGGCTATGATTTTGCGAAGATGTTGAATAGACCGTTTATTCCGAGTCTCAGAGCATATGTCTCTGTTCAGAACGCGATTACGATCACAGATTATTCCGGACTTGATCCGGAAATCCAGGCAAATACCAATGATACGCAGGGTTTCAATATTTCCTCCGACTTCGCTGTCGGGATTGATTGGGGTACCGTCCCCGCACCACGCACGGTAGTGTTTGGGATCAATGCTAACTTTTAATTGAATGAGACATGAAAAGCAATAATACATATTTGAGTCTATATACACAGTGGCCATCGCTGCCCCCTAGCCCCCTAAAGGGGGAACCCCAACCCACACATTCAAATGAAAACTTAGCTCCCTTTAGGGCGGGGGGTAAATTGAACTTCTCACTGAAGAGTAACTACTGGCCGAGCATTGGCAATATCAATATAAAGTTCTCCATCAAATATTTCACCATCGCATCCTTCGCGATTACTATCAGTTGTACAGGTATTCTCGATAAAGAACCATTGGGTATTCTCGATGCAGGTTCATTTTTCAAGACTGCTGACGATGCAATACAGGCGCTGAATGCTGCCTATCAGCCATTGCTGATCAGTAATGAAAACAAAAACTTCTATTGGGTATTCGGCACGGTAGCTTCAGATGATGCGATTACGGGTGGTGATGGTTCAAGGCCTGGAATTACCGCCATTGACTTTTTCACGCATACTCCTACAAACGAAGAGTTCAATGATTTCTGGAAACTCAATTATGGTGGCATCATTCAGGCAAATACCGTCGTAGAGAAAACACCGGCGATCGATGCAGATCAGGAACTGAAAGACAGGATTATCGGGGAGGCACTTTTTTTGCGTGCGCATTATCATTTTGTCTTAAGCCAGATATTCGGTCCAGTTCCGCTCATCACGGAGATCCAGGCGCCTGATGAAGTGCATGTACCTCGCAATTCTCTGGAGGAGATCCGTGCGCAGATCATCGAAGATTGCATCCGGGCAGCTTCAATGCTCCCTGTACAATATTCAGGTGCCAATGTAGGACGTGCCACAAAAGGAGCGGCACTTGCGCTTGCGGCAAAGACCTCTCTCTACCAGGAAAACTGGAATGAAGTGCTGAATTACGTCAGTCAGATCAAAGCGCTTGGAGTCTACAGCCTGGTGCCCGAATATCTCGACAACTTCAGAGAATCAACGCAGAACAATAGTGAGTCCGTCTGGGAAATACAACACGCCAATCTCGAACTCGGTGTCGGCAATAATCTGAATCAATGGTGGACATCCAAGAAAGTCCCCGATGGATATGGCTTTGCAGAAGTCACTGCCGATCTGGTCAATACCTTTGAAGCGGGAGATCCTAGATTATCGTTTACCATAGCAAGGAATAATGACCAATATTTCGGTTATGTGTACAAGCCTTCATATTCATCCACCGGCTTTGGTGTAAAGAAATATTTGCAGAGTGTAGCAGAGGTATCCCAGAAATCGGATGGTGATATCAATTATACAGCGATCCGGTATGCGGAGGTATTGCTTTGGGAAGCTGAAGCTAATGCTGAACTGGGCAGGATCGCAGAAGCTGAGATACCGCTCGAAGTAGTCAGGGCAAGAGCGCGGGCGCAAGCAGCAGATCCGGTCAATACTTTGCCAAGGGTCACAGGCCTTGACCAGGCTGGCATGATCGAAGCGGTGAGGCATGAGCGCAGAGTAGAACTCGGCTTTGAAATGCACCGCTTTTTTGATCTGGTACGTTGGGGCATTGCCCAGGATCTGCTTACGGGTTTTCAGACGGGTAAGCATGAGTTCTTTCCGATCCCCCAGACAGAACTTGATCTCAATTCAATGTTGACACAAAATCCGGGCTATTGATGATGATAAGAAGGGGAACTAATATGATGGATTCTACTTCGACAGGAGCGTTATTGACTGAGCACACATCTTCAATGGTTTGCACGGAGGGGGGTTTCCCCTTTCAGGAGGCCGGCCCTGAGCTTGTCCAGGGGTCAGGGGGCAGCGAAGGGACTTTTCGTAGCGGATGCCTTTGTTTTTTTCTGACCATTTTCCTTGGTTGCATCGCGCTTTTTGTTTTTGCACAGCAGGGTCAAATTACAATTAGCAGAGTTGAACTGATGCCCAATGACCCTCAGCCCTATTTCATGCGCGATTGGGATAAGGTCGCTGCAGCGTACGATTCATTTGTCTATAGTACAGATGCTGTGGGCGAACATCTTCCTCTTGTCTTTATCAGCGACAACGGCATCAATTATCCGGAGAATAAAAGTTTTGGCCTCGATAGCTATGTCGGGACGTTCAGCAACAATGCCGGTGAGGCGATCAATGTCCTCCCCTCTCTTGTAGGTGCAAGCCTTGTAGGTATCGACAAGTCAAATCACTTTGGCGAAAACTGGATCCTCTACAGCCAGGATTATTTCAATAGTATAAATGGCGAACTGATTTATCTCAATAACAGGAATGGAAGCAGTGGGAATGACTGGTGGTATGATATGATGCCGAATATTTATTTCTATCAACTCTACGATCTCTATGGAACTATCGGCGACGCACAAAGCCAGTTTATATCTGTTGCAGATCGTTTTGCAGAAGCAGTGCGTGGGCTTGGTGGTAGTGACACACCATGGAAGCGCACCAATATGAATCACCGCGCCTGGGATTTTGTCGATATGCAACCCAACGACACAAGTGTCCCGGAACCGGAAGCGGCAGGAGCTTTTGCCTGGGTACTTTATCACGCATATAACCAAACCGGGAATCCAGAATATCTCAAAGCGGCGGAATGGAGCATGGAGTTTTTAAGCAATCTCGGTGCAAATCCTTCCTATGAGTTACAGCTTCCCTATGGCTGTTTCATCGCTGCGAAAATGAATGCTGAACTCGGTACCAGATATGATGTGGAGAAAATGCTGTTCTGGGTCTTCAATCGCGGGCCCTTGCGCGGCTGGGGAACGATCGTTGGGAACTGGGGAGGAGTAGATGTCTCCGGTCTCGTCGGCGAAGCAAATGACAATGGGAATGATTATGCTTTTCAGATGAATGCTGTACAACAGGCTGCGGCATTGGTTCCACTGGTCCGCTACGACAAACGCTATGCAAGAGCCGTGGGTAAATGGGTCTTGAATATGGCAAATGCAACACGACTCATGTATCCGGGATTTCTCCCTGCTAATCAACAGGATGCCAGTGCCTGGTCACAGGTGAATGATCCTGAATCAGTAATTGGTTATGAAGCCTTACGTGAAATACTCAATGGTAAAAGTCCATTCTCAACAGGAGATGCACTCGCCGGTGGCTGGGCTGCGACGAATCTTGCTCTTTACGGTACCTCGTCCATCGGATATCTGGGTGGATTGTTGCAGAAGACTGATGTTGAAAAGATTCTGCTTATTGACGTATTGAAGACCGATTTCTTTCATGCACCTGCATATCCATCCTATCTCGTTTACAATCCTTACGCAACAGAAAAGACAATCAGGCTTGATCTCGGTGATGCACCTGTCGACGTCTATGATGCGCTCACGGAGAGTTTTATTCTGCAAAATGTTTCTGCTGAAACGCAAATGTCAATTCCCGCTGATCAAGCTCGACTCCTGGTCTATGTGCCCTCAGGATCAAGCTCTTCGTATCAAGTCAATAAGCTGTTGAGAAATGATGTGGTAATAGATTTTGACCAAACTGTACAAGGCTATAATTTTCATCCGAGAATCCAAAGTCTGGCAGTATTCAATCATGTGGTAGAGTTTGGTGATACTCTCCAACTCTTTGCACAGGCCGTCGATCATGAAACCAAAGAAACTGATCTCCACTTTCTCTGGTCTACAAATAGCGGTGAGATTATCGACAGTGGAAAGATCGGGACGTACGTCGCCGCAGACATTGAAGTCGATGATACCATCAGGTTGATCGTTGTTGATGAAGCTGCGCAAAGAGATACTGCTACCCTCACGTTGATGATCAGATCTGAAGTGAATGTCGCTCCACAAATCATCGACCTCAATACTGAACGACGTTTCACCAAACCCAATAGCACGATCTCAGTCCAGTGCGATGCAATAGATCTGAACATGGATCCACTCAATTTTAATTGGTCGGCCACAGCGGGGCAGATAAGCGGAGATGGTCCGGCAATCCAATGGACAAGTCCCGGCGCTGAAGGCATCTATCGTATTGAAGTTTCGGTAAGTGATGATGAAGGCGCTTCTGCGGAAGCATCGATTGAGATATTGGTACGGGACTTCGGACTTCTCCCTGAGGCGGATCTGATTGCATACTATCCCTTTTCGGGGAATGCGAATGACGAAAGCGGAAA